>DASTRD010000174.1:0-6899 GCA_035761425.1 Povalibacter sp.
GTGCCAGCGACATGTCGTTGCTGACGGCACTGATGGTGTTCTATCTGGCCGCCAGCCTGATTCACTTCATCCACAACGCCGAACTTCTTCAGCGCTATCCCGGCTTGCCGGCGTCGTGGACACGACTGGACGTCTACGTCGGATGGGCGCTCATGACCTGTCTGGGCGCCTGCGGATGGGGACTGGTTCGATCGGGCCGGACACGCTTCGGATTGCTGCTCATTGCCGTATATGCGGCCTGCGGCCTCGACAGCCTCGGACACTACGTCGTGGCGCCGTTTTCCGCGCACACCATCGACATGCACGCCACGATTCTGCTCGAGGTGTCGGCTGCGACGCTCGTGATGCTCGAGTGCGTGCACCTGCTTGCAAAAACACTCGGGCAGGATCGCAAACGCAATCCGATGGAGCCTGAGAGATGAGCAAACGCAACCACACCATCGACTTCGTGGAATTTCCCGTCGCGGCGGTGCCGCAGATCGCGAGCGTGCGCCAGTTCTACGGATCGGTCTTCGGCTGGCAATTCAAGGAATGGGGCGAGGACTACATCGACACTGCCGACAGCCAACTGGGATGTGGCTTCAATGCGGACGGCGCCCATCGCGCCACGCAGCCCCTGGTCGTCATCTATTCGACAGACCTGGAAGCTGCGCGTCGTGGGACCGTGGCCGCAGGCGGCACCATCAGCCGCGAAATCTTTTCGTTTCCCGGCGGCCGACGTTGCCACTTCATCGATCCCGCCGGCAACGAACTGGCGGTCTGGTCAGACCGCTAGCCGGATCATTGCGCAGGCAGCGTCAGCTCCCGGATCCAGATGTTGCGGTAAGCGACCGGGTTGTGGTGATCCTGCAAGAGCAGCGGCAGCTTGGCCGCGTGCGCCTTGTACTTGGGCTGACCGCGATACTCGGTCGGTCCGCTCAGCACCACATCGTGCTGGATCAGCACGCCGTTGTGAAACGCAGTGAGCCGCGCCGGACTGATCAGGCTGCCATCGGCAGCAAACCTCGGGGCAATGAACACCGCGTCATACGTCTGCCATTCGCCCGGCGCGCGGCTGGCATTTACCAGCGGTGGATGCTGCTTGTAGACCGATCCGGCCTGGCCATTCACATAGGTCGGGTTCTTCCATGAGTCCATGACCTGCAGTTCGTAGAGTCCCATGAAAAAGACGCCACTGTTGCCGCGACCCTGCCCTTCCCCTTCCACTTGGGCCGGCGTACGAAACTCGATGTGAAGCTGCACATCGCCGAAAGCCTGCTTCGTCATCATGCCGGAAGGTTCCTTGTTGGGCGTGATGACGACAGCATTGTCCTGAATCTTCCACAGCGGCGCTCCGGCGCGTTCCGGCTGCCACGCATCCAGGTTCTTGCCATTGAACAGCACGATGGCATCGCTCGGCGTTCCGTTCGGCGGCGCCGACACCACCGCAGGCACAGGCTCCCAGTATTCGGTGGCCTCGGGCGGCGGAAGTTCATCGGCGGCGGAAGCGATCTGCATGACTGCTGCACCGGCAAGGATCAGGGCAAGGTTATGTTTTTTCATGGTGCCCAATGCTCGCCCACATCCAGGCCCATCGCAAGCCGCTTGTGCGGAAGGACCGGGCTTCACCCGCAAGACCAATCCTGCTCAGACCGAATCTTCGGCGGCGCGCGCATGTGCAACCGGATTGGCCACGCGCAACACTGCAAGGCCCGCGATGAACCAGCTCATGCCGCCGATGAGCAGGGCGTAGATCGGCTGTCCGCTCGCGAAGCGGTGCAGGAGAAAGCCCAGAACGCTGGCGGCCAGCAACTGCGGGATCACGATGAAGAAATTGAAGATGCCCATGTACACGCCCATCTTGGCGGCAGGCACATTGTTGGAGAGCAACGCATACGGCAGAGACACGATGGACGCCCAGGCAAAGCCGACACCTGCCATGGAGGCCAGCAGCCACTGCGGATCGCGAATCAGCGCGAAGGATGCCAGGCCGGCTGCGCCGATCCACAGATTGACCAGGTGGCTTACGCGCAACCCGAAGCGACGGACCATCAGCGGAATGACAATGGCGGCGACCGCTGCAAAGCCGCTGTAGGCTGCAAACAGCACGCCAACCCAGTTCGCACCTTCGTTGTAGCGCAGCGATTGTGTGTCGGTCGCACCGAAGTGAACCTGTGTGACGACTGCCGTGGTGTAAATCCACATCGAGAACAGCGCGAACCAGGAAAAGAACTGCACGAGCGCAAGGCGGCGCATGGCCTCGGGCATTTCGTGGAGATCGATCATGATGGCCGTGAACGCGTTGCGACGGCGCATGACACTGAGCAGCAGCAGTGCCACGCCATATGCGATGAGCCCCGCCGCCAGCAGGTACAGCTCGCCTTCCAGCGCCCAGCCATGAATCCCGATCAGCGCAACGATACCGGCGAGCAGCCAGATGCATCCATCGCGACGTGCACGCCGAGCATCCACCGAACCTTCGCTCGCGGTGCCGGCATCGTCGAACGCCTGCAACTGCGCAGGCGGGTACTCGCGCGTGCTGAGGATGGTCCATCCCACCGCCAGGAAAAGAATGGCGCCTCCCGCGTAGAACGCGTATCTGACCGTATCGGGAATACCGCCGTCGGCGGCGCTGTTTGACACACCGAAGGTGGCCAGCAGCCACGGCAGCAGGCTGGCAATGACGGCGCCCGCACCGATGAAAAAACTCTGCATGGCATAGCCGGCGGGCCGCTGCCGGGGCGAGAGTTGATCGCCGACGAATGCACGAAACGGTTCCATGGATACGTTGAGCGAGGCATCCAGAATCCACAGCAGCCCGGCGGCGACCCACAGAGACGGCGAATTCGGCATGGCAAACAGGGCGAGTGTGGTCAGCAGTGCGCCGGCAAGAAAATAGGGTCTGCGGCGACCCAGGCGATTCCAGGTCCGGTCGGAGTAGTAGCCGACAATGGGCTGCACGATCAGCCCCGTCAGTGGCGCGGCAATCCACAGTGCGGGAATGTCATCGACGCTCGCGCCCAGCGTCTGGAAGATCCGGCTGACATTCGCGTTCTGCAGCGCGAAGCCGAACTGGATACCCAGAAAGCCGAAGCACATGTTCCAGATCTGCCAGAAACCCAGTTGCGGCTTATGAGTCATCACGATGTCCGGTTGACGCGCTGACGAAATCACAATGACGATGCGGCGCAGATGACGTAGTCGAGCGCGCCGAGCTTCACCGGATAGCTGCCGGGCGCCGCCGGTGCCGACGTGCACTGCCCATGCAGGGACGTGAATGCCCTGGTACGTGGATCGATTTCCACATTGGCATGCAACGGCGTATTCGAGGTGTTGAAGGCAACGACGATTTCCCTGCCCGTCTGCTCATCGAGGCGTGAGACGGCAAACAGTCCCGGCACGTCACGATAGTTGCGGATGATCTGCACACCACGCCGCAGTGCCGTCTGCTCATGCCGCAGTCGCGCCAGCTCGGCAATCGCCTTGAAGATCGGATGCGACGTGTCGAAGTTGCTCTGAGCCGTCGTGTGCGAAGAACCGAGCAGCCTGTTGTCGTTGTAGGAATCGACCTGACTGGCAAACATGTCCTCGCGCGCATCCTGGTCGCCGCCATCGCCCGTAAAGCCCTGCTCGTCGCCCGCATAGATCACGGGGACGCCACGCAGCGTGAACATCATGGCATGTGCCAGCAGGACGCGCTTCATGATCTCCTCATCGCTTGCCTGCGGAAACGTCCTGCGCGCAAACCAGGCAAAGCGGCCGACGTCGTGATTGCTGACGAATGTCGGCAGTGTGAGCGCAGTGTGCGACCCGCCTTCGTAAAGCACGTCGGCATTGAACAGCTGCGCCAATACCTCCGTCGGTGCATCGCCAGCGACCGTCCGGATCGTCGCAGCGCGGAAGGCGAAATCGAGCACGGAGGGCAACCTGTCGATGCGTGTGTGTATCGCGAGCGACGCCGGGTCTGCGGTATCCGTGAACACTTCGCCGAAAATATGGAAGTGCGGAATGCCGCGTGCCTTCGCGCGTTCGATCATGGTGGGCACGAATGCCTGCCAGAATTCGGGATTCACATGCTTTGCCGTATCGATGCGAAAGCCGTCGATACCGAACTCGTCGATCCAGTGCCCGTAGATATCGATGAATCCCTGCACCACGCGCGGATTTTCCGTCATGAGATCGTCGAGGCCGACAAAGTCGCCGAGCGTCGTGGTGTCACCCTTGAACGTGGTGTTGCCGCGGTTGTGATACCAGATCGGGTCGTTCAGCCACGCCGGTACTTTGATAGTTGCTTCGTCCTTCGGCACGTACGGCGTGTAGGCATAGTCGGAGCGCTTCAGTCTTGCGAAGTTCTCGGCGGTCGTGACGTGCTCACCCAGGAACCCTTCGTTGATGACCGCACCGTCAGGGCCCCCGCGCCGCGTCCACGGAAAATCCGCCGGCGAGCGAAACGCGCAGTCATCGCATTCGCGATAGCGGATCACATCGGCGGTGTGATTGGTGATGATGTCGAGATACACCTTCATGCCGCGGGCGTGCGAGGCGGCGATGAATGCCCTGAGATCGTCGTTGGTGCCGAAATGCGGATCCACGCGGGTGAAATCGGTGATCCAGTACCCGTGGTAGCCCGCGGTCTCATGCCCCTGCGGCCCCTGCACCGGCTTGTTGCGATAGATGGGTCCGAGCCAGATCGCAGTGGCGCCCAGCGCCTGGATGTAATCCAGCCGCGCAGTGAGCCCCTTGAGATCGCCACCGTGATAGAAACCCTTGTGCGTGGGATCGTATCCGGTGCGCAGTCGATCGCCCTTCAGCCCACCGCGATCGTTGCTGTCATCGCCGTTCTCGAACCGATCGGGCAGCAGGAAATAGATGACTTCATCTTCGGGCAGGCGCTCGCGGAACGTCTGCGCGTGCGCCAGGCTCACGCCCGACAGCAGCAACGCTGCCAGAAGCGATATGCGGCGCCAGCGCCCGCCGGCACGAACCGCGCTCCTTGTTCCGGTGAGAGCAGTGCGCCTGCGGATCATTGAGTCTCCCGCGCGAACACACGGAACTCCCAGGGCGCGAGAAATACCGAGGGCAGACTGGCGGCGCGTCGCACATCACTGAAATCGGATGAATCCGCGGCGATCGTCTGCCTGCGGGGTGTAATGTCCCGGAATGTGCCCGCGCCAGCGTTCACGACGCCGGCGAACGGCGATGACGACAGATTGATCACGACGACGAGCGTCTCATCGCCTGCGACGCGTTCGAAGCTCACGACACGCTGCTCATCTGCGTTTCGCAGCCAGTTCACAGCACCGTGGGTGAGCGCCGGATGTTCCCGGCGCAGCGAGGCCAGCGATCGATAAAAGGCTTCGATGCCCGGACGACGTTCTGCCATGTTCCATTGAATGGGGACGCGCTCGAACAATGCGGGCGCCGCCGATTCGCTCGTGTCGCCCACTTCCATGCCGTTGTAGAGCAGTGGCACACCATCCAGGGTGAACATCAGGGCTGAGGCAGCCAGCGCCGCGGGCAGACCGGCTTGCGCCGTCGTACGTAATTGATCGTGATTGTCCGAGAAGCGCAGGCGCAGCGCGCCGCGCGGATACTCCTGCGCATCCCGCTGCCACGTCATGCGTACTACGGACGCCGGTGCCTGCCCGGTGATGGCGTCGTTCACTGCGTGGTAGAACGCCCACGCGTAATCGATATCGAACGCACTGCGCAACAGCATCGGATCGTCGGCCTCGGCCAGGAATGCGAGACCTGGCCGCACACGGTCCAGCTGCGGGCGCACGGACTCCCAGAAATCCCGCGGCACTCCGCTGGCATAGTCGCAGCGGAAGCCGTCGAGTTGATAATCGCGCAACCAGCGCACCAGCATCTCGCTCATGTACTGGCGCAGGCCGGGATTGGAATAATTGAGCTGTGCGACATCCACCCAGTCCGGATTCGGCGGAACGATGCGGCCGCTGGCGTCGTGCTTGTACCAGTCTGGATGCTTCATCAGTACGGAATCCCACGACGTGTGGTTGGCAACGATGTCGATGAACACCTTCATGTCCCGCTTGTGAGCCGCGGCTACGAGCTGCTTCAGGTCGTCGGGTGTGCCATAGGCAGAATCGATGGCATCGTAGTCACGCACGGCATACGGGCTGCCCAGTGTGCCTTTCGCCTTCAGTCTGCCCATGGGATGAATCGGCATCAGCCAGATCACGGTCACCCCCAATGCCTTGAGGCGATCGAGCTGGGCCGTCACACCTTTGAAGTCTCCGCTCGGTGAGAACGCGCGCGGGAACACTTCGTAAATGACGGCATCGTGCAGCCACTGGGGACTGGGGCGTGCGGACGGTCGCGCATCGGCAGGCTCGGCTGCGCAGGAGATCCGGCCGGCAGCCAGCGTCAGAAAAAGACAGAGTGCGCAGGCAAGCGCCGCCCGCTGCAGTTGATGGAGCATCCGGTATCCCCCGACCCGTCGAATGTTCGTGTGCCGCGAACAATAGCAGCGCAATGCCGCAAAGGGCTGCCTGAATACGTATGCAAAGAAGACCGCTGGCGACCGGCTGAAGCCTGACCTGCAAGAAAAAGGTACGGACTTGATTTCCCCGCGCTCGCTTCGGCCGATCATTGCGCTGTCAGGTCTTTCCTCCTTGCACTTCTTGCGACCAATCCCTCTGCGTTCCGGGTGGCGCTGTCTGCCGTTGACAAGTCTGCGGCAAAACGCTGCATACGTATTCTCGAGAAGCAGAGAAGTTTCTCGATTAGCTTCCCTCACTGGCCGCCGCTGAATCCGACGAATCAGGGAGACAGATCATGTCATCACAGTCCTGGCGCGCTCGCGCCGTCGCGTCGTTCTTCGCATTCGCAGTCCTGGGCTGCAGCGCTTTCAACGCATCCGCCCAGATGATTCCAGCGTCGGTCGGCGTGCCCGGCAA
>DASTRD010000175.1:0-17854 GCA_035761425.1 Povalibacter sp.
GTTGGAATCGACGATGGTTGCATAGGCGCGCTTGAAACCGAGCTCGAACGCCGCGAAGGCACCCTTGCCGGCATGCGTTTCCTCGCGGATGCGTTCGTTGATGAGCACGTTGGCATCGACCGCCAGGCCGATGCCGAGCACGATACCGGCAATACCCGGCAGCGTGAGCGTGGCCCCCAGCAACGTCAGGGCGGCGAGGGTCAGGGTCACGTTGATGACGAGCGCCAGGTTGGCGACGATGCCCCACGCACCGTACAGCACGGTCATGAAACCCAGCACGAAAAGCAACCCGATCACGCCCGTGAGCGCGCCGAGCCGGATGGCATCGCTGCCCAGGTCGGGGCCCACCGTGCGCTCTTCGATGATCTGCAGCGGCACGGGCAAAGCACCGGCGCGCAGCAGCGCTGCCAGCGACGAAGCTTCCGCCGATGTAAAGGTTCCTGAAATCTGGCCGGCACCGCCGGTGATGGGCTCGCGAATGACCGGTGCACTAAGCACCTTGCCGTCGAGCACGATGGCGAAGCGCTGACCCACGTTCTGGGTGGTGATACCCGCGAAGATGCGCGCGCCCAGGTCATCGAAACGGAACGAGACCACCGGACCGCCTTCGAGCGAATCGAATCCGGCGCCGGCCTGAACCAGTCGCTCACCCTGCAACATCGGCCGGCGTTCGACGATGTAATAGCTGCCATTCGACATGTCGGGCAGACGCATATGCCCGGGCGGCGCCACGGTGGACGCCATTGCATCGGATCGCACGCGATGGAAAGTCAGCTTGGCGGTGCTGCCGAGCAGTGTGCGGATCTCCTTCGGATCCTGTACGCCCGGCAACTGCACCAGAATGCGCTGAGAGCCGAGCTGCTGCACGGTGGGTTCCGCCACCCCAACGGCGTCGATGCGACGACGCACGATCTCGATGCTCTGCTCGATCGCACTGCGTTCGCGCTCGACGACAGCAGCATCGGACAGCACTATCCGCAGCGCGCTGTCCGGGGTTCGCTCGATCTGAAATGTCTGGGCATCGGCACGCAACAACCGTTCCGCTGCCACAAGCTGTTCGCGGTCGGTGGCACGCAGCGTCACCGCCCCATCTTCCGCCGCGACCCGCACGCCGCCGACGCGCGCCTGCTGCAGCTGCTGCTTCACGTCTTCGAGAATCGAATCGGTCATGTCGCGGCGCAATGCCGCCGCATCGATTTCCAGCACGAGGTGAGCGCCGCCACGCAGGTCCAGCCCGAGCGCGACTGCCTCATGCGGCAGCCACGCGGGCAGCGCCGCGCGCTGCGCGGGCGTCAGGACGTTGGGCAACGCAAACAGGAAGCCCATGAAAATGATCAGCCCGTAGGTAACGAGCTTCCAGCGTGATGGCATCACGACGATACGCTCCGGATGCCGCGCAACCCTGCGCGGCGCAACAAGGCACCAGATGGGTCGCACGCACCGGCCGAAGGATCGCCATGCCCTACAGCAGGAGCGATCCGTCAGCGGTGCGTGCGCATGCGAATCGTGCCCGCGGACATGGGCACGATGGATTCGTCAGGTCATGCCGCCGGCGGCAGCGGCCTGATGTTCACGACCTGATCGGACGGTTGCGAGACTGATTCGATGCGCAACCTGCGTGTGCCGCCCGGCATTTCCCAGGTCACTTCATCGCCGCAGCGATAGCCAAGCAGGGCCACCCCCAGCGGTGCAGTCACGGACAGTCGGCGCGCCGCCATATCGGCCTGCGCCGGTGAAACCAGCGTGTATTCCTGCGTTGCGTTCGTCTCGATGTCGACCACACGCACGATGGCATTCAGCGTGACCGCGTCGTGCGGTAGCGCCGAACCCTCCACGATGTGGGCGAGATCAATTTCCTCACCCAGCGCGGCCAGATGGTCCAGATCGCGGATGGCCGAACGCGCTTCCTCCGACAGGATTTTGCGCAGCCGCGCCACGTCTGTCTTGCTGAGAATGATTCGTCTGCTCACGTCTGTTCCTCCACTACTGGGTAGGCCCGCCCTGGCCTCGCTTGCGGGCCGGAACCGGTCGGCCACTGGGCATCGCCGCTGCAAACGCGGGATGCACATGTTTTAACTGAAACCTATTGTTCGCTCCATTAGAATTATTCTCGCGAACACTTCCACAGGAACGAAGCAATGAAAGCGCCCGTCCGACGCCTCAACTATCAGCACCTGCTGTATTTCTGGGCTGTGGTGCGTACCGGCAGCCTCACGGCGGCCTGTGAGGAGTTGTCACTCTCGGCTCCGACGGTGAGTGCCCAGCTGCGCACGTTCGAACAACGGTTGGGCGAGAAGCTGCTGGTGAAATCGGGCCGCACGCTCGTGCCCACCGCCATGGGACGGCTGGTCTTTTCCTACGCCGACGAAATCTTCCGTCTCGGCAACGATCTGGTGAATGCTGTGGCGCAGCGACCGACCTCGCGCCCGGTGCGGCTGGTCGTGGGTGTGGACGATGTGGTTCCGAAATCGATCGTGCAGCGCCTGCTGGGCGCCGCATTCGACGCGGTCGCTAACATTCAGCTCATCTGTCGTGAAGGTACGCTCGACCACCTCGTCAATGCGCTGCGGGCGCACGAACTCGACGCAGTCATTTCCGATTCTCCGGTGACTCCGACGCTCGGTCAGCAGCTTTACAACCATCGGCTCGGCAGCTGCGGCCAGTCATGGATGGCGGCGCCGGCGCTGGGACGCAAGTTGCGCAAGCGCTTCCCGCGTTCTCTGCATGGCGCACCAATATTGTTACCGACGACCGATACGGCGATCCGTCGTGCGCTGGATCAATGGCTCGAACGTCATCGGGTTCGCCCCGTTCTGGTCGCCGAACTCGAGGACTACGCATTGCTGCGCGAATTCGCCGCCGCCGGCACCGGTGTGGCGCCTGTACCCGATGTGCTGGAAGATCAATACCGCAGCGAATCCGGACTGCTGACGCTGGGTCGCGTGAATGGAATTGAGACCGAGTTCTATCTGATCTCGACGGAACGGGAGCTGCGCCATTCTGCGCTCGCAGCCATTCATCAGTCGGCAGCCAAGGTCCTGGATTCCTGAGAGACCGGTTGGTCGTCAGGTCGCATGGAAGGCCCGCGGAAAGTTGTCCGGCCAGCTTGTCTGGTGACCTTGCAATGCTACAATTCGCGCCCTCTTGCATCGGTGGGGCTGTAGCTCAGCTGGGAGAGCGCCTCGTTCGCAATGAGGAGGTCAGGGGTTCGATCCCCCTCAGCTCCACCAATTTCCTGCCGGTCACCGCCCCCGTAGCTCAGTGGATAGAGCGACCGCCTCCTAAGCGGTAGGTCGTCGGTTCAACTCCGGCCGGGGGCGCCATCTCTGCTCTTTATCACCGACTGCAGCACGACGGGTGCGGCAAACCTGTATGCCCTCCGTCAGTCCCTGCCGGTAATCCGTCGCAGCAGGCGAATGAAGGGACCCTGCCGGACGGCACGGTTGGTCACGGGTATCGCCGGCATGCGCACGGTCTGTTCACGCCATTCGAAGTACGACGGGCTGGCGGCCGAATCCTCGTCTTCGCCCACAAACCATTGTTGCGAGTTGCGGGATTTGCCGGAGACATTCTTTTGCATGGGAGCGTGCGCGGAGAAAAGGCGGACGACTCATATTGAAATGTGCCCGCGGGTGTGGACATAGGACGGGCACTGAATCCCGCGACGCACGGTCACGCAGGCTCTGTCGGCAAACTTCGTTCGCAGCGGTGCCAGCGACGCGATCAGAACGGATTCGTCAGCGTGCTGCGGATCGTGTCACCGTAAGTGCGACCCGTTTGCAGGCGCTCACCGTTTGACAGTTCGATCAGGTACTGCCCGCGGGAGAGGGACCACAGCTGCGCGATGCGCGCGATGTTGACGATGTGCGAGCGATGAATTCGCAGAAAGCGCGCCGGATCCAGCGATGACTGCAGCACGTTCATCGTCACGTGAATCACGTGTATCGACTCGCCGACGTGGAGCCGGACGTAATTCTGCATGGCCTCGATGCGATCGACAGCGTCTGCCGGCACAAAAATCGTTCGCTCGCCGCTGCGCACGGCAAAGCGTTCGAGATGGCGCGGCGGTCGCGCGATGGCCTGGAGCATCGCCAGCACGCGTTGCGCCGACTCCTCCGCGGGTGCTGTGCGCAGACGCTGCATTGCCTTGACGAAGGCAACATCGAAGCGCTCCTGTGTGACGGGTTTCAGCAGATAGTCGATCGCGCTGACTTCGAACGCACGAATGGCATAGCGATCATGGGCGGTGACGAAAATGACGGCAGGCATGGCGGCCGCACCCACTGCGTCCACGACATCGAAGCCGTTCATGCCCGGTATACGCACATCCAGCAGTACCAGGTCGGGTCGCTCCGCCCGGATCATCGCTACTGCCTGTCTGCCGTTGGGTGCTTCGAGAATGTCATGCGCGCCCGGCTGCCTGCCGAGCAGCAGACGCATGCCCTCACGCGCGAGCCGCTCATCGTCCACTATGAGAATCTTCGGATTCGTCATCGACGCTCTCTGACAGCTCCGTATGAAACGGCAGCAGCATCGTCACGCATACGCCGTGCGGGCTGATATTGGTGGCATGCAGTGCCGCACGCTCGCCATACAGGTATTTCAGCCGGTTGCGGATATTGGCAAGGCCGATCCCTGCACCCTCGAACGACGCTGAAGGGTTGCCAGGACCGTCATCGGTTACCGTGATCGTCAACTGGCTACCAGAACGCTGCGCGGCGACTTCGATCAACACCGGATCCTCGCTGCGCCCCAGCCCATGCCGGACCGCATTCTCGACCAGTGGCTGCAGAACCATGTGTGGAACCAGTGCGCCGTCGAGTTCCCCGACCGAACGAATCTCCACACGCAACCGATCTTCGAATCGGGCCTGCTCGATGGAGAGGTAGATGCGCAGGAAATCGAGCTCACGCCCGAGCGTCACCTCCTGAGCATCGACATCTTCCAGTGTGAGATGCAGCAGATCGCTGAGACGCCCCAGCATGGCCGCTGCCTCGCGCGTCTTGCCCTGCTGCGTCAGCACCATGATGGCGCCGAGCGTGTTGAAAAGAAAATGCGGCTGCAACTGCATCTTGAGTGCGCCGAGTTGTGCCGCCGTCAACTGCTGCGACAGCGTCGATGAACGTACGGCAAGTTGCAGCGCTTCGTGTTCGCGATCCTTGGCCGCCTGGTGCATGCGAAACACCGTTTGCAGGCCCAGCACTGCCCAGTATCGGATCATGCCGCCGTGAAAGCCGTGCGCCAGCAGGAGCGAGACCGCTGCGAGCAGCGTCATCTGCGGTGCCGGAAAAATCCCGAATGCCTGCAACAGCGGCGCTTCGATGGCAGCCGACACGACCGAAAACACGGCGCTGAACAACAAATGCAGCAGAACGCGCGCAAGGCGCCGACCGCGTTCAAGGGGCCAGCGACGACCCAGCCACAGTATGGTCGGCGTGAACGCAGCGCAGATGTACATGGACAGCATCCAGCCGCCGAACAACGGCAGCCAGGGAACTGCCTCGCTGCGATATGCCCGCAGCATGACGTCCTGCGTTGCATAGAACAGGCCCGCGGCCGTCCATGCGAGCCAGATCAGACAGAGCCTGCGCACTGCGGGTTTCATGTGACGCGATGATGCGACATTTTCTGTCTTCGCATGGAGGCGTCATGAGCCGATTTGACGAACCGCGCCGTTGCAGGGACGAACTGCCCACCTGCACGCGGCCAGGACGAGGGCGCCGCCTTTCGTCAATGCCGCAGCGTCATTCGCGGCCACGCGCAGCCAACCCGTCAAATCACCGTTCCGCCCGGCCCGCCCGCCGTCAACCATGTGCGCTGTATTCCCGGAGATGGAGAACAGACGTGAACACATTGACGCGACGATTTGCAGGCCTGTTGATGACAACGATGGTGTTCGGAAGCCCGGCAGTCCTGTGTGCGGACAGTCCCGATCCGGTGCCCTTCCCCGCCGACTATCGATCGTGGGCGCTGGTGCGCTCCATCGTGGTACTTCCTGCCAGTCAGTTCTTCGACAAGCGCGGCGGCATTCATCATTACTACGCCAATGACCTGGCGATGGAAGGTTATCGGACCGGTCAGTTCCCGGCGGGATCGATCATCGTCGATGAGGCTGTGGTCACTCACAAAGGCGAAGGGCCTGCCGAAGGAATCCTGCTGGAGGATGCAACCAGATTTCTCGAGGTGATGCGGCGATTCGACGATCGTTACGCCGATACCGGCGGCTGGAGGTATCAACGCTTCGAAGGTACAGATCCGGCGGGCCAGCTCACCGATTCGGATCAGGCGCACTGCTTTGGATGTCATCGCAGTGCACAGGACCACGACTACGTGTTCAGCCGGCCGCGCACCCGCTGAACCGACCTTCAGCAGCTCCGGACCAACGACACTCGACGCCGCCAGGTTGCGCGGCGTCGATGTGTTTGCGACTTCTGCATGATCATCGGATGAGGCATTCCCTGAACAGGGACCGCGCAAACCATCGCCTGCCATCGGCCACGGATGGTTGATTGGGAAACGGCGCGATCACGCACCTTTTCCTGCGGCGCCATCACGCGACATATCTTCTGCACTTCCACGACGATCGACATGGCGGCGGACGCACGCTCCTCGCGACCCGTCCGTCACCTCGCCGATAAACGGCTCTTCAGGACCTGCCGTATCGCCAGTGTTGTAGGATCCGCATCACATGGATGCGAGCCTCAGCCGGTTCTGCCGCGGGCAGCTCAATGTCCGGGTGGGCCGGTCAACTGGATCAGGCCACTCGCGTTGCAGTCCCCGGAAAGCACGCCGTTCGAGATGAAAGACGTCATGCACAGCGCTGAAGGATCCGCGTCGCCCGGAACACTGGAGCGGCGATATCGGGCTGTATTCGACCATCCGACCGAATTCACCGCGGTCATGGAAGCCGTCCGCAATGCAGCCGGGGTCATCGTGGAATGGCGTTACTGCGATGCCAACAGCAACTTTCTCGCACTCGTGGAACGCGCGCGCGAGACGCTGCTTGGCAGCACGTTGGCCGAAGTACTGCCCTCCCAGGCGGATCAGCTCAGCATCCTGTGTGCACGAGTCCTGCAGGAACGCGCTCCGCATCGATATGAAGCGACCGTGGGCGGCCGGCAGTTTTCGATCTGCCTGTTTCCCGTCGATGACAACACGGTCGTCAGTTCCGGCATCGACATTACGGCACGAGTCGAGAGCGCGCGCGATCTGCGGGTACGTTCCGATGCCGATCGCGCCGAGAAGGAATGGCTCAGTGCCGTTCTGAACAGCATCACCGAAGAGGTCTACTTCACCGACACGCAACGGCGCTACACGTACGCGAACCCTGCTGCGATGCGCGAGTTCAACCATTCGGCAGTCAGCGGCATTCCGCTCGAGGACATCGTGTCCCGCCTGGAGGTGCTGCGTACGGATGGCACGCCGCGACCGTTGTCGGAAGCCCCGCCCCTGCGCGCACTGACCGGCAAAGTCGTCATCGACGAAGAGCAACTCGTACGCATTCCCCGCACCGGCGAACTGCGGCATCGACGGGTCAGCTCAGCACCTGTCCGCGACGGTCAGGGCAATATCATCGGCGCGGTCTCCGTGGTGCGGGACATTACCGAACGCAAACGTATGGAAGCGGAGCTGCGTGCGCGTGAACGGCGTTTCGGCACGCTGCTCGCCCTCAGCGATCGATTCCGCGACCTGACCGATCCCGCGGAAGTGGCCCGGGCAGCCGTGCAACTGCTCGCGGAAACACTCGACGTGGCATGTTGCGGTTATGGCGCCATCGATCCCACGGACCTGCTGCTGTCAGGCGACAGCGAATGGTTTTGCAAGGGTGTGCCCGACACGGTTCGATCGCTGCGAATCGATCAGTACGGTCCCGACCCCGATCAGCTGCATCGCGGTCACGCGATCGTCTGCAACGACACGCAGGCAGACCTGCGCACCCGCGCGCGTGCCTCAATGCTTGCAGAGCACGGCGTGCGTTCCTTCGTGCTCTTTCCGGTGACCGAGCAGCGCAAAGCTGTCGCACTGCTCTACCTCGCTCACAACAGCGCACGTCACTGGACCGACGACGAACTGGTCATGGTTCGCGAAGTGGCGGAGCGCACGCATGGCGCAGTGGAACGGCGCCGCAACGAGCGAGCTGCTGCAGCCGATCTGCGCGACACGCAACTGCTGCATGAACTTGCCGCGCGCCAGATTGCGGAATCTGATGAGGCCACACTCTTCAATGAGATTCTCGCTGCCGCCATGACCATCGCGCAGGCCGATGCCGGCACGATACAGTTGCTGAACGAGCATACGCAGAACCTGAGCTTCGCAGCGGTGCGCGCAATGCCTGCGGAACTGACGGCCCGCTTTCAGGATATGAGCGCAGCGGCTGCTTCGCCCTGCGGCAAGGTGCTGGCGACAGGCAAGCGGGCGATGCTGGATTTCGACGTCGACGAATCCGCGGACACCGACGGCACGCTGCGGTTGCACCTGGAGCACGGGCTGCGTTCGGGCCAGTCGATGCCGCTGACGAGTCGCAACGGGAAATTGCTTGGCGTGCTGTCGACGTACTGGACGCAGAAGCGCACGAGTCTGTCGGGGCGCGAAGTACGTTTCCTGGATCTGCTGGGACGACAGGCGGCGGATCTCATCGCACGACTGCGGGTCGAACACAATCTGCGCGCCAGCGAGCAGCAGCTGCGCGAAGGCGCACAGCGCAAGGATGAATTTCTGGCCGTGCTCGCCCACGAGCTGCGCAATCCGCTCGCGGCGCTGTCGGCCGCATCGGCGCTGCTGACGCGGGCGGAACAGAAACCGGAAATCGTCACGATGGCGCGCGATGCCCTGCAGCGCCAGATCCACCACATGGCGCGTCTGCTCGACGATCTGCTCGACATGGCGCGCATCGCCAACGGCATCATTCAGTTGCGTATGGCCCCGCTGGATCTGAATGAAGTCCTGCGCACTGCCTGTGAAACCGTGCGTCCTCAGATCGATGGTCGCGAGCACACACTGCGGCTGAATCTACCGGACACCTCCACATACGTTCATGGCGATGCGGTGCGGCTCAGCCAGGTTGTCACCAATCTGCTGACCAATTCCGCCAAGTACACGCCTTCCGGCGGCGTCATCGAGGTCTCGCTCACCACCGAGCAGGACCGCGCGGTCATCAGTGTTCGTGACAATGGCATGGGCATTGACGCCGGACTGCTGCCGCGCATCTTCGATATGTTTGCGCAGGAGCTGCGCTCACATGATGCGGGCGGCGGTCTGGGCATCGGTCTCGCACTGGCCCGCGGACTGGTGCAGCTCCACGGCGGACGCATCGACGTGGCAAGCGCGGGCAAAGGCCATGGCAGCACGTTCACGGTGAGCATGCCACTGCTGATCTCATTGTCCGAACAGGCCGCGACGGTCCGCAAGGCGGAGCTGCCGCCCACGAGGCCGATCAAGATCCTCGTTGCCGATGACAATCGCGAAATCGCGATGAGCTGGAGCGTGCTGCTGGAGCAGTCCGGCCACACGGTAGCCACGGCGTTCGATGGCGAGTCGGCGCTCGCCGAAGCAGAACGGGTCAGGCCCGATGCTGCCTTGCTCGACATCGGCATGCCGAAGCTCGACGGCTATGCAGTAGCCAATGCCATCCGCGGCACAGACTGGGGTTCGCGGACATTGCTGGTCGCGATCACGGGCTGGGCGCAGGCATCGGACAAGGAGCGTGCACGCGCGGCTGGCTTCGATCATCACCTCGCGAAACCAGCCAGTTTTGACGACATCATGCACGTGCTGAGCAAGGCGTGATCGACTGAAAACTGACAACAACAATCTGCACGTCAGATAGTCGCAGCCAGCACAGGCGCGCTGGTTGATCCAGATCAGGGTGAGAGCTGCGCAACGGCGCTAGATTGTCAGCCATGGGAACCTGGCGGTTCGCGCTGTTCAACTACGGCTTCCGGCCCTTCTTCCTGCTCGCCGGTCTGTCGGCGGCCGTGCTGGTACCGCTGTGGCTCCATATCGGCATTCATCGCCCGCCTGTCTCCGGGTCTCTGCCGGCGATGTACTGGCATGCCCACGAAATGCTGTTCGGGTTTGTCATGGCGGCCATCGCAGGCTTTCTGCTCACGGCAGT
Source organism: Povalibacter sp. (assembly GCA_035761425.1). Classification (GTDB taxonomy): domain Bacteria; phylum Pseudomonadota; class Gammaproteobacteria; order Steroidobacterales; family Steroidobacteraceae; genus Steroidobacter. The sequence goes on from DASTRD010000175.1 coordinate 10,115, forward strand.
CCGCAGTTCCACTTCTGCGCGCGGTTTCCGCGGCCGACCATTGCGCGTCCTGGCGATGCTGTGGCTTTCAGGACGCGTCGCAATGGCAAGCAGCGGCGCCATGCCCTTCTGGATCACCGCTGTCGGTGAACTGAGCCTTCTGCCTGCCATCATTGCTCTTCTGACCCCGCCGCTGTTCCATTCGCCCAATCGCAATACCCCGCTGCTTGCCGTGTTGTGTCTGTTGTGGGCGATCGATGCGATCTTCATGGTCGGCATGTATCGCGTCGATGCCCACCTCGCCGGCGCAGCGCTCAACCTTGCGATCGATGTCGTTCTGATTCTGATCACCGTGATCGCCGGTCGCATCGTCCCGGCGCACACAAGCAGCGCATTGCGCCGCCGCGGCGATGACACCCGAGTCATCAGGCGTCCATGGCTGGACACAGTGACCATTGTGCTCATGATTTCGGTCGCTATCGTCGATCTCATCGCACCGCAGGGTCACCTCAGTGCTGCCATCGCCACCCTCGCGGCCCTCGCACACGCGGCGCGCCTGTGGAGCTGGCGCAGTTGGCGAACCGGCGGCGATTCGATGTTGTGGATACTGCACGTCGCCTACGCCTGGCTGCCGCTGGGCCTCACGCTGAAAGTGCTCTGGTTGTACGGTGACGTGATGCTCGCGATGAAATGGCAGCACGCGCTGACCATAGGCGCGATCGCGACGATGATTTTCGCAGTCATGACGCGCGCCGCACTGGGACACACTGGCCGGCCGGTGCGAGCGCCGCGCGCCATCAGCATGGCCTACGTGCTGCTCATCTTCAGCGCACTGATGCGAGTATTCGGCAGCGCGGTCTGGCCGCACGATTACCCGAAGGTGCTGATCGTCGCCGGCTGCGGCTGGACGCTGAGCTGGCTGGTGTTCGTCATCGTCTACACGCCCATCCTGGTCGGATCGAGAGCGGACGGGAGGCCAGGCTGACTTCGATGCACTATTCAATCCTGCTGACCCTGCATCTTTTCGGCGCACTCATGTTCGCGGGCGCCGTATTCTTCGAAGTCCTGATTCTGGAAGGCGCGCGCCGACACGTCGATCGCGACGCGATGCGCGCGGTGGAACAGGCCATCGGTAAACGTGCCCGGCGCATCATGCCCTGGGTGCTGCTGGTTCTGTACGGTGCCGGTCTCAGTATGGCGTGGCACTACCGGGCCGTGCTTGCTCATCCCCTGCACAGCACCTTCGGCACGCTGCTCACCATCAAGATCCTCCTCGCCTTCAGTGTGCTGGCACATTTCATCCGGGCGGTCACCTGGGTTGCGCAAGGTCGCATGACACGCGCACGCTCGAGCATCGTTCACTACAGCGTGTTCGTGCATGTCATCGGCATCGTTCTGCTGGCGAAGATGATGTTCTGGTTCGCGTGACGCAGGTACGACGGTCCGCTCGACAGTTGCGCCTGCCCGTTGCGACCTCCCTTCGCACAGTCGCGGTTCCGCCCGCCTTGCGTCGATTCGGTATCCGCTCTTAATATGTCTGAGTTTTGAAATCGCGCGCGGCTTGCGCCGTCGACACCCTCAGGGGAACTCCACAATGAGATTGAGCATGACTGTTCGCGGGGCGGCGGCGCTGTGTGCCGTTGCAATCGGCTTTGCGCTTTGCGTTACGGAGGCTCAACCCGCCGGGCAAACGATCCTGGAAGATTTTCAGCCATCGTCCCTGAACCGGCCCGGCCAGCAGTACCCGCAGGTCAACTCTCAGCGCTACGCACGCTTTCGCATTGAAGCGCCAGAGGCGAAAAGCGTCAGCGTGACGCTTGGCGGTGGCACGCCACTGACAAAGGCCGCAGACGGCTCATGGATGGGTACGACGGCACGCCCCGAAGACGAAGGCTTTCACTACTACAACGTCATCGTCGACGGCGGCAAGTTTCACGATCCCGCCGCACTGAGCTTCAACAATTCGAGCGGCATCGAGATCCCGGCACACGACCAGGACTTCTACGCGCTGCGCGATGTGCCGCACGGCAACGTGCAGCAGATTCTGTTTCCGTCGCCGAGCACGAAGCAGCTGCGTCGCGCCTTTGTGTACACGCCGCCTGGTTACGATGGAAGCCAGAACACGCGTTATCCCGTGCTCTATCTGCAGCACGGTTGGGGCGAGGATGAAACGTCCTGGCCGAACCAGGGCCGCGCCAACCTGATCATGGACAATCTGCTCGCCGAGGGCCGCACGGTACCGTTCATCATCGTCATGACCTACGGCATGACCAACGACGTCCGCTTTGGCGGCCTCGCCAGCTTCGACATCAAACCGTTCCAGACCGTTCTGCTCGACGAACTCATTCCCTATATCGACGCGAATTTCCGCACGCGCGCCGATCGCAACCATCGCGCCATGGCAGGCCTGTCGATGGGCGCGATGGAAACGAAGATGATCACGATGAAGAATCTGGACACGTTCTCCCACATCGGCCTCTTCAGTGGCGGCACGTTTGACATGAACGACGTCAATTCCACGCCGGGTTTCAGGGAGCGCGTGAAACTCGCGTTCGTTTCCTTCGGCAGTCGTGAACTCGAGGGCAAACACGTCGGTCCGCCCGGCGGCCCGCCGGTCGATCCGGTCGCCAATGCCGCGGCCTTGAAGCAGGCAGGTATCAAGAGCAGCGTCATCTACGTGTCGCCGAATACGGCGCATGAGTTTCAGACGTGGCGGCGCAGTCTGCACGAATTCGCGCCCCTGCTGTTTCGGGATTGATACGAAGCGTCGTGAAGGTCGCGTCCGGGGAGGTTGAAATCCTCCGGGCAACTGCGTGACTCTGACGATGAGTGGACGCGCCTCGTGGTGCGTCCATCGATCAGCTCATCGGATCGCAATGCTCGTCGGACGGGCGAGAATGCCTGCTTGCGTATCGATGCAGGGCGCTGCTTCGCTATCCCTGCGTTTTCCAGTCCGGTGGCTTCAGCACCGGGGCATTGCCACGCTGCAACAGCGTCGCAAACGCATCGCGCGGCACCGGTCTGCTCATCAGGTAGCCCTGCGCCTGATCGCAACCGAGGGTGCCCAGCATATTGAGTTGCTGCTCGGTTTCCACGCCTTCCGCCACAACATCCATGTTGAATGCGCGTGCCATGCTCAGAATGGTCTCGACCAGGGTGCGCGCTGAGCGATCGTTCGCCAGGCCGTTCACGAAGCTGCGATCGATCTTCAGCGTATCCACCGGTAATGTGGACAGCCGTGCCAGCGATGAATAGCCGGTACCGAAATCATCGATGGCAATGCGCACACCGGAGCTGCGCAGGCGTTCCAGCATTTCCACTTCTGCCTCCGCCCCTTCGAGCAGCGTGCCTTCGGTGATTTCGATATCGAGTCCGCAGCGGCCGCTGACCCATCCCTCGATCAGCTTCTCGAACCGGTAGGCGAAATCCCGGCTCGCGAGTTGCTGCGGCGAAATGTTCACCGCCACCCGCACCGTAGCGAGACCCGCCTGTTGCCAGTGACGACTGTCGGCCGCCGCCTGGCGCAACACCCAGTCGCCTACGTCGACGATGAGACCCGTGCTCTCCAGCAAGGGCAGGAAGTCGGCGGGCGACACGATGCCAGTCTCCGGGTCGTGCCAGCGGATCAACGCCTCGGCACCCTCGATGCAGCGCGTCTTCAGGCCCATCTTCGGCTGGTAATAGAGTTCGAACTGGTTGAGCTCGAGCGCGCGACGCAGCTTGTGTTCCAGTGCCAGTCGCGCGACGACCTGTGTGTGGCTGTCCCGAGAGTACTGGGCCAGGCGTTGCGCGCTGACGCGGGCATGGTGCAGCGCCGCTTCCGCGTTCTGAATCATCGTACTCGCATGCATTCCCTCCTCCTGCACCGCGATGCCCGAGCGCACGATCACGGGCATGCGACGTCCTTCGATCTCGAACGGCTCTTCAAAGACCACGTCGATCTGCTGGCCAAGCGATTCCGCCGCACTCACACCGCCGCTGGCGCACACGGCAAAGCTGCCCCCGCCGAATTGCGCCAGCAGTTCGCTCTCCTTGAAATAGCGTCGCAGCCGGTCCGCAATATGCTGCAGGAGCAGATCGCCGGTATGCCGGCCGAATGAATCGTTGATCACGCTGAGTTGCTGCACGTCGAAAACAGCCACTGCCAGCGGCTCGTTGGTCCTGCTCTCGAGAAATCGTTCCAGCCGCTCGCACAGCAGCGCGCGTTTGGGCAGCCCCGTCAATGGGTCGAAATGGGCCAGCGCCCGCGCCGTGTGTTCCTTGTGCAGATAGCGCAGTGCGAACGACAGATTGGCGGAGACCTCCCGCAGCATCTGCAGTTCTTCTTCGCTGAAAGCTCCGGACTCCCCTGCCGTCAGCACCATCAGTCCCACAACCGTCTTCTCCACCAGCAGCGGCAATGCAATGACGGATTTGAATCCTGCTGTGACCATGAGGCTGCTGATGCTCATGGTGGCCAGCGGATCGTTCGGCGCGTTGCACACGTATTCCTTGCCCGTGGCGAGGACCTTGGCAATCAGGCTGCGCGACTGATTCGCCGCCTGAGTGACGGAGGTGCGCAGCTGCGTCGTCACTTTCTCATCCTGCCCTGCCCAGGCAACCGGCTGCACGGGCTCACCGCCGGTCTGCCGCAGGAGCACCATGGCGCTGCTGTACTGGCCGACACTGACCGCGAGTCTGCAGGCTTCCTCGAGCAACTCCGTGCTGCCGCGGATACGCACAATGATGCTGTTGATGCCACTCAGCATGCGCAGCACCCGTGAGAGCCGCTCGATCTGTTGCTGCTGCCGTCGGCGTTCCTGGCGTGCGGCGGCCTCATCGAGAGCCCGGGTCACGGCCGGCACCAGGCGATTGAGATTCTGCTTCAGCACGTAGTCGGCGGCACCCTGCAGCAATGCCTCGATGGCCCGCTCCTCGCCCATGGTTCCGGACACGAAAATGAACGGGATCTCCGGGGCCACGTCACGGACCGTGCGCAATGCAGCGTGCCCGTCGAATTGCGGCAGCTTGAAATCCGACAGGACGACCTGCGGCGCAAATCTCTCGATGGCCGCGCGCAGTTGCTGTTCGGTTTCAACACGTTCGAGGACGCAATCGAGACCGCTGCTGGTGAGTCGATGCCGGGCAATCAGCATGTCGGACTCGTCGTCCTCCACGCACAGCACCCGGATGGGCGAAGGCGAAGCTGTCGTGTGTGCCATGTTGCGTTCTCTGATGTGCGGCGCCCCGCCGCGTCGATGCTGCTACAAGGTAAAAAAGAAGGTCGCACCTTCTCCGACTGCGCCCTGCGCCCAGATCTCCCCGCCGTGACGCTGAATGATTCGCTGCACGATGGAAAGACCCACGCCGGTGCCTTCGAACTCTTGGGAGGAATGCAGGCGCTGGAACACGCCGAACAGCTTCTCCACGTATTCCATGTCGAAACCTGCGCCATTGTCGCGCACGGAGAAGACTCCGGTGGCCTCGTCATAGCCAACTTCGATGATGGCCGGGTCGCGACCGCGCGTGAACTTGAACGCGTTGGACAACAGGTTGGTGAATGCGAGGCTCAGCAGCGATGGATCCGCATCGCGCGCGGGAAGCGGATTGATCTTCACCTCGATGCGGCGATCGCCTTCGCAGGCCCGCAGTTCCGCGGCGATGGAGCGCACCAGCGCGTCCACATCGACCGGGCTGCGGTACAGAGGCTGCCTGCTGAACCGGCAGAAGCGCAGCAGATCCTCGATCAGCACGTCCATGCGCCGCGCACCGCTGAGCACACGGTCGAGCAACTGCTGCCCCTGGGGCGAAATCTCCTTGTCGAACTGCTGGACGTACATTTCGCCGAATGACATGACAGCGCGCAACGGTGCACGCAGGTCGTGGGAAACGGAGCATGAGAACGCATCCAGATCGCGATTGGCCGCCTCGAGTTCTTCTATGTAACGCCGCTCGCGCTCATGCATGGCCGCGTGCTCCAGCCGCAGCTGCCGCACTTCCAGTGCCTTGCCGATGACCGGCAGCAATGTCGAGAGCTTGCACGGCTTGAGCACGTAGTCGAGTGCTCCGTCCTGCATCGCCTGCACCGCAGTGTCGATGGTGCCGTGTCCCGTCATGACGATGCCGGCCAGATTGCCATCGATCTGTCGTGCAGCGCGCAACAGACTGATGCCGTCCATACCGGGCATCATCAGATCGGTGAGCAGTACGTCCACTTCGCCTTCACGCAGGTTCGCAAGAGCCGCTCGGGAAGAACTGTGACCTGTCGTAACGTAGCCTTCCATCTCGAGTGTGTCGCACAGCGCCTTCATGTGCGCGACTTCATCATCGACGATCAGGACCCGACCCAGCGGCACGGCGTTCATGAGGCAAGCTCCTTGATCGCCCTGCGCAGCTCCTGCAGACGCGGGGGCTTGCTCAGCAGGCGATCCACATGCGGCGGAATGTCGCTGTCGGCCAGCATCCGCTGGCCCCATCCCGTCAGCAGGATTACCGGTGTTCGTGGCGAAAGAGACTTGACCGTGCTGGCTACCTTGCGACCATCCACCCGTGGCATGCCGAGATCCGTAATGACAAGCGCAAAAGCATCCGCTGTGCCGAGCGCGGATCGGAACGCATCGATGCCGGCCTGCCCGCCGCCCGCGGCAACCGTGACGTGACCGTCTCCTCCCAGCGCCTCCTCGAGCGCCTTGATGATGATGGGATCGTCGTCGATCAGAAGAATGCGCAGTCGAGGTCCGGGCAGCGTGGGTGTCGCAACCCGTGTCGTCGAGGTGAAATTCTGCGTGTAGGCAGGGAACGTCAACGTGACTGAGGTACCCTTTCCGGGCGCACTGTCGATCGCGAATTCTGCGCTGTGCCGCTGAACCATGCCGTAGACCATGGCAAGACCCAGGCCGGTGCCGCGTTCACCCTTTGTGGTGTAGAACGGCTCGAGACAGCGGCGGCGCGTTTCCTCGTCCATACCGATGCCGTTGTCGCTGACCACGACGCTGACGAGTTGTACGTCGGGCGCCGACTCGGTCGACTGCGTGCGCAATGTCAGCGTGCCGCCTTCCGGCATTGCATCCACGGCATTGAACAGCAGATTGGTCAGTGCATCGCGAATCTCGCCTTCGGCACCCATGATGCCGGGCAGTCCGTCGGCCAGCTCGGCCTGGAGCTGGATGTCTATCCCCTGCTTCTGCGACAGATCGGACCATCTGGCACGTGTCAGTTCGATGACCTGTTCCGCCACTTTGTTCAGGTCGACCAGTGCCAGCGTCAGTTGCGGCTCGCGCTGGCGATAGAACTCGCGCATGCGTGCCACGGTACCGGCCACGTCGTCGATGGCACGTTGAATGATCGTCAGCGATGTGCGTGCCCGCTCGCTCAGGTTGGACTCGCGCTCCAGCAGCGATTCCGTATAGAGCGACACGGGCGAGAGCGCATTGTTGATGTCATGCGCGATACCGCTCGCCATCTGCCCGAGCGCCCGCAGACGTTCCTGCTGCATGACGGTGTGCTGCGAGCGTCGCAGATCGTCGAACGCCTGTTGCAGGGCGTTGTGAAGCTGCGTCTGATGCGAAGCGAGCGCCACGTGGCCACTGAGCTGTTTGAGGAATTCGCAATCGCCGCTGCTGAACGACCCGGCCGCATTGCGCGCGGCAATCAGCAGGCCGAACACATGCGCCTCGACCATCAGGGGAGCGATCACCACGGCATGCAGTCCTGATGCCGCCAGCCGTTGCGGAAACTCCGACGGGATGGAACCGGTATCCGGCTCGCACACCAGCTCTCCTC
>DASTRD010000176.1:0-3103 GCA_035761425.1 Povalibacter sp.
CTTATCCACAGCTATTGTGGATAAGGGGCCCATCCGACGTGGCCGCGGCGAGTGCCGTGATTGAAAAAGCGGCTGCAATCGCCATTTACCTTGCGACCCGTGATACGCGCCGCTACACTGCGCGCCTTTTTTCGAGGGGGCAAACACTGCCCGGAACCATCATGAAGGCCGGAATTCATCCTGAGTACAAAGACACGACGGTAACCTGCAGCTGCGGGAACACCTTCGTGACGCGCTCGACGCTCGGGCACGATCTGCAGATCGAAGTCTGCTCGAACTGCCATCCGTTCTATACCGGCAAGCAGAAGATCGTCGACACCGGCGGTCGCGTTGACAAGTTCCGCAAGAAATACGCACGCTGATCGCTGTTACGGCGTAGCGAGTATTCGCGAAGGGCGCTCTCGGCAACGAGAGCGCCCTATTGTTTTGCCTGTCTGAATGACTGCTGAATTGCCCTGCGAATTTTCGATGGCGCACCGAAGCCGGTAAACGTAACCCCGCCACGCTTGTCGCTGCGTCGAAGAGCGGTTTATAAACGAACCACGTCTTTCACCGCGGGTAGCCCACCATGTCGCTGAACGCGCTGAGTCGCGCTGCATGCTTCGTCGCCGTGGCCATGGCAGCGGCGGCGCTCGATGGATGCGCAACCAATCCGGTGAGCGGCAACCCCGATCTGGTGTTCTCGTCGGAAAAGGCCGAGATCGACAAGGCGAGACAGGTACACCCGCTGATGCTGCAGGAATTCGGCGGGCCTTATGCCGATATGCGCGTGCAGCAGTACGTCAATGAAGTCGGTCAGCGCGCGGCCAAAGTCAGTCAGCGCCCCAATCTGCAGTACACCTTCACGGTGCTCGACAGCGAAGAGATCAATGCCTTCACCACGGGTGGCGGATACGTCTACATCACCCGCGGCATCATGAATTATCTGAACTCCGAAGCCGAACTCGTGGCCGTGCTCGGGCATGAGATCGGCCACGTGAATGCGCGTCATCCCGTGAAGCGCCAGACGAAATCGACTCTCTCGAATATCGGCGCCATGGCAGTGGGTGTTTTCACCGGCAGCGGCGATCTGGCCGGCCTCGCCAATTATGCCGGTGCGGCGCTCATCAGCGGTTACGGTCGCGACAACGAACTCGAAGCCGATCGACTGGGTGCTGAATATCTGGAAAAGACGGGGCTGTCTCCGGATCACATGATCGATGTCGTGCGACTGCTCAAGAACCAGGAAATGTTCGAGGTCGCACGCGCGCGCGAGGAAAATCGGGAACCTCATATCTATCACGGCGTTTTCGCCTCGCATCCCGACAACGACCAGCGCCTGCAGGAAGTCGTCAAGGCAGCGGAGAAACTGCAGAACGTGCCGGACAAGGTCGACCCCGGCCGCGAACGTTACCTGAAGGTCATCGAAGGCCTGCCCATGGGGCCGAGCCGCGCACAGGGTGTCTTCAAAGGCAATCGGTTCTACCACGCCAATCTCGGCTTCACGGTGGCATTCCCCACCGGCTGGACTGTCGAGAATGAAGCGAACCGGCTGCTGGCGATCGCACCGAAGAAGGACAGCGTGATGCAGATGCAGACCATGGCGCCGCCGCCGAATACGGGGCCCAGGGAGTTTCTGTCACGATTGCTGGCTCGCTCCAATGCGGGGCAGGGACAGGACATCGAAGTGAACGGACTGCAGGGCTACACCGCGGTGGTGCGCTCGGCCAATACGGATTTCGGTGTCGTGCCGGCGCGCTACGTCGTCATCTTCTACAACAATCTTGCCTACATATTTTCAGGTGCGAGCCGCGGTCAGGGCCAGGTGCCGGCGGCGGACGCACTGTTCATGTCCGCGGCAAAGACGTTCCGGCGTCTGCGAGACAATGAATTCGCACTGGCAGAACCGTACAAGATCCACACGATCCGTGCGGGCAGCAACACTCGCATCGAAGATCTGGCCAAAAATTCGCCCATCGAGAAATATCCTGCCCAGATGCTGCGTCTGCTGAACGATCTGTATCCGGACAAGGAACCGCAACCCGGGCAACTGCTGAAAATCGTTCAGTAGGTTCAGCCCCGCACGCCGGAATAGCGCTGCCGTCGCGCTTGATTCGACGGCGGGGTCATGTAAGTCTGCGCCTCCCCTTTGCGCCTGCCAAACCGCGCCCTTCCGGCCGGTTTGTCGTCTGCGGAATCAGTACATGTCCGAGAAAAAATTCGAGTTGACCGATCTGTCCACGGGCAAGAAGTCCATCGCTGAAGTACGCAGCGGAACACTGGGCCCGGATGTCCTCAATGCTGCCACGCTGCAGAAGGAACATGGGCTCTTCACGTTCGATCCGGGCTTCATGGTGACCGCGTCGTGCGAAAGCAGGATCACGTTCATCGATGGCGAAGAGGGCGTGCTGTTGTACCGCGGCATTCCGATCGAGCAACTCGCCGAAAAAAGCAATTTCCTCGAAGTCGCCTACCTGCTGATCAACGGCGAACTGCCGACGTCAGATCAACAGGCCGAGTTCACTCACGCGATCCAGTACCACACGATGATCAACGAGTGGCTGCTGCGGTTCTTCAACGGCTTTCAGTACAACGCACATCCGATGGCCATGCTGTCAGGCGTGGTGGCGTCGATGGCGGCGTTCTATCACGACTCGATGGACATCCATAATCCGCGACATCGCGAGATTTTTGCTCATCGCATCATTGCCAAGATTCCAACCATTGCGGCTGCGGCGTACAAGCACGCGCTTGGTCAGCCTTTCATTTATCCGCGCAACGATCTCGACTACTGCTCGAACCTGCTGCACATGTTCTTCGCAGTTCCGTGCGAGCAGTACAACGTCGATCCGGTGACCGCTCAGGCGCTCGATCTATTGTTCATCCTGCACGCCGATCACGAACAGAATGCTTCCACTTCCACGGTGCGGCTGGTCGGCTCCACCGGCGCCAATCCTTACGCTTCGATCGCGGCCGGCATCGCCGCGCTGTGGGGACCGGCGCATGGCGGCGCCAATGAAGCCGTGTTGAAGATGCTGGCCGAAATTGGCGATGCGAAGAACGTGGAAAAAGCGGTCGCGCGCGCCAAGGACAAGGATTCCGGTTTCCGCCTGATGGGCTTCGG
>DASTRD010000177.1:0-5147 GCA_035761425.1 Povalibacter sp.
ACGCACACAATTCATCGGGGGGACTATGGTAATTTTCAGCGCAACGGCGCAATCGAAGCTCCGTCGTTCGGCGTGTCTGGCCAGCGTGGTGGCCGCAGTTCTCGGTCAGGCCGCACAGGCCCAGAACTCCGCACCAGCCCAGTCCGCACTTGAGGAAGTGGTGGTCACGGCCGAGCGTCGTGAAATCAATCTTCAGGAAACGCCCACCTCGGCCACCGTGCTGAGTGCGCAGGCGCTGGCCGCCCAGGGTGTCGACAACATCCTCGATATCCAGCAGGTCGCGCCCAACGTCTCCATCAATACCTACAACCGCTCGACCTTCATCAACATTCGCGGCGTGGGTATCAGTCAGTCCGCCCCGACCTCCAACCCGGGTGTTGCGTACTACATCGACGGCGTGTTCGTGCCCCACGAGCAGTTCATCGCCCAGTCGTTCTACGATTTCGAATCGGTTGAAGTGCTGCGCGGTCCGCAGGGCACCCTGACGGGCCAGAACTCCACCGGCGGCGCCATCTACGTGCGCACGCCCACGCCGGACTTCGACAAGTTCTCCGGCTATATCGATCAGACGGTTGCAGATTACGACTGGTATCGCACCGTCGCCGCCGTCAACGTGCCGATTGCCGATACGCTGGCGCTGCGTGTGTCCGGCGTGTACGACGATCGCGGCAGTTTCACCGACAACATCGGGCCGAGCGGCAGCGAACCGGGCAGCGGCACGGACCGTGCGGTGCGTGCGGCGCTGCGTTATCAGCCCACCGACGGCGCGACATTCGATCTGCGCTACGAATATTTCGAGCGCAAGACCGACAACAACGCCATCAAGAATCGCGACGATCTGGTGACCGACGATCCGTTCGTCATCGAAGAAGACGGGCGTTCCTTCCTGGATCAGGATGGCTATCGTGCCTCGCTCGAAGCGCGCATCGATCTGCCGGCCTATACGCAGCTGCGCGTGCTGACTTCCTATTTCGACGCGCAGACGTCCGATCAGGCGGACGGCGATCGAACCGCCACCGCCCCGCCAGTGCCGCCGCAACTGCCGACGAACGGTGCGAACACCGCGCTGTATCCGGGCCGCATCGGTTATACGAATCAGGAGCTCCAGACCTTCACGACCGAAGTCAACCTGCTCTCGCGCGGCGAAGGTCCGATGCAGTGGGTGGTCGGCGCGTTCTACATGGACGAGACCAGCCCGGTGCAGGTGCTGCGCGACAACCGCAACTCGCATGATTTCGTCCAGTCCAACTCCACCATCGACACCGAGCTCAAGAACACGTCGAAGTCGATATTCGGCCAGATCGACTATCGCTTCAGCGAGCGCTGGGCCGGCGATTTCGGTCTGCGCTATTCGCAGGACGAACAGGAGTACACGCGCTTCGCGATTCCCGGACCGCCGCCTCCGGGATGCTTCCCGTGCACGTCCGATGTGGATTCGAATGAAACCACCGGCCGTATCGGTCTGAAGTATTTCGCCAGCGACGACGTCATGATGTACGGCACGGTGTCGCGCGGTTACAAGGCGGGCGGCATCAATCTCGATCCGCGCCTGCCGAACTACGAGCCGGAAGTGAACGACGTGGCCGAACTCGGCATCAAGAGCACGGTGGCCGATGGCCGTCTGCGCATCAACGGTGCTGTGTTCTATTCGCAGTATGATGGCATCCAGTTGTCATCGCTGACCGCCGTGGGAACGCCGCCGGCACTGCTGCCGAACACGCTGAACGCAGCACCGGCCGATATCTACGGCGCCGAACTCGAGCTTACGGGCCAGTTCGGGGGTCTGGGCCTGAATCTCGGAATCAGCGCGCTGCACAGTGAATTCACCGAAGACGCCATGCTGACCGACTCGCAGACCAACACGAATCGCCTGGTGCCGGAAGGTTCCACGGTGCCATTCGCGCCTGAGGTGACCGTCACGGCCGGACTGGAGTATCAGTTCCTGTTCGGCAACATGTCGCTGACGCCGCGCCTGCAGGCTTCGTACATGGATGAACAGCTCTCCACGCCGTTCCGCTACGAGCAGACAGTGGTTCCCTCACGCACCATCGCCGACTTCCGTCTCACGTTCGTGCCGACGGACAATCTGCGCATTGAAGCGTTTGCGAACAATCTGTTCGACAAGGAATACATCGCGGCCCAGGTTCAGGATGCCAGCAGTGCGCGCGGCGGCCTGATCTACGGTGCCCCGCGACAGTACGGCGTCCGCGCGAAGTTCGACTTCTGACGATGACCGGAAGGGTGCGGACGGACGACGAGACAGCGGCGCGATCAGTGGATGCGTCGCTGCCGAGACGCCCGGGTGCCGCAGGCGCGACACGCGCAACCTGGATCGGCGCAAGTCTGCTCGCGTGTATCGTGGGCATTGCCAGCCGGGCGGACGATACGCCCGGCGTCAGCGAGCGCGGCGTCGCAGGCCATGTGCCCGAGCAGAATCGTCAGGCACAGCAGGCGCCGGTCACGCCGTCGAAATCGTCGGCGGGCATGCGCTGGTGGACACCCGGTGAAGGATCGCCGCTGCCGCCGTTCATTCCCTATCCGGATGACTACGGCCAGATCGGCATTCTGAATACTTCAGGTGTGATCGACACCAGGGGGCATCCGTTCTTCGAACCCATCGGTACGAACGGACGCGCCTGCGTGAGCTGTCATCAGCCGGCGAACGGCATGTCGCTCTCGGGCGATGCCATCCGCCAGCGCTGGCACGACACCCAGGGCAAGGATCCGATCTTCGCCCCCATCGACGGCATGAACTGTCCGGATCTGCCGCCTGAAGATCCCGCTTCGCATTCGCTGCTGCTCGAACGCGGACTGTTCCGCATCTTTCTGCCGTGGCCGCCCAAGGCCGCGGATGGTTCCACCATCGATCCGGAATTCACCATCGAAGTCGTACGCGATCCGACCGGCTGCAACCTCAGTCCGAAGTATGGGCTGCACAGCCCGACGCCGATGATCTCGGTGTATCGGCGTCCGCGCGTCGTCGCGAACACGAAATACTTCACGCATCATGGCTTCGGCGTGTTCTCGTTCATCGGCAAGAACGGTCTGCCGGCGACGCGCGATCCGGATACCGGGCTGCCTTCGGGCATGAACATGCTGGCCGATGCGCGCCAGCCGACACTCAAGACGCAGGCGATCGAAGCGGCGATCACGCATCTGCAGTTCGACGGCAAGCTCGACGATGCCAGCCTCGCGCGCATCGTCGATTTCGAAAGCCAGATCTATTCCGCTCAGACCGAGCACGTGGACGCCGGCAGTCTCATCTCTGCCGACGCGCCGCCGGGTCTGGGCGTTTACAACCTTGCCAGAGGTCGGGAAGGCGTACTCGGCAACAACATCACCAACTACGTCATTCCGATGAACGAGGCGTGGCGCCATCCGCCGCCGTCTACCGATCCGCAAGTGCAGCGCGCCAACGAGATGCGCGCCTCCATCGCGCGCGGTCAGGACGTATTCATGTTCCGCACGTTCTGGATCAAGGACGTCATGCACCTGAACACCGTGGGCCTGGGCAATCCGACCAAGCGCACCTGTTCGACCTGCCACGGCATGCACATGATGGGCATGGATATCGCCAATGGCTGGATGGATCTGGGCACGACCAATCTGCCGTGGGCACGCGAGGAACCGCTGAATCCATGGAATGAACGCAAGCCGCAGATGCCCCTGTTCAAGATCACCTGCAAGCCGGGCGTTCCGCCGCATCCATTCCTCGGACGCGAGTTCTACACGCAGGATCCCGGCCGCGGTCTGATTTCCGGCAAGTGCAACGACGTGGGCGCCATCGTGATGCAGCAGTTCCGCGGTCTGGCGGCGCGCGCGCCGTACTTCGTGAATGGCTCGGCGTCGTCGCTGCGCGAGCTGGTGGACTATTACGATCGCCGCTTCAACATCGGCTTCACCGATCAGGAGCGCGACGACCTGATCAATTTCCTGAGCGCGCTATGAACAGGCTGCCGGCAGTGCTGATCCTCATGAGCGCAGCCTGCGTGGTGTCCGCTGCCAGTCCGCCGGCCAATCACCGGAATTTCATCGCCTGCCCGATGGTGCGCGATACCAGCAGCGTCCCGTGCTGGCTCGCGGAGTACAACGGCGAACTCTATTTCCTGACGCTGCAGACCGACGTCAGCGCACCGGTCAATCCACCGTGGCTGGGACACAAGGTGCTGGTGGAAGGCACGGTCAGTGACGAGCCGCGCATCTGCGGCGGCCTCGTTCTGAAGCCTGTCGCGCTGTCGGTGATCCAGGAACTCGATGCATCCTGCAACACCATGCTGCCGGCAGAGGATCGCTACAACCTGACTTTCGAACCGCCGCGACCGCCCGGACCCAGCAAGGGCAGGCTGGCATTCGGCGATCCGGTCATGAAGCCGGCGGCCGATGCGGTCACGGCGCCGCGATCCTTCGAGCTGCGTTACGAGTTCGACGGCATGGTGGCGTTCCGGCACGCTCAGTCGCTGCAGAAAATTCTCGAACACGCGCGGCAGACGCACGCGCCGCGGATAGAGATCACCGGTTATCGCGGGGCGACACTGCTGTCGGATGGCCGGCGGATCGAAGAGGACCGCGACATCGGGCAACGGCGTGCCGAGCAGATCGAGGAGCTGTTGCGCGGCGCAGGTCTCGTCGACGTGAAGTATGAAGTGCGCTGGAAGGACGAAGTGAAGCGCGCGAACGGCAGCGACGATGCCGCCCTTCGCCGGGCCGACGTGGTCGTTGACGTCAAATAGCCGACGCTGCCGGCGTCATTCGCAGCGGTACGTGCAGCGGGCCCACCTCGGGCATGCCGCTCATGCGGATTTCGCCGTTCACTTCGAAATGACTGGTGGCCTCGAGCAATGCGTCGAGCGAGATGCGCAGCAACTGACGTCCCAGGGCGCTGCCGGCGCACATGTGCGGTCCGCGACCGTACGCGATGTGTTGATTGATGTTGGGACGACCGAGGATGAAGCGATCGGGCTCAGGGAAGACCGACTCGTCACGGTTCGCAGATGCGTAGAGCAGAGCGATCGGTTCGTCCTTCCTGATGTGCCGGCCGCGAATCGTCACATCCTCACGCGCGGTGCGTGCGAAGCCGCGGTATGGCGTGTACAGCCTCGCGAATTCTTCGACGGCATCGGGAATCAGGGCGCGATCCCGGCGCAGCC
>DASTRD010000178.1:0-2181 GCA_035761425.1 Povalibacter sp.
ACGCGACGCTCGGCGGGCACGTCGAACTCGGCGACTGGGTGCATCTGGGCGGCTTTTCCGGAGTGCACCAGTTCTGCAAGGTCGGCGCGCATGCATTCATTGCGAACAATACGGCGGTGACCCGCGATGTGCCTCCGTACATCATGGCGGTCGGCCGGCCCGCGGAGCCGCACAGTGTCAATGCCGAAGGTCTGAAACGCCGCGGCTTCACCGTCGAGCAGATCCGCAACATCCGTCTGGCCTATCGCACGCTGTATCGTTCCAAGCTCAAGCTGACCGAAGCAACTGAAGAACTGGCCCGAC
The DNA here is from genome assembly GCA_035761425.1 of Povalibacter sp. GTDB lineage: Bacteria > Pseudomonadota > Gammaproteobacteria > Steroidobacterales > Steroidobacteraceae > Steroidobacter. The sequence continues at coordinate 304 of DASTRD010000178.1, forward strand.
TGGCGGCGGAGCAGCCCGAGATCGAGCCTTTCATCGCCTTTCTCAACGACACCACGCCGCGACGCGAGCGCGTCGGCATCGTGCGATGAGCCTTCGGGTAGTACGGCAGCGAAGTGCCGGACTGGAGCGAGAGTTTCACAGCGAGTCGTGGCTGTCTGGCTGACGCCGTTTTCCAGAATCCGATGTCTATCTCCGGCCCGAGCCCCGATACCCACGCCCCGGGGCCATTGATCGTTCTCGTCGCCGGCGAACCCTCGGGCGACAATCTCGGCGCGAAGCTCATTCACTCGCTGCGCGCGTTACTGCCTGAGGCACGCTTCGCGGGTATTTCCGGGCCCCGCATGATCGAGGCCGGCTGCGAAGCGTGGGAGCGGATGGAAAATCTGTCCGTGATGGGCCTCTTCGAGATCATCCCGCATCTGCCGCGCCTGCTGCGCATTCGTCGTGAACTCATCGAACGCGTCGTGACCGCGCAACCTGCTGTGTACGTCGGTGTCGATGCCAAGGAATTCAATCTGCGAGTCGCGCCCCAGCTCAAGGCCCGGGGTATCCCTGTCGTCCAGTACGTGAGTCCGCAGATCTGGGCGTGGCGGCAGGGGCGCGTAAAGACCATCGGACGCGCCGTCGATCTGGTGCTGTGCCTGCTTCCGTTCGAGCGACGCTTCTACGACGAGCATCGGGTGAAGGCCGAGTTCGTCGGCCATCCGCTCGCCGACCAGATACCCCTGCATCTCGATGCCGGCCAGGCGCGTCGTGAACTCGGGATCGATGAGAGTGGCACCTGGATCGCGCTGCTGCCCGGCAGTCGCGGTGGCGAAGTGGCGCGTCTTGGCGCCGATTTCGCGGCAACAGTGGCCTGGATGAAGCGGAAGCGGCCGCAGATCCGGTTTCTGGCGGCCATGGCGAACGCAAAAGTGCGCAGCACCTTTGAGACGGTGCTGACGGCCGCCGGAGTCAGGGATCGCGTCGAGATTTTCGATGGCCGGTCCCAGCAGGTCATGGCGGCCAGTGACGTCGTGCTGCTGGCCTCTGGCACGGCCACCTTGGAGGCCACGCTGGTCAAGCGTCCGATGGTTGTGGTTTACCGTTTGAGCTGGCTGACAAGTTTTCTTCTCAAGCACTTGAAACTGTTCAAGGCGCCGTTCTTTGCCCAGCCGAATCTGCTGGCCGGGCGCCGCCTCGTTCCGGAGTATTTCAACGACGAGGTGCGGGCGGACGTGCTGGGGCCGTCACTGCTCGAGCAACTTGAGCGTGCCGATCGCGCTGAGCTCGTGCAAACTTTCACCGAAATTCACCAGACGCTGCGGCGCGACGCCAGTTCACGCGCAGCGCAGGCCATTGTCGATCTGCTGCGCTCGCGGCGGACCTCGAACCATGCAGAGATTCACGCGGAGGACACGGAGAAATGAGCGCGTTTTTTTCCCTGCCCCGTGTCGTGGGCACTTCGCGTGTGAAATCCGCTTTCAGTGCCTGAGAAAATGACCACGAGCCAGATGGCACTGCAATTGTTCGGCAAGGCTCGCCGGGCATCCCTCGAATACCTCGTCGCCGGTGTCGATGAAGCTGGCCGCGGACCGTTGGCCGGCCCGGTCGTGGCGGCGGCCGTGGTCCTCGATCCCCGACGGCGCCTGCGCGGCGTGCGCGATTCGAAACAGATGGAAGCTGCGGAGCGCGAGGAAATGGCGGTGCGCATTCGCAAACATGCGCTCGCCTGGTCGGTGGCATGGGCTGACGTCGAAGAAATCGATCGTCTGAATATCCTCGAGGCCACACACCTGGCCATGCGGCGTGCACTGATGGGCCTGCACGTCGGTCCTGCGCACGTACAGATCGATGGCAACCGCTGTCCTTCATTTGCCGGTCTCGGGTTCGATTGCA
>DASTRD010000179.1:0-13744 GCA_035761425.1 Povalibacter sp.
ATGGTTCGACGGGCTCACCACGAACGGAATGATGGTTCGACAGGCTCACCCGAACGACAGGCTCAGCACAAACGGATTGGGAGGTCCTGTTCAATTCCGTGACCTCCACGCGAACTTCCTGTTCTTTGCACTCAGTCCTGATCGACGCGCGGCGATCGCAGCGCGAGTTCGGTGAGTTCGTCATCGGTGACGGCGGCGGCCGCCAGCGCCGCGCGAGCATCGGCGGCCTGCTCAATCCCGACCTGAACCCGGAACGAGATGCCGAGACCAGGCACGGGCACATTGGACACGATCCGGCCGGGAATGCCTTCAGAGGCCAGCAGGCCGAGCACGATCTGCGCTGCAGCTTCGTTGGCCGGTTCGGCGATGGTCTCCCAGTCCGGATCGTTCATTACGCCGATGAAATCAGCGATTGGGAAAATCGATGGCGATCTTGTCGGCGTTCAGCGCAGCTTCGTGCACGGCTTCCGAGAGCGTCGGATGAGCATGAATGGTTCGCTGCAGATCCTCGGTGCTCGCCGAGTACTCCATTGCCAGCACGCATTCCGCGATGAGTTCGCCAGCCATGGGGCCGATGATGTGGACGCCGAGGATTTCATCGTCATCCGTTGCGGCCACGACCTTGACGAAGCCGGCGGCCTGCTCCATCGCACGTGCGCGACCTGCGGCTGCAAACGGGAACGAGCCGATCTTGTACGGCCGGCCGCTCTTCTTCACTTCTTCTTCGGTCTGACCGACCCAGGCAATTTCAGGCGCCGTGTAGATCACGGACGGGATCACCTTGTAATTCACCTCGCCGTACTTGCCGGCGATGAGATCGGCGACGACCACGCCCTCTTCCTTGCCCTTGTGCGCCAGCATCGGACCGCGCACCAGGTCTCCGATCGCCCAGACGTTCGCCGCGCTGGTGCGGCACTCATGATCGACTTTCACGAAACCACGCTCGTCGATCTCAACGCCCGTACCCTCGCCCAGCAGATCCTTGCTGTAAGGACGGCGCCCGATTGCCACGATAACCTTGTCGACCTGTACGGTCTGGTCCCCTTTGGCGTCCGTGTACCTGAGCGTCAAACCATCCTTTGCCTTGTCGGCACCGCTGACCTTGGCACCGAGCCGGATATCCAGACCCAGTTTCTTGAAGTGCTTCAGTGCTTCCTTCGACACCGCACCATCCGCCATCGGCAGGAAGGTATCGAGTGCTTCGAGCACCACGACTTCTGCGCCCAGGCGGCGCCACACGCTGCCAAGTTCCAGGCCGATGACACCTGCGCCAATGACGCCCAGGCGCTTCGGCACTGCGGTCAGCTCAAGCGCGCCCCAGGAATCGATGACCCGCTCGCCATCGAACGGCAGGCTGCGCAGTTCGGTTGGCGTCGAGCCGGCGGCGAGCACCACATGCTTGGCAGTCAGCTCCTGCTTCTTGCCTTCCTTGTCAGTGAATTCGACCTTGTTGCCCGCGAGCAGCTTGCCATGGCCCTGCAGCGGCGTAACACCAGCGGCTTTGAACAGCGACTGGATACCCACCGTCGATTGCCTGACGATAGTGGCACGACGCTTCTGCATGGCCGCAATGTCCACTTCGACGTTGCCGACCTTGATGCCGTGGACGGCAAACTCGTGCTGGGCACGGTGCACGAGTTCCGAGGATTCGAGCAGCGCCTTGGAAGGAATGCACCCGGCATTGAGACAGGTTCCGCCGAACGCGTAGCTGCCATCCTTGTTCTGCCATTCATCGATGCACGCGACCTTCAGCTTGTTCTGTGCTGCACGAATGGCGGCCGGGTAACCGGCGGGGCCGCCGCCGATGACAATGACATCGAATTCAGACATGGAGACTCCGAAGATAGGCGGTCGACCGTTGACGGTTGACGGTCAGAACAAGGCTCATCCGCAGGGCAGCTCGGCGTTGACGCTCAACCGTCGACCGTCAACGCCTCAGGCTTTGCTTACAGCTGGAGCAGAAGCCTGGCCGGGTCTTCCAGCGCTTCCTTGATGGCGACCAGGAACTGCACGGACTCGCGGCCATCGACGATGCGGTGATCGTACGTCAGCGCCAGATACATCATCGGGCGGATCTTGATTTCGCCGTTCACCACCATCGGACGTTCCTGAATCTTGTGCATGCCGAGAATTGCGACCTGCGGCGGATTCAGGATCGGCGTGGACATCAGCGAACCGAACACACCGCCGTTGGTGATCGTGAACGTGCCGCCGGTCAGCTCATCGAGCGTGATCGAACCGTCGCGGGCCTTGGTCGCATAGCTGCCGACGGCCTTCTCGATATCGGCATAACTCAGTGCTTCAGCGTTGCGGATCACCGGCACCATGAGTCCGCGCTCCGTGGAAACGGCCACGCCGATGTCGTAGTACTCGTGATAGACGATGTCGTTGCCGTCGATGGACGCATTCACCGCGGGGAACTTGCGCAGCGCTTCGATCGCGGCCTTGATGAAGAACGAGCTGAAGCCCAGCTTCACGCCGTGCGACTTCTCGAACTTTTCCTTGTAGCGGGCGCGGATCGCGTTCACTTCAGTGAGATCCACCTCATTGAACGTCGTCAGCATCGCGGCGGTCGACTGCGCCTGCAGCAACCGTTCGGCAATGCGGGCGCGCAGACGCGTCATCGGCACACGCTGTTCGTTGCGTGAGCCCACTGCTGCCGGAAGCTTGACGGCGGGAGCAGCCTTGGACGGTGCCGCAGCGGGCTTCGACATGTGCTGCATCACATCGCTCTTGCTGACGCGGCCATCGCGGCCGCTGCCGGCGATCTGTGAAGCATCGAGCTTGTTTTCCTCGACCAGCCGCCTGGCGGACGGTGCGAGCTTGCCGCCCGACGCAGCAGCAGCCTTTGGCTCCTGCTTCGGTTCTTCCTTTGCTGCTGCCTTCGCAGCAGGCGCGGCGGTTTTGGCTGCCGCAGCACCTTCGACGACCTCAAGAATCGCGAGCACCTGGCCCGCGGTCACGGTCGTGCCGTCGGCGACCTTGATTTCCTTCAGCACACCGGCGGAGGGAGCCGGAACTTCCAGCACGACCTTGTCGGTTTCGAGATCGACCAGATTCTCATCGCGGCTGACGGTGTCGCCGGGCTTCTTGTGCCAGGCGACCAGCGTCGCATCGGTAACGGACTCGGGCAGTTGCGGAACCTTGACTTCAATACTCATTGACCTAGTTCTTCCTGTTGGCTGCGGCCTTCAACCGTGTCGTCTGCCGCATGGATTCTTCTGTGCTGGTTGAACGCAGCGCTGCGTCCACGAGACCCTGCTGCTGTTCCACATGCACCTTGAAGATGCCGGTCGCCGGCGCCGCTGCCGGAGCACGACCTGCGTACAGCAACTGGTGATCTGCCGACAACGGCTCCTGCAGCCGGTGGCGAATCTGATACCAGCCGCCCTGATTCTGCGGTTCTTCCTGGCACCAGACGATTTCGTGCGCATTGGAGTATTTGCGGATGATGGCCGCGTACTCTTCGGCGGGGAACGGATAGAGCTGCTCGATACGCACCAGCGCAACATTGTGGATGCCGTCGGAACGACGCGAATCGAGCAGATCGAAATAGACCTTGCCCGAGCAGAACACGACGCGCGTGATCTTCGCCGGATCTATCTCGTCCACCTCGTCGATGATGTTGCGGAAGCTGCCCCTGGTCAGGTCTTCCAGCGATGAGACCGACAGCTTGTGACGCAGCAGGCTCTTCGGCGTCATGACGATGAGCGGCTTGCGGAAGGGCTGGAGCATCTGACGACGCAGCATGTGGAACATCTGCGCGGGCGTCGATGGCACGACGACCTGCATGTTCTGCTCGGCGCACAACTGCAGGAAGCGCTCCAGTCGCGCCGATGAATGTTCCGGCCCCTGCCCTTCGTAACCGTGCGGCAGGAACAGCGCGAGACCGCACAAGCGGCCCCACTTCGCCTCGCCGGAGCTGATGAACTGGTCGATGATGACCTGCGCACCGTTGGAGAAATCGCCGAACTGGCCTTCCCAGATGGTCAGACAGTTGGGCTCCGTCGTGGAGAAGCCGTACTCGAAGCCCATGACGGCTTCTTCAGAGAGCAGCGAGTCGATCACGGTGAAGCGTGGCTGACCCGGAGCGAGATGTTCGAGCGGAATGTAGCTCTCGCCGCTGTTCTGCTCGTGCCAGACCGCATGGCGATGGAAGAACGTGCCGCGACCGCTGTCCTGGCCCGTGATGCGGATCTCGTATCCTTCGGTGAGCAGCGTGGCGTAGGCCAGCGTTTCGGCAAAGCCCCAGTCGAGCGGCATCTGACCGGCAGTCATCTTTTCGCGGCTCTGCACGATGTTGGACACCTGCCTGTGCAGCGTGAAATCCGCCGGCAATGCAGTGAGCTTGTGTCCCAGTTCGCGCAGTTTCTCGATGCGTACGCCCGTCGTGATCGAGGCGCTCCAGTCGGCGTGCTGGTATTTGGTCCAGTCGACCGTGTGCTTGTTGCCGATCATGCCGAGCGCCTGCTTGACCGTCGATTTGCCCTCATCGAGCGTGCGCCGGTATTCCTCGACCATGGCATCGGCTTCGCCCGCAGCGATGACGTTGTCCGCAAGCAGCCGATCGGCATAGCGCTGACGGGTCGTCGGCTGCTGACGGATCTGCTGATACATCATCGGTTGCGTGGCCGCCGGCTCGTCTGCTTCGTTGTGACCGCGGCGGCGATAGCAGACCAGATCGATGACAACGTCCTTCCGGAAGGTCATGCGGTAGTCGAGCGCCAGGCGTGTAACGAACAGCACTGCTTCGGGATCGTCGCCGTTCACGTGGAAGATCGGTGCTTCGATGATCTTGGCGACGTCCGAGCAATACAGCGTCGACCGCGAATCGCGCGGATCGGAAATCGTGAAACCCACCTGATTGTTGATGATCACGTGCACGGTGCCGCCGGTGTAGAAACCGCGCGCCTGCGACAGCTGCAGCGTTTCCATCACGACGCCCTGGCCGGCAAATGCCGCATCGCCGTGAATGAGCACGGGGATGACCTTCGCGCCGGCCTCGTCGAGACGACGCTGCTGACGCGCGCGCACCGAACCTTCGACCACCGGATTGACCACTTCGAGGTGCGACGGATTGAACGCCAGCGCGACGTGGACATTGCCACCGGGCGTGCGGATGTCTGTGGAGAATCCTTTGTGATACTTCACATCACCCGAACCCTGCATGTGGTTCGTGTCGTACGTGCCCTCGAACTCGGAGAACATGACTTGCGGCGATTTGCCGACCACGTTCACCAGTACATTCAGGCGACCGCGGTGGGCCATGCCGATGACCATTTCCTCGATGCCGGTCTGACCGCCCTGCTGGATCAGATCATCGAGCAGCGGAATGAGCGATTCGCCGCCTTCGAGCGAGAAGCGCTTCTGCGCCGGGTACTTGGTGGCGAAATACAGCTCCAGCCCTTCGGCAGCCGTCAGATCGCGCAGACAACGCTTGCGCTCCTCGGTGCTGAAGCGCTGCTTCATGCGACCGACCTGGAAGCGGTCCTGCAACCAGAGCCGTTCGGTCGAATTCGACACATGCGCGAACTCCGCGCCGATGGTGCCGCAGTAGATGTGACGCAGATTCGACACGATGTCGCGCAGCTTCATGCGCGGCGGAATGGCCTCGGTCCGGCTGTTCGTATAGAACTCGGTGTCGAGATCCGCATCCGACAGACCGAAGTGCTTGAGTTCCAGCACCTCCGGCACGGGCCGCTGCATCAGACCCAGCGGGTCGATGTCCGCCAGCAGATGGCCCCGGTTTGCATAGACCTGGACGAGTCGCGCGACCGCGGCCTGTTTGACTGCTGCATCAGGAGTGCTGGCTGCAACGCCGACAGGACGGACATCGTGGGCGCGCTTTGCGAGCGCATCGCGAATGGGGCCATGGGCTCGATCGCCGCTTGCCCCCAGGCCGCCGAAGTACTGGCGCCATTTGGGATCTACCGACGTGGGATCCGACAGATACTGTTCGTAAAGGGATTCGATATACGGGGCATTTTCCGCGCCGGGAGTGTTGTTCCGCGCGGACGGGTCGAGACTGGCTCGACCAGCATCGCTCTTTGAGTCGCTCATTGCGCTCGCAAGTTCCTGTTCGGACTGGAGAAGTAGGCTGGCAAAAACTCGGACAAGGAAGGCGAAAACGGGTCAAAAAAGAAGCGGTAGTGTAGCCGAACGCCACCCCCGATGAGAATCATGAGAACCACACAGACGGCGATTGGTTCACATCATGAGGTGGTGGCGGCTTCGGGAAATTCCACCGCGACTGGCTTTTTGAAGCTGCGAAGGCCATCGAGGAACGATGGCGCGGTGATCAAAGCAAGATGGGTGACCTGAGTGACGCTCCATGCCATGCAGGCTTCGTCACTCCTGTCACTTTCTGCAGACTCAGCGGGCCTGCCCCAGCCCTTCTTCGATGCGCTGAACCATTTCGATCATGCGCGGCCGCACTTCGGCCATCAGATATTCCTGGGACACCTTGAAGGCCGGCGCACCGCAGTTGATCGCCATGGGAGGCAGGCCGTTGCCAGGCCGGAATCCGCACGCGATACCGTTGACGTCGGGCTGCCAGTCGCCGAAGGAACCGCAAACGCCGGTTTCTTCCCACATGGCCAGCGACCTTTCGATACCCGCCTTGATGCCGGGCCAGGCCAGGTGATCGAGTTCGCGGATCTGTTCCATCAGATCGATGCGTTCCGACTCGGAACATACGGCGAGGTAGGCACGACCGATCGCCGAGGTCGCCAGCGGCAGGCGCATGCCCACTTCGCTGTTGAGCGAGAGCACGGCGTTACCCTTGCACACTTCGACGTACACCATGCTCAGGCGCTGACGCGCACCGAGGGACACCGACGTACCGGTCGCATCGGCCAATTCCTGCATCAGCGGCCGCGCCAGATCGCGCACTTCGAATCGGCCGAGCACCGCGCTGCCCAGGGCCAGCGTCGCCGTACCGAGCCGGTATTTGCCCGACTCCTTCACGTAGTGCAGATAACCGAGCTTGGTGAGCGTGTAGGTCAGCCGCGACACGGTCGACTTCGGCAGGCGACAACGCTCCGCGATGTCCTGGTTGCCAAGCAGCCGGCTGCCGCTGCGAAAACATGACAGCACATCGAGACCGCGCGACAACGCCGTGACGAAATGCCGGTCCTGCTTGCTCCGCGAGGGCTTTGCGGGCAAGCCGCTCTGTGCGGCCCGCGTTACTTCAGATGCTCCTGTCGACATACGTATATCCGCCTTGGGTTCAGTTGCCATGATTGATGACCGTCAGCTCGCCGCTGCACCGCTGCGAGCCAGTTCCGCTTCCTGCAGTGCACGCCATTGCACTTTCCCCGTCGCCGATTTGGGTAACGAGTCCACGAATTCGACGATGCGGGGATGCTTGTAGACAGCCATGTTCTGGCGCGTCCACTCGATGATGTCTTCTTCGCTGACGGTGCCTGCGTGCGTCGCTCGCAGCACGACCACCGCCTTCACTGTCTCGCCGCGCTGCGCGTCTTTCGTCGCGATGACGCAGGCCTCCTGGATCGCCGGATGCTGATACATCTGGGCCTCCACCTCGGCCGGCCACACCTTGAACCCGGCCGCATTGATCATCCGCTTCAGACGATCGACCAGAAAGAAATAGCCATCGTCGTCGACGTAACCGAGATCGCCGGTACGAAAGAATTTCCTGCCGTCGATTTCGATGAAGGCTGCCCTGGTGGCGGCTTCATTGCGCCAGTAGCCCTGAAATACCTGCGGACCGTGCGTCACGATCTCGCCCACGGTATTGGGCGGCAGCTCCACGAGCGTTTCCGGATCGACGATGCGCGAATCGGTATTGAAGATCGGAACGCCCAGACACTGACGTTTGGGACGATCCGGGGGATTGATATGGGTGGGCGCAATGGTTTCGGTAAGTCCGTAGCCTTCGACGTACGGCGAGCCGACGATGCCCTGCAGCCGTTCACCGACTGCAGCAGGCATGGCAGCACCGCCGCCCGTGACGATGCTGAGCGATGACAGGTCGTACTCGGCCAGGCGCGGATTGGCGAGAAAGTCGATCACCATCGTCGAAATCGCGGTCCATGCCATCGGCCGATAGCGCTGGATCAGTTCCGCAGCAACTTCCCGGTCCCAACGGCACATCAGCACGATGGTGCTGCCATGAAGGATGGGGCCATTCATGCCACCCTGCATGCCGGTCACATGAAAGAGCGGCAGAACCACCAGTTGCGTGCTCTCGCAACTCGAGTTGAACCAGATGCGATTGGCCATGGCTGTGTGCATGACATTCGCATGCGTGAGCATGCAGCCTTTCGGACGGCCCGTTGTGCCCGAACTGTAGGGAATGACGCAGAGATCTTCTGGTCCGTTGGCGTTTGCAGTCGGACGATGACGTGATGCGATCGCCGCCGACCACAGGATCACTTTCGGCTCGGCGATCTGCTGGCGCGGGGCAGAAACCGCTTCGGGCAGTCGCAACGTGGTCTCGCGCGTCACGTAGTCCGCGTAAGCCGCGACGATCGCATGATCCAGATGCTCTTCGATGAGCGATCGCAGCTGGCCGTAGACTTCCTGAGCAATGATCGCCACGCGTGCGCCGCTGTCGTCGAGGTAATGAGCAAGTTCCGCCGTGACACTCATCGGATTGACCGGCACGACGATCGCATCGGCACGCAGCACGGCGTAATAGGCAATGATGAATTGCGGACTGTTCTGCATGACCAGCAGCACACGATCTCCGCGCTGCACGCCGCATTCGTGCTGCAGATGACCTGCGAGTGCTTCGGCCTGATCTTTCAGTTCCCGAAACGTCAGCGGTGTGTCGTAGAAGATCAGGAACGGCTTGTCGGGATAGCGAATCGCCGAAACTTCGAGGTTGTAGAAGAGGTGCGTGGCCGGTGCCGTAATATCGCGCGGCAGGCCTTTCGGCCAGAAATCGAAGTGTCTGCGGGACATCGGACCCCTACCTCTTTGTTCGCCGGCCACAGCACGTCGGTCGTGCTTTGGAATTATGTTCCACGGTGCGGTTCATATTTTCGGCGTGCGAAGCTATCACACCGCGCCGCTACAAGCCAGATGGTCGGCCTCATAGGCGGCCTGATCCACTCCCGTCCCTATCGTTTGCCGGCATTGATGCAGCCGAAGCAGTTGCGACTCCGTGTTGCCCATGACTATTATCGCGCCTGCAATGAAAACCACCATTCTGCATCGCAGAGCACTGATATGGATCTGAATTTCACTGCCGAAGAGCTCGCCTTCCGTGACGAGGTGCGGACGTTCCTGAAGGACCACCTGCCCGCAGACATCAGTCAGCGCGTGCATCAGGGCCAGGCGCTGGCCGCGTCCGACTACACGCGCTGGCAGAAGATCCTGCACGCACGTGGCTGGGGAGCACCGAGCTGGCCCACTCAGTTCGGTGGGACCGGATGGGGTCCGGTGCAATTGCACATCTTCGATGAAGAGGCCGCCGCAGCCGGCGCGCCCCGCACGATTCCATTCGGCCTGAAGATGGTGGCACCGGTAATCATGGCGTTCGGCAGTCCGGAACAGCAGCAACGTTTCTTGCCGCGCATCGTGAGCGGTGAAGACTGGTGGTGTCAGGGCTACTCGGAACCTGGCGCGGGTTCAGATCTGGCGTCCCTGAAGACACGCGCCGAACGCCACAGCGACGCAAACGGCGAGCACTACATCGTCAACGGGCAGAAGACCTGGAACACACTGGGCCAGTACGCGGACTGGATCTTCTGCCTGGTTCGCACCGACCCTGCCGCTGCCAAACCGCAGCAGGGCATTTCATTTCTGCTCATCGACATGAAAACGCCGGGCATCACGGTGCGTCCCATCATCACGCTCGACGGCGCTCACGAGGTCAATGAAGTCTGGTTCGAGAATGTCCGTGTCCCGATCGAGAATCGGATTGGCGAGGAGAATCGCGGCTGGACCTACGCAAAATTCCTGCTCGGTCACGAACGCACGAACATCGCCGGCGTCGGCGCATCGAAACGCGAACTGCAGCGACTGAAAAACATTGCTGCACAGGAAATCAGGAACGGCCGTCCGCTCAGCGAAGATCCGCTGTTCGCCGCCCGCATCGCGCAGATCGAGATCGATCTGATGGCGCTGGAAATCACCAATCTGCGTGCCCTGTCGGCTGAGGCGGAAAAACGCGCACCGGGACCCGAAGCCTCCGTCCTGAAAATCAAGGGCACGGAAATCCAGCAGGCGCTCAGCGAGCTGATGATGTACGCAGTGGGACCCTACGCCCTGCCCTTCGAGCGCGAATCGCGCGAGGAAGGCGGCATGAAACATGTGGTGGGTCCGGATTACGCAACCGGACTGGCGGCGACCTACTGCAACTACCGCAAGGTCACCATCTACGGCGGATCCAACGAGATTCAGCGCAACATCATCGCGCAGATGATTCTGGGGCTCTGACCGCATTGATTGCCGATCGCCCGATTTCCGGCTGCCCAACTGCCTCAACAGTCTTTACATATGAATTTCAACTTCACTGAAGAACAGCAGCTCCTCGCCGATACGGTGCGCCGGTTCGTTCGCGAGCACTATTCCTTCGAACACCGCCGCGAAATCCTGACGTCACCGCAAGGCTGGAGCCGCGAAGCATGGAACGAGCTGGCCGCACTCGGACTCACAGCACTCAATGTTCCGGAGGAACACGGCGGTCTCGGAGCCGGTGCCGTCGATACCATGCTGGTGATGAACGCACTCGGCGAAGGACTCGTGCTCGAACCCTGGCTCGGTGCCGCCGTCCTGACCCCCGCCCTTCTGCAGCAACTTGGCGATGCAAAGGCATCTCAGGACTTGTTCCCGGCCATCGCCGCGGGCGAACGCATCGTAGTCGTCGCTCACCAGGAGCCGCACACGCGCGGTGAACTCAACCATGTGGCAACCCGTGCTGAGCGCAGCGGCGATCACTACATTCTGGATGGCTACAAGAACGTCATCGCACATGCGGGCGCCGCAGACGAGTTGCTGATCACCGCGCGCACGCGTGGCAAGACCGACGACTCCGACGGCATCAGCGTATTCCGCGTCGCCTCCGACACGCCCGGTGTGACGGTCCGATCGTATCGAACGCTGGATGGTCAGAAGGCCGCGGATATCGAGTTGAAATCGGTGAAGCTTGGCGCAGATCGACTCGTCGGTGCGGAAGGACAGGCTTTCCCGGCGATCGCCGCCGCGCATGACGTCGCAATGAGTGCACTGTGCGCTGAAGCCGTCGGCATCATGAAAGCGGTGAACACCGCAACGCTCGAGTACACGCGTTCACGCAAGCAGTTCGGCCAGCCCATCGCCAGGTTTCAGGTGCTCCAGCATCGCATGGCGGACATGTTCATGCAGGCAGAACAGGCCACGTCCATGAGCTATCTCGCCGCAATCAAGTGTATCGACCCAGACGCACGCGAACGGCGGCGCGCATTGTCGGCGGCCAAGGTCGTCATCGGACAAGCCGGACGTTTCATTGCGCAGCAGTCGATACAGCTGCACGGTGGCATGGGTATGACGGATGAGTTGATGGTCAGCCATCATTTCAAACGGCTCACAGCGATCGACCTGACCTTCGGCGACGCCGATTTTCATCTGCAGCGTTTCGCCGCTTCGGCCTGATAGCGCGATTGAGGCAACCAATCTGCGGCCTCGCGGGTTTCGTCCGGTGTGTAGCCGGCGCAGCCCGAAATGTCCGCATCGACCCACTTGCCGCAACGCCCGCGTGAGCAGATTCCCACATCATCACGACGGCCCGCGTCACGAAACGCGGAAGTTCGCGCCGTTGCCCCGCGTGCTGCAATCGCCAGCGCTCCGGTTCGCATTGGCATTTCGGGTTGGCGCTACACGCCCTGGCGCGGCAAGTTTTACCCGGCCGATCTGCCGCAGCGCGACGAGCTGAAATACGCCGCGCAGATCTTCTCCACCATCGAGATCAACGGCTCGTTCTATTCCCTGCAGCGGCCTGAATACTATGCCGCCTGGTATGCCGAAACGCCGGCGGACTTCGTATTTGCCGTCAAGGGACCGCGCTTCATCACTCATATGAAGAAGCTGCGCGATTGCACGACGCCGCTGGCCAACTTTCTGGCTTCGGGAATTTTCAATCTGCGGCAGAAGCTCGGACCGATTCTGTGGCAGCTGCCGCCCAACTTCAGATTCGATCGACACCGGATCGAGGCCTTCCTCGCGATGCTGCCGCATGACACTGACGCCGCGCTTGCACTGGCGCGGCGTCGCGATTTTCGTCTGAAAGGCCGGGCCAGGCTCGCCATCGACGAGCCTCGACGCTTGCAGCACGCATTGGAAGTACGCGATGACAGCTTCGCGTGCGTTGAATGCATAGAGCTGCTGCGCGATCGCGGTGTCGCACTGGTGGTGGCCGAAACTGCCGGTAAATGGCCGCTGCTGGAGGACGTGACGGCGGACTTCATGTACCTGCGTCTGCACGGCGATACCCGGCTGTACACGAGCGGCTATTCAGATCGTGCGCTCGAGCGCTGGGCCACGCGCATCGCCAGCTGGAGCCGCGGCTCGCAACCTCGCGACGCAAGAACCGTTGCGCCGCGCGCCAATGGCAGCCGCCGGCCGCGGAACGTCTACTGCTACTTCGACAACACCGACGTGAAGCTGCGCGCCCCCGTCGATGCGCAGACCCTGATGCGCAAGCTCGCACGTGCACGGTGATCCACGGGATCGCCACCACACCGCCGTCTCGCGACACGACACCCTGCCGTGACCATCATGGCGCGTTCTCCATCATGCCGAGCTGCGGATCCACTGGTCGCGCGGGACGGCGCTTGCGCCAGTCGCCCAGGAACAGCAGGATGGGTGCCGCGATGAACACCGACGAGCTGGCGGCGATCACGATGCCGAATGTCATCGGCACGGCGAAACTCTGCACACTCGCGCCTCCCCAGATCGCCATTGGCAGCATCGCCAGGAACGCTGTTGCCGAGGTGTAGAGCGATCTCGCCAGTGTCTCGTTGATGCTGCGGTCGATCAGATTGCGCAGCGGCTCGGCGGGATACAGCCCCAGGTTCTCGCGCATGCGGTCGTAGACCACGACCTTGTCGTTCACTGAATAACCGATCAACGTCAGCAGCGCTGCGATCGCCGTCAGATTGAACTCGATGCCGGTCAGCGCAAAGAAGCCGATCATCTTGGTCACATCGAGCACCAGCGTGACGATGGCACCTATCGCAAAGTGCCATTCGAAGCGCACCCAGATATAGATGAGCATTGCGACGCTGGCCAGCAGCACGGCCAGAATACCGGCGTCCGCCAGCTCCGAGCTGATCTTCGGTCCCACGATGTCGACGCGCTCGAACTGTGCATCCGGTTGCACGGCCAGGATGGTTGCCTTGGCGCGCTCGGTCTGCAGCACCGCATCCTCGTCCGCATGCCTCTGGATGCGCACCAGGATGGAGTTCGAATCGTGCATCTGCTGCAGTGTCACTTCACCCATTTCCGCGTTTTCCAGCGCGACGCGCATTTCCGACAGCTCGATGGTCTGCGGTGCGCTGACCTGCAGGATGCTGCCTCCGGTGAAATCGACCCCGTAGTTCAGTCCGGGACGGAAGAACAGCAGCAAGGAAGCCACCGACAACACCAGCGACATGCCCAGCCCGACGTAGCGCGCCCTCATGAAGGCGAATCGTGGCGTCATTGCGAGCAGACGTCGTGGCAGCAGCGAACCGATGATGAACTGACGCGGTCGACGCAGACGAATCCATATGCCCATGAGCGCACGTACGAAAGCAAC
>DASTRD010000180.1:0-5870 GCA_035761425.1 Povalibacter sp.
GGAATCCCGATCTCGACGATACGGTCCGGCGTCTGCAGGCATACGAGCAGGCCGGCGCCGATGTGCTGTTTGCGCCGTTGCTGCCGAGTCTGGATGCAGTCAGGACCGTGTGCGCATCGGTCACCAGGCCCGTGAACTTCATGGTGGGTGTGCCCGGCAAATCCTGGAGCATTGCAGAGCTGGAAGCAGCCGGCGTGAAGCGCATCAGCCTGGCAACGTCGTTGTATCGGGCGGCCATGAGCGGCCTCATCGCCGCCGCACAGGAAATCCGCGAGCGGCGCACGTTCGGTTACGTGGAGCGACTCGCTGACATCAATCGTTTCATGCGACCTGCCTGATCTGTGCAGTAGCGTCGCTGCCCCGGTGAGCGTTCGTCCGCGGTGGCAGTTGAGGCGCTGACTGCAGTGTCGGCGCCGACCGGGCTGCCGGCACACCCCTGCCGATGGATTTCACATAAACGGCGCTCCGTCATTGCGTTGCCTACAGGGCGTTCAGGACATGCCTGCAATTCGCAGACGACTGTATTTTTCTGCGATTCCGGTCGCGGAGTTTTCTGCGGCTTTCGAGAGATGGATGCCCTTGCACCGAGGCGAATTTGCCTAGTCTTCAGGCTGCAATTCTCGGGATTCCTGCATCGGTGTCTGCGCACGCTCCACGACAACATTTACGCCTGCCGGGGAAGGTTTCTTTCCGGCCCGCCCGGGCGCGCGCTTTCACCCTGCTGGAACTGATGGCGACGATCGCGGTGGTATGCCTGCTTGCCGCCATCGGCATGCCGACCTACGCGCACATCCTCCAGAAGCAGAAGATCGATGTTGCCAAGGCCGATCTCGCCAAGCTGGGCATGCTCATCGAGAAATATCGGATGAACACATCCGAACTTCCAATGTCGCTGGCTGACATCGGACAGGCCAACCTGCGCGATCCCTGGGGCAACCCGTATCAATATCTGAATTTCGCAGCGCCCATTCCGGGCATCAAAGGCAAGATCCGCAAGGATCACAATCTGCACCCCATCAACAGCGAATTCGATCTTTACAGCATGGGGGCAGACGGTCAGTCACGCTCGCCGCTCACGGCGAAGGCCAGTCGCGACGACATTCTCTTTGCCCGTGACGGATCGTTCATCGGTCCGGCTGAAGACTTCTGATGAAGACTCGCCGGGCTGCGACGCGGATCGAGACGCGCACCTGGTGGTTGTTCGTCGCGTGCGCGCTCGTGCCCGTCGCAGCTTTCGCCCTGCTGGGCTTCGTGGTCGTCAGCGGCGAACTGCAACGGCTGGCCCAGGAGCGACTCGACGCTGCCGCCAAGGGCTATGGCCTGGTGATTCTGGACCGACTCCAGCAGATCGACGGCGATCTCACGCAACGGGCGCAGCTGCATCTGCAGACCGCAGAACCCGAGCCGCCGGCATCGATCACTACTGACAGGGCCGTGTTCCGTGTACTCGATATCTCACGCACCGCGAGTGCCGCGAGTCGGAATCCGCACATCAACAAAACTCTGCATACGATCCGGCGCGGTGACGCCACAGCCGCTGTAGTGGAAGTGTCAGTCAGGAACCCGCAGGGTTCGATCCGCATGCAGGCCGAGGTGATGCCGGACTATCTGTGGAATGACGAGGCGGTGCTGTTGCCGGGCGCCACCCCATGCGTGCTCACCGAAGAGGCAGCGCTGAGCTGCGCCGATGACAACAATGTGCCGGCACACGCCACCTCCGACGAACTGACCAGCGAATGGACGCTGTTTCTCAATGCCAGCTATGGCGCACCCGCCTGGCGTATCCGCGTGCAGCAGCCGCGCTCTGACGCGCTCGGTGCCCTCAATGCGTTTCGCTGGATGCTGCCCGCAACCGCGATGCTGGCGGTCACCCTGGCGTTGCTGTTCGGCTCGATTTTCATCCGGCGCAGTCACGCGCCGCTGCACCTGCTGACGCAGGCAGCTCGCCGTATCGCCCGGCGCGATTTCAGTCAGCCCGTCGTCTGCGAATCGCGCGATGAGTACGGCCGCCTGACGCGAACGTTCAACCGCATGGCCGGCAATCTGCAGAACCAGTTCGCGCTGCAGACGGGTTTTGCGCGTATCGATGAAATCATTCTCTCGCGTGCCGGGGCTGCTGAAGCCATCGATTCGCTGCTGCCGCAGATGCCTCACATGCTCGGATGCAACGTGGCCGGCGTGCTGTTGATGGAATCCTCCGGCCGCATCCATGTGCGCCTCGCCACCCAGACGGGCGAGCGCCGCGATGACACTCTCGAAGTGTCCGCGGAACTCATGATGCGACAGGGCATGCGGCGCCTGACGCGCGACGCCGCGCCGGCACTGTTCGCACTCGCCGGCATCGCGAACGGCGATCTGGTGCTCTGTGCCATTACTGTCGCCGGTGTGATACGCGGTCACGTGGCGGCATCCGACGAACGCTTCGGCCGCGCCGCCACCCAGGGATTGCTGGGGATCGCGCAACGCCTGGCGGTTGCCATCGGCAACGATGACGCTCAGCAGGCCCTGTGGCGACAGGCGCATCTCGATCCTCTGACCGGCCTGGCAAACCGCCTGCTGCTGCAGAGGCGGATCACACAAGCGATCGATGACGCGCGCGCCGACAACTCGCACGGCGCGGTGATCTTCCTCGACCTCGACCGCTTCAAGTCCGTCAACGATTCACTCGGTCATTCGAGCGGCGATGTGCTCTTGCGCCGCATTGCGGAACGATTGACGACACATGCTCCGCGGAACGCAACGGTGGCCAGATTCGGCGGGGACGAATTCGTGATCCTGCTGCCACACGCGGACGAGCGGGAAGCGAAGGAGGATGCACAACGCATCCTCGAATCGCTTGCCGATCCATGCATGCTGGATGAGATCCACTACGTCACGCATGCATCTGCCGGCATAGCGCTGTTTCCCCACCATGGAACCGACGCCGACGCGCTCCTCAAGCATGCGGACATCGCGCTGTATCGCGCAAAGAGCGCGGGCCGCGGCACCGCCCGCCTTTTCGATGCGTCCATGAGCGAGGACATCGCAGTACGGCTGCAGCTCGAACAGCAGCTGCGCGACGCCCTGCGCAATGGCGAGATCCGCGCTCACTTTCAACCCAAGGTCGATGCATCGGGCGCCATGGTGGCAGCGGAGGCATTGGCGAGATGGCAGGACAGCCGCGGCGCGTTCATCTCGCCCGCGCTTTTCATTCCTGTGGCAGAAGACACGGGCCTGGTCACGGTGCTGGGCGAATCGATGGTGATTCAGGCATGCCGCCAGCTGCGGCAATGGCGCAGCATCGGGCTGACGATCCAGCACGTCGCGGTCAACATCTCGATGCTGCAGTTGCGCGATCCCGCCTTCGCACCATTTATCGAACGCACTCTGGCGCTGTTCGGCCTGCCGGGCGACAGCCTGGAACTCGAAGTGACGGAGTCGTTGTTCGCGCAGGACGGTCAGGAAGCGGTCGAACAGTTGCGCCGCCTGGCACGAGGTGGCGTCCGTATCGCGATCGACGACTTCGGCACCGGCTTCTCTTCGA
Organism: Povalibacter sp.; assembly: GCA_035761425.1. GTDB lineage: Bacteria > Pseudomonadota > Gammaproteobacteria > Steroidobacterales > Steroidobacteraceae > Steroidobacter. The sequence continues at coordinate 3,524 of DASTRD010000180.1, forward strand.
TGTCACGCCTGCGCGAGTTTCCGATCACGACGCTCAAGATCGATCAATCGTTCGTCAGGGACCTCTCCGACAAGGCGCGCATGTTGCTCAAGGCGCTCATCGATGTCGGACATGCTCTGCATCTGGAGGTCGTGGCCGAAGGCGTGGAAACGGCCGAACAACGCGACACGCTGCGGACTCTGGGGTGCGGACTGATGCAGGGCTTCCTGTTTACACCCGCGTTGCCGGCCGAAGAAGCAACACGCCTGCTGGTGGCAGCCAGCGTGCGACCTGTGTCGCTGCAGGAAGCGGGCTGATCAGACCTTTGGCTTCACGCCGGATACTGCAGACATGAAAAAACCCTCCGTGACGCATCACGGAGGGTTTCATTCAAGGCCCGATCGGGGCCCGGTGCGGCCCCGTTGCTCAGGCTGCTGCGGTCTTCGCCTTGTTCGCCTCGGCGATCACCACGTCCGCGACCATCTTCGGCACCGGATCGTAGTGCGAGAACTCCATCGTGTACGAGGCGCGACCCGAGGTCATGCCACGCAGATGGCCGATGTAGCCGAACATTTCCGACAGCGGAACGGTCGCGACCACGGCGATGTTGGTGCCGCGCTCGAGCTGTTCCTGGATCATGCCGCGGCGACGATTGATGTCGCCGATGACATCGCCCAGATAGTCGGACGGGGTCACGGTTTCGACCTTCATCACCGGCTCCAGCAGGATCGGGCCGGCCTTCTTGATGGCTTCGCGGAAGCAGGCCTTGGCGGCGATTTCGAACGTCAGTGCGTTCGAGTCGACGTCGTGGTAACTGCCGTCCGTGAGACGTGCCTTGAAATCCACCGTCGGGAAGTGCGCGAGCACGCCATCTTCCATCTGCATGCGCAGGCCCTTCTCCACCGAAGGCACGTATTCACGGGGCACCGAGCCGCCGACCGTCTCATCGACGAACTGGAATCCCGAGCCGCGTTCCAGCGGTTCGAAGGTGATCCACACTTCGGCGAACTGACCCGAACCGCCCGTCTGTTTCTTGTGGACGTACTGCTCGGAGACCGGCTTGGTGAAGGTCTCGCGGTATGCGACCTGCGGCTGACCCATGACGCCTTCGACGTTGAACTCGGTGCGTGCACGATCGAGCGTCACGTCGAGGTGCAACTCGCCCATGCCGCGCAGAATCGTTTCGCCGGTATCGCGGTCCGTCTCCAGACGCAGCGACGGATCGGCGCGTACGAGCTTGCCGAGCGCCGCGCCGAACTTCTCCTGATCGGCTTTGTTCTTCGGCTTCACGGAGACGCTGATCACGGGCTCAGGGAAGCGCATGCGCTCCAGAACCACCGGTGCATTGGCGTCGCACAGCGTATCGCCGGTATCGGTTTCGGCCAGAGAGACCAGCGCGATGATGTCGCCGGCGCGCGCCTCTTCGATCGGGTTGGCGTCCTTCGCGAACATTTCGACCATGCGGCCGATCTTCTCGCGCTTGCCGCGCGTGGAATTCAGCACCGACATGCCCTTGGTCAGCACGCCCGAGTAGACACGCACGAAGGTCAGTGCGCCGTAGGCGTCGTTGATGACCTTGAAGGCGAGCGCCGAGAACGGCTCATCATCCGAGCAGAGACGTTCGCCGACCGGATTGCCGTCCTGGTCCACGGTCTTGATCGCTTCGACGTCGGTCGGCGCCGGCAGGTAATCGACGACGGCGTCCAGCACCTGCGTCGGGCCCTTGTTCTTGTACGACGAACCGCACAGCACCGGATTGAACGCGCCGCCGATCGTGCCCTTGCGCAGGCACTTGCGCAGCACATCGGCCGACGGTTCGACGCCGTCATTCAGATACGCTTCCATCGCAGCGTCGTCCTGCTCCAGGCAGGTGTCGACGAGATCGCTGCGGAACTTGGCAATGTCGGCCAGGATGGCGCGATCGCTCGGCACGGAAATGCCCAGCTTGTCGGCCAGATCCGCCGTGATATCGAGCATCGCGGGCTTGGCATCGCGATCGTCCGAATCCCACACCAGGGCCTTCATTTCGACCAGATCGATCATGCCCTTGAAGTTGTCTTCCGAACCGATCGGCAGGTGCACGGGCAGCGGACGCGCGCCGAGACGCTTCTTGATCATGTCGACGCAGCGCAGGAAGTTCGCGCCGCTGCGGTCCATCTTGTTGACGTAGCAGATGCGCGGCACCTTGTAGTTGTCCGCCAGACGCCAGTTGGTCTCGGACTGCGGCTCGACACCAGCCACGCCGTCGAACACGACGACCGCGCCGTCGAGCTCGCGGAGCGAGCGGTTCACTTCGATCGTGAAGTCGACGTGCCCCGGGGGGTCGATGACGTTGATCTTTTTCTTGCGCCAGAACGTCGAAACGGCG
>DASTRD010000181.1:0-8546 GCA_035761425.1 Povalibacter sp.
AAATACGTCCGTCCTGCGGCAGACGTTTCTCAGCGATGTCGAGCTTGGACATCACCTTGATGCGCGAGACGACCAGTGGTGCCACGGCACGCCGGGATTGCAATGCTTCACGCAGCACGCCGTCGACACGGAAACGCACGACCAGCCGGTTCTCGAATGGCTCGATGTGAATGTCCGAGGCATTGTCCTTGACGGCTTGCGTCAGGATTGCGTTGATCAGCTTGATGATGGGCGCGTGATCGTCGCTTTCCAGCAGGTCGGATGGCTCGGGCAGATCCTGCGCCAGGTGAGCCAGATCGGTGGTGTCTTCCAGACCTTCCACCATCTGCATGGCGGTGTTGTTGCCGCCTTCGAAACGTTTGCGCAGCAGTGCATCGAACTGTTCGGTATCCACCCGCCGCAGCTGCAGCGGTATGCCCAGGACGCGGCGCACTTCAGCGATGCTCGCAGGCTGCGCCCCGACGCGATACACGGCATCGGCAACACCGTCCTGAACACCCTGGACCAGAACGCCGTGTCGCTTGCAGAACGCAAACGACAGATGCGGCAGATCCGGCGCCACGACAAGGGCACGCTCCTCATCCAGCACGGGATCGGAGGCCGATGGACCGACCACAGGTTCGCTGCGTGCGCTCATTGCCCGGGCGGAGGTTCAGTGGGTTCGGAAGTGGGCGGCGGAGTGGCCGGAAGCGGTGTCGTCTGCAGCGGCGCGTCCTTCTGTGTCTGCGTGCCCGGAGCAGGCGGTGCGGCACCGGCCGTGGGATCTGCATACTTCGACAGTTCCTCGATGGGCGGCAGCAGCGGCTGATGCTCGCCCGGCAGCAGAGTGACCTTGCCGTTGCGACGCTTCATCTGCTGATCGCGCAGAACGTTGTACTTGGCATTGGTCTCGATGGCGGCCTTCACGCCATCGCGCAGAATCGTCGGCCGGATGAAGACCATCAGATTGCGCTTTTCCTTGCTGCCGCTGCGTGTCTTGAACAACTCGCCGATCAGCGGAATGGCTCCGAGTACGGGTACACGATTCTCGCCCTCGATCACCGCATCGCGGATCAGACCGCCGAGCACGATGACGCCGCCGTCATCCACCATGACGGTGGTATCGATGGTGCGCTTGTTGGTGATCAGGTCCACTGCACCTGAACTGGCCGTGGCGGAGGGCGCGAGATCTGACGATTCCTGCGAGATCTTCAGGGTCACTGACGAGCCCTCGTTGATCTGCGGCGTGATCTTGAGAATGGTGCCGACTTCCTCACGCTGAATCGTCTGGAACGGATTGACTGAACCGTTGTTGTTGCCGCTGGTGTTGGTGTACTGCCCGGTGACGAACGGGACTTCCTGCGCGACCTTGATCTGCGCTTCCTGATGGTCGAGCGTGGTAACCGACGGTGTCTGCAGAATGTTGGAGCTGCCGTCGTTGCGCAGCGCCCGGAGCAGGATTGCGAAGTTGGTGCCGCTGTCCAGAAACCGTCCTGCACCGAGCGTGAGGCCGGTGGGAATTGCCGCGGCACCGGCCGCCACGGGATTCTGGATTGCCGCAGCGATGCTGCCGATGCTGGCATTGCCGACGGCCTGGTTCCAGGTGCCGATGGGCACGGTGCTGTCGGAGTCGGTGTTGCCCACTGCCCAGTTGACACCAAGTTCGGCTGCCTTGGTGATGTTCATTTCGACCAGGATGGCTTCGATCAGTACCTGCGGGCGGCGAATATCGAGCTTGTCGACCACCTGCATGATCGAGCGCATGACCTTCGGCGGTGCGGTCACGATCAGCGCGTTGTTCTGCTGATCCGACCAGATGCTTACGCCGCGATCCGCGGAGGCACCTGCGCCTGCGCCGCCGCCAGGTGCCGGTGCAGCGCCCGGCGTCGCCTGCACGATGCCGCTGATCTGTTCCTTGAGCTTCGATGCGATCTTCTCCGCATCTGCGTACAGCAGATAGCGCACCTGGGTGTCGCCGCCAGCTTCCAGTGGCGTGTCGAGATGCGTGATGAGCGCTCTGAGGCGCAGCCGCTGCGACTTCTCGCCGGACAGCAGCACGCTGTTGGTGCGATCGTCTGCCACCACCTTCGCTGCTGCAGCGCCGGGTTCGTTCTGTGCGCCACCACCGGTATAGAGGGAATTGACCACGCGCACGATTTCGGCAGCGCTGGCGTTTTCCAGTCGGATGATGTCGATGTCCTCATCGCCCGCCTGATCGATGCGCTGGATGATGCGCATCATGCGGTTCACGTTGGAGGCGCGATCGGAAATGATCAGCGTGTTGGAACTCTGATGCGCCACGAAGTGGGCGCCCTGGGGCAGCAGCGGACGCAGCGCGGGCACGAGATTGGCAGCGCTCACATTCTTGACTGCAATGACCTGCGTGACGATCTCATCCGAGTTCGGATCGATGTGCGAAGGCAGATCGTCGCCGGGCATCCAGCGCGAATTCTGCGCGGGCACGATCTTCACGATGTTGCCGGATTCCACCGCCACGAAATCGTGGACCTGCAGCACCGACAGGAATGCCTGATAGAACGCATCGCCATCCATGGGCGTCGACGAGAGAATGGTGACCTGCGCGCGCACGCGCGGATCGATGATGAACGTCTTGCCGGTGATCGACTGCACCGCCTGGATCACCAGAGACAGGTCCGCGTCCTTGAAATTCGGTGTGATCGTCTGACCGCTCTGCGGAGTGTTCTGGGTGTAGCCGGCTGACCACGTCAGAGTCATGGCGAGCAGGAACAGCAACGGCCGCATGGCGCGGCTGGCACCGACGGACCGGACCGGATGCAGCGGCCGGCTGCGCATGCGGAGGATCGAAATCGTCATTCAGAGTGCCTGCTGGTCGCTGCTGTGCTCATCGTGTTTCTGCTCCGTTGCCCGGCGGAGGAATGGCGCCGCGGGTACCTGAAGTTCCATTGCCGCCGGACGCTTCCGGAAGCATGACCTGCGCGGTATTGAGAGTCAGGTCCTGAGCTTGCCCGTTACGCTCGACGGAAACCGTGACGCGATCCGACGTGCCGAGCGTATTGAAGATCTCCATGCCGCGCTGCGGATCGTCGAGCGGTGTGCCGTTGATGGCAGTCACCAGATCCCCGGGTTGCAGGCCCAGGCGCGTGAACTGCTGCCGGTTGCGGCCCGGATAGACACGATAGCCCCGTTGCATGCCATTGGCGAACACAGGCTGTGGCCGGATGATTTCGGCAAACGCGCCGGGATTCTCCCGGGCAATGCGCTCGAGATTCTGCTGGAACTGTGAGTTGACGGGGCGTGGCGGGGCAGCGCGTGCTATCTGCACGCCGGCCATGCTCTGCACGGGCAGCGCCAGTGCTTCGAGCTTGCCGCCCCGGTCGAGAATGACGCGATCCGGATAGACAGCGTGCAGTCGGGTTCCGGGACGCACTGCATCGCCGACCGCGTAGACATTCGACGCCGCGGCCGATTCGCCAATGATCGCCAGACCCTTTTCCGGATCGTCGGTGGCGAACACCGCCGACAACACCAGGTTCATCTGGGTCTGTGGTGCGTTGCTCGCATCGACCTGGTTCTCAACCTGCGCGGTGCCGAACAGATGTGCGTCCGCGATGGCCTGAATGTCGGGACCCTTGCGCGCGGCACTGGCCGGTGCGGGTGGCGCGGCAGTAACGATGGGTGCCGCAGTGCTGCTGCGATCCAGCAGCATCCATGTGAGCTGAACGAGTTGCCAGGCGATGGCAACGACCAGCAGCACCGACAACACCTGCGGCAATGTACGCGAGGCACGATCCAGCCATTGCTGGGGCGTCAGTGTCTCGAATGCGCGCAGGCTGAAAGAGAGGGGCATTACGTTGTCGGTCGTGCTTCTGCTGGGCGCCACACAAGGGCCTGGTTTCATGCAAGCGCGTCATCATACGGAGTCTCACCGTGATGTCACAAGAGATTGTTCTCATTGATGAAACTGGATCCGGAAGCGTCTGCATACGGCGCCACTTCGCGCGTGCGCTGGTGCGCCGCTGCGACCGATGAGCCCATCTGCCTTCCCGTAGCGCCCATTCGCCGTGGGTAACCTGCACCTGACCTTTGGTCGCAGAGGTGCGACAGATCCGCAACTTTCACCTCGCCGCATGCATTGAAGTTGCGGCTGCGCAATCGCACATCAGGGTCTCCGGCAACGATGTGTCGCATGACACGCAATGCATTTCCGGCCGCCGGTTCGCGCTGATCGTCCGCTTTTGCTGCAGGCGCGAATGATGAAGATTTCACCTTGTGTAACCGTGACTTATTGCGCGGGGTGCTGCCTTGTAATGTCGTACGTTCCCCCCTATAAAGGTCGTGACCCGATGTCCGTTGCAGCCACTGCAGTTGTCCAGATCGTCGATGGCGGAAGAGCGAACACAGCACGAACGAGGCCTGATTACCGAAGAGGCGGAGCCGCGTCTCAAACGGCCGCCGCTGTTCCGGGTTGTTCTGCTGAACGACGATTACACGCCGATGGAATTCGTCGTCGACGTACTGGAACGGATCTTCAGCATGGATCGCACGACGGCGACGCGGGTCATGCTGGAAGTCCACACACGTGGCAAGGGCGTCTGCGGCGTGTATACGTTCGAGATCGCTGAGACCAAGGTGGCGCAGGTCACTACGTATTCACAGCAGAACCAGCATCCGCTTCTTTGCACCATGGAAGAGAACTGAGGGCCGGGACGAACGAGGGCCGCCGTATCGGTGCCAGGAATTGTTGCCGGAGTTTTCGTTGCCGAGAGTGTCAGGAATTCGTCTGCCAAGAGACCAACGTGTTAAGCAGTGAACTTGAAATCTGCCTCAACGAGGCATTCCAGTCGGCCCGCGAGGCGCGCCACGAGTTCATGACCGTGGAGCACCTGCTGCTTGCCATCGTCGATACACCCAAGGTGCGCGAGATCCTGCGCGCATGCGGCGCCGACGTCGTGCGCCTGCGCAAGGACCTCAAGGATTTCATCGATCAGACGACGCCGCGCCTGAAGGACGAGGACGATCGCGAAGTGCAGCCGACGCTGGGCTTTCAGCGGGTGCTGCAGCGTGCGGTGTTCCATGTTCAGTCGAGCGGCAAGAAGGAAGTCACCACGGCCAATGTGCTCGTCGCAATTTTCAGCGAGAAGCACTCGCACGCTGCTTACCTGCTGTCGATGCAGGACGTGGCACGGCTGGATGTCGTCAACTACATCGCCCATGGCCTGTCGAAGATTGCCGAAGACCGGCCCGAGAAGGATGACTCCGTCGCGCCGAGCGAAGGCGAACGCGATGGCGAGGGCGGGACGGCCCTCGAGAAATACACCACCAATCTGAACAAGCTGGCGAGCGAAGGCCGCATCGATCCTCTGATCGGCCGTCGCGTCGAGATCGAGCGTACGGTCGAGATCCTGTGCCGCCGTCGCAAGAACAATCCGCTCTACGTGGGCGAAGCCGGTGTGGGCAAGACCGCAATCGTGGAAGGGCTCGCCCGCATGATCGTCGAAGGCAATGTGCCCGATGTGCTCGCCGACAGTACCGTGTTCTCGCTAGATATGGGCGCACTGATCGCCGGCACGAAATATCGCGGCGATTTCGAGAAGCGATTGAAGGGCGTGCTGAGCGAACTGAAGAAGACGCCCGGTTCGATCCTGTTCATCGATGAAATTCATACCGTCATCGGCGCTGGTGCGGCATCGGGCGGTGTCATGGATGCCTCGAATCTGATCAAGCCGGCACTCGCGAACGGCGAATTGCGCTGCATCGGTTCGACGACCTATGCGGAGTACCGCGGTATCTTCGAGAAGGATCATGCGCTGGCGCGTCGCTTCCAGAAGGTCGACATCGTCGAGCCTTCAGTGGCGGAGACCATCGAGATTCTGCGAGGCCTGCGCTCGCGATTCGAAGATCACCACGGGATCAAGTATGCCGATGACGCGCTGGTGTCGGCGGCGGAACTGGCAGCCCGGCACATCAACGATCGGCAGTTGCCCGACAAGGCCATCGACGTCATCGACGAGGCGGGGGCCCGTCTGCGTCTGAAGCCTGAAGGCGAGCGCGAGAGCACCGTTACGACGCCGATGATCGAAGATGTGGTCGCGCGCATTGCGCGCATTCCGGCGAAGAACGTCTCGAAATCGGATCGCGATGTGCTGCGCAATCTCGAACGCAACCTGAAGCTGGTCATTTACGGCCAGGACAATGCGGTCGAAACGCTGGCGTCCTCGATCAAGATGTCGCGCTCGGGACTGGGCGACCAGCGCAAGCCAGTCGGCTCATTTCTGTTTGCCGGTCCCACCGGCGTGGGCAAGACGGAAGTCACACGTCAGCTTGCCATTGCGCTCGGTGTCGAACTCATTCGCTTCGACATGTCGGAATACATGGAGCGTCACACTGTCTCGCGCCTGATCGGTGCGCCGCCGGGCTACGTCGGATTCGACCAGGGCGGTCTGCTGACCGAAGCAATTACCAAGCATCCGCATTCGGTGCTGTTGCTGGATGAGGTCGAGAAGGCGCATCCGGATGTCTTCAATCTGCTCCTGCAGGTGATGGACCACGGCACGCTGACCGACAACAACGGCCGCAAGGCGGACTTCCGGCACGTGATCATCGTCATGACGACGAACGCGGGTGCGTTCGAAATGAATCGTCCTTCCATCGGCTTTACCCAGCAGGATCATGCGACCGATGGCATGGAAGCAATCCGCCGCATGTTCTCGCCTGAATTCCGCAATCGCCTGGATGCCATCATCCAGTTCAGCGGGCTCGACCCGCGGACCATTCAGCGCGTGGTCGACAAACTGCTGGTGGAAGTCGAGGCGCAGCTCGAACAGAAGGGTGTGCAGTTGCACGTCGACGATTCAGCCCGGGAGTGGCTGACGCGCAAGGGCTACGATCCGAAGATGGGTGCTCGCCCGATGGCGCGCGTCATTCAGGACGGCATCAAACGTCCGCTGGCCGAGGAGCTGTTGTTCGGCAAGCTTGTCGGCGGTGGCCACGCGTTCGTCTCACTGGGCAGCGACGACAAGCTCAAGATCGAAGTGCGTGCCGACAGCGAGCAGCCGTTGCTCGAAGGCAGTTAAAGAAGGGAAGTTGGCGGTCAGCCGTTGACGGTTGACAGCCGAATGGAAAGAAAAAGGCCGGCAATGCCGGCCTTTTTTTGTCTGGGCAGCGCAGTACGCACTGCTACCGTCCGCGGTAAACGATGCGCCCCTTGGTGAGATCGTACGGAGTGAGTTCGACGGTTACCTGATCGCCGGTGAGGATACGAATGTAGTTCTTGCGCATCTTTCCGGAGATGTGCGCCGTAACGGTGTGACCGTTCGTCAGCTGCACGCGGAACGTCGTGTTGGGAAGGGTGTCGACGACACGTCCTTCCATCTGAATTGCATCCTCTTTTGCCATGCACTCTCTGGGAATTGACGGATGGGGCGGGCTGGAAGCGCGCGAATTGTGCATAAAGGGCGAGGGCATTGCAATGAAGCGCCCACGCCACACCTTGTGGGTGATGCGGCCGTCGAGGGAAAAGACAAGGCCTGGATGGTCGCGAAGGACGATCTGGCCGGCCTAATGCCAGCGGCCGGGCTGATCCTCGTGAGCAGCGTGTTCAGCGAGTTGCTGGATGAATTGGGTGCGGGGTATCAGTTGCGCGCCCAGGCTCAGCAGATGCGGGGTGGCCATCTGACAATCGATCATGTGAAAGCCGCGCGACGTGAGCTCCTGGCACAGCCGGTGTAGTGCGACCTTGGATGCATCCCGCTCGAGGCTGAACATGGATTCGCCGAAGAACACCCTGCCGATGGCGACACCGTAGAGCCCTCCGACCAGTCGACCCTGATACCAGGTCTCCACCGAGTGGGCGTAACCGATGCCGTGCATGGATTCATAGGCGCTCTGCATTTCCGGCGATAGCCACGTGCCGCCGGGTCGTACTTCGGTGCTGCCGCATTGGCGGATCACCTCGACGAACGCCGTATCCAGCCGCGTTTCGAAACCTTTGTTGCGCAGCGTCTTCATCAGACTGCGCGAGGTATTGAAGCTGGCCGGGAACAGTACGGCCCGGGGATCCGGGCACCACCACAGGATGGGTTGTCCCTGCGAATACCAGGGAAAGATGCCGCGTTGATAGGCGGCGATCAGGCGGGCAGGGGACAGGTCGCCGCCGGCGGCCAGGAGACCGTCCGGCTCACGCAGAGCGCGGTCCACGGGCGGAAATGCATCCGGCGAATCGCGTTCGGACAACCAGACGATGGAGCCGCGCATGGGAACCCCTGAATGTGCATGTGACGCAGTGTTGCACACGCCGAGCGCGGCGGGAATCAGGCTTGAGGGCAGAGTGACGAGCAAGAAACTGGCACGGCGGGCCGGCTTCCGCATCCGCTTGCCCGTCACCCGTCACCCGTCACCCGTCTGAACGGCACATGTTCGCGCACGCTGTGCGCATACTGATCGATGGCGCGGCGCTCCTCGGCCAGGTAGTTGGCAATGGCGCGACGGAAACGCGGATCCGCAATCCAGTGCGCTGACCAGGTCTCGGTCGGTTCGAAACCGCGCGCAACCTTGTGCTCGCCCTGCGTGCCGGGCTCGAACTGCTT
>DASTRD010000182.1:0-2581 GCA_035761425.1 Povalibacter sp.
TATGTGCTGACGGATGCAGTTCTGCTTGTGTCCGGTTTTCACGAGACGGAACTGGCGGAAGTCACGCCGCAACTCTCCTGTCCGATGACGTCCAACTACGGGCTCGAATGCAGCCTCGGCGATCTGGCCGGGAATACGCGCCAGACGGTTACATTTCACTTCGTGCCGCTGCAGCCGCGCCACGCGAATGTCCAGGCTATTCTCCGTGCGCCGGCGGACATCGATGGCATGAACAACTATGGCTACACCGAAGTGGTCATCTACGAGCCCGGCAACGCTGCCATTGTCGCCGACGCAACGTCGTATACGGGCGAAACCGGCCAATGGGTCGAGATCCCGCTCTCCCTGAATACCGACATCTCCATGGAGTCGCCACGATTCAGCATCGAAGCCGACGCATCGCGCCTCTCCGGCGCAATGCTCAGTGGGTACTACTTTTGCCCGCCGAGCCTCACTCCGTTCGTCTGCAACCTGAACTACCTCGTGCCGGGCGAGCCCCGTCATGTCGTGCTGAGCCTTCAGCTTCTCGGTGAAGGTCCGCTGCAGGTACGTGCCGTGCTGACGGCCGAAAATGAAGTTTCACCCGACGACAATCACGTGGACTTCACTATAAATGTCACGGCTGCACAACCGCCGACACCGACCAACCCGACCCCTGCACCAACCAATCCGACACCCAACCCACCGCGCAGCTCCGGCGGAGGCGGAGGTGACGTCGGCCTGTTGATGCTGTTCGCGCTGTCGACGTTGCTGCCATGCCGGCGCATCCTCACATCGCGGTCCGCCGCCTTCGCTGTCCATCGCAGCAACCACCCCCGTGTGTGCGCTGAACGCACCCTCATCGACAGGCGCCATCCATCCTCAGACGTTTGCTGAACGCGCCAGACTGTGACCCACGACCGTCCGGAACGGTACCGGCTCACGCAACCGCAGCCGGAGGATGCAGATACTCGATCCTGAAGATCGCTGCTGTCGCGAGGATCGGGTGCTGAGAAGGTTTCGATTGCCGGGACTGTTGCTGCTGGCCGTACTGCTGACGACAACGTCGGCGCGGGCCGGCACATTCGAGGAAGCTTGTCGGGCCCTGCCGCCGGTTCACGCCAGCGTGTCAGTGCTGCCGATCGTCGTTGCGGATGAAGTGCGCGACGATGACATGCGCAGCATGACCATCCGCACCACCGGTGAAGAAAGTCTGCATCGCTTCGCGACCGTGGGGACGACGCAGGCCGATCGTCGCTGGGAACTGTCGTATGCGTTGGCGGCGCTCACCGATCCGCAGACAGGACGCGTGTGTTACCGACCGCACGTCGCGGTGGCCGCAGGATACGAACCGCTGCAGATCAGCGTCGCTCATGCCTTCCGCCGCGGCACCTGCGCCTACGAGGCGATCGTCGCGCACGAACGCGGACACGTAGAGATCTACGATCACTTCCTGCCGCTTGCCGCTCGCTCCATCCAGCGCTGGCTCGACACGATGGTGAGCGAACAGCCCGTATATGCAGACGATCTCGCAACGGCGCATCGCGACATGCGACGGCGGCTGCATGAGGACGTGTCCGCAATCATCAGGCTCGAGATGGCGCAGGTGCAGCCGCTGCACGACCGCTTCGATTCCGCGGATGCAGCGCTGGAGCTGCTCGATTCGTGCAACGGCGAAATCCGCCGCACGCTGAAGCAGCAGACGCTGACCTGGTAGGCTGCGGCTCAGTCGCCGGCGGTGCCGTCGTCGTTGAGCCTCATGCGATCGTGCGGCTCATCGCGCATGCGTGCGAGCCAGTCCGCGACCGCCATGCGCTCGCGCTGATCGAAGCTGCCCAGAAACCGGATCAGATTCTCATCGACGTCGCGGCGATGCCATGCCGCCAGGTTCTGCACCTGCTGCACGATGTATGAATAGTGCTGGTTGCGCAGCGATGGCACGAAACCATCGTCATCGCCGCGGCCGTCTTCTTCATGGCAGGAAGCACACTGTTCGCCATAGATGGCTTCGCCGAGTTCCAGATCCTTGCCGTCGCCGGTCTGCGGCGACTCGACCGGTGCGCTGGCGTTGAGATAGGCAGCCATGTCCGCCCAGGTCTGCGGATCGCGCAGCGGCGCGCGCGACAGGACGGCGTGCATGATCTCGTCGTCGCGCTCACGCAGCGAGAAATCGGCCAGTTGCTTGATGAGATAAGCCTGTCGCTGCCCGGCGAGCGACGGAATGATCTTTTCCGCATCACCGGTGCCCCCGGTGCCATGACACGACGAGCAGTAGCGCGCGAAGAGCTTGCCGCCGCGGTCGGGATGCCTGTCCAGTTGCATGGCGTTGTGGACGAGCTGATCCACCGTATCGATTTCCGCCCGGGCAGGACCTGCGAAGCCCGCCCCGAGGATGCATAGCGCCGCAACGGCAAGTTTGTGATTCATCGGCGTAGTGTCCGCATTTGCAGGGTTGTGACGCATGGGGAAAACCGCGTACCGGATCCGGGCGGAACGCCGATCAGGTCGGCGCCGGATCGGCACCGAGCTCGCCGATGGCGGCCATCAATGCCACGGTATCGACGGGCTTGCCCAGAAAACGGCAGCGCGGCACCTCGGCGGT
>DASTRD010000183.1:0-17431 GCA_035761425.1 Povalibacter sp.
CCCTCCCCCGCAAGCGGAGGAGGGAGTGCGAAGGCGGCGGGAGGTTGGCCTGCTCGTGCTCCTTCGCCCGCAAGCGGAGGAGGACGTGTGAAAGTGACCACGGAGTCGCCTGTTCGAGTTCCTTCCCCCGCTTGCGGGGGAAGGCCAGGATGGGGGCATGGTTCGAAGAGATGCGGAACATTCGTTACTTCGTACTCGGCAATGAAAAGGCGACCACGTAGTCGCCGCGAGTCGTATCGAGTCCGCCATGTCCGCCGGCGGCAATGACGACGTACTGCTGGCCGTGGATCTCGTACGTCATCGGCGTGGCCTGACCGCCCGCAGGCAATCGGCCCTTCCACAGTTCATGTCCGGTTTCGACATCGAACGCCCGCAAAAAGTTGTCTGTTGCAGCGGCGACGAAGACCAGCCCGCCGGCGGTCACGATGGGCCCGCCCATGTTCGGCATCCCGAGCGTTGCCGCAGGCACGAACCACGGCGTCTTGTCGCGTGTCGAACCGAGCATGACCTGCCAGCGGATCGTGTTGCGCTTCAGGTCGACCGCTGCAAGCGTTCCCCACGGAGGAGCCGTGCAGGGCATGCCGAAGGGCGACAGCAGCGGTTCGCGACGCAGGCCATAGGCCGTGCCCTGCTGCCGCGCAAATTCGGAATGCGGCCAGTCGGCGGTCTTCTGCGCGTCGAACTCAGTGCGCGGAATGAGCGTTGCGACCATCGGCAGGTGATTCACCGCGGCGATCACGAGCTGACGCTCACTGTCGAATGCGAGACTGCCCCAGCTCACGCCTCCCGCATAGCCCGGGGACAGTATCGAACCACGCAGACCAGGCGGCGTGAAGATGCCCTCGGATCGATAGCCGCGGATCAGATCGCGACATTTGCCGCGATCGTAGAACGTCAGCCCCCACGCATCCTGCGGTGTGATTGCAGCCTGTGAAACCAGCGACGGCGTGGCCGGGAACGGTTGCGTTGGCGAGGTGGTCTCGCCGGGAACGTCGGTCTGCGGCACGGGGCGTTCGACGATATCGAAAACCGGCTGACCGGTTTCGCGATCGAACACGAACAGCATGCCGGTCTTGGTCGCCTGGACCACGGCAGCAATGGCACGTCCGTCGCGTTCGATGTCGATCAGCAACGGCTGGGCCGGTACGTCGTAGTCCCATACATCGTGATGTACCAGCTGCTGATACCAGAGCAGTTCGCCGGTTTCCGCGCGCAGGGCCACGAGCGAATTCGCGTAACGATTGTCGCCGCGGCGCTCACCGCCGAAAAAGTCGGGGCTCGCCGAACCGGTGGGCAGAAATACCAGGCCGCGCCCGGTGTCCACCGAGATGATGGACCAGACGTTGCCTGCGCCGACGGCCTGTGCCTGAGCGGCGGTCCATCCCAGCGCGGTTGCCGCCGCATCCTCCGGAATGGGGTCCCAGGCCCAGCGCAGTGCGCCGGTGCGTGCATCGAATGCGCGCACGATGCCGCGTTCCAGGCCGACGGCGCGGTTATCGCCAATGGCCGAACCAGTGATGATCAGGTCGCGATAGACGGCAGGCGGCGAAGTCACCAGATAGTCATCGCGATCGCGCAGGCGTACGCCGTTGGTGAGATCGACGCTGCCATTCACACCGAAATCGGCGCACGGCTTTCCGCTCGCTGCATCCAGCGCGATCAGCCGTGCGTCCAGTGTGCCGATGAAGATCCGGGTGGCGCAGGGCGCACTTGAATCGACGGTGGCATCGGTCCAGGCCGATACCCCGCGGGAGGTTGCCTCGCTGTAATGCACATCGCGCGCAATCTGCGGATCGTGGCGCCAGCGTTCGCGGCCCGTGGTTGCGTCCAGTGCGATCACGATGTCTGTGGGGGTACTCAGATACAGCGTGTCATCGATGAGGATGGGCGTCGCTTCGAACGACAGCTTGTCGGCCCGGGCGAAACCGGCGCCCAGCTCGCCGGTCCGATAGGTCCAGGCTGGCTGCAGCTGGGCCACGTTGCTGCGATCGATGACGGCGATTTCCGAATAGCGATTGCCGCCTTCGTCGCCGCCATACCAGCCCCAGCCCATGTCGTCATCGACGAGACGGTGCGGGGGCGCCGCATGGGCCGTCTGCAGCGAAGCCAGCGCGGCAATGCAGGAGAGTGCCAGGAGCAGAAGTCGCATGAGTGCAGGGTAGCCTCTGGCTGCGCCCGCTGCTTGGGGAAATTGGTACAACCGCGCAGGACGCCGGCATGCGCCGCCGCGCTGTTAATATCCTGCGCATCAGCCATCACGCATCGCGAATCCGATCATGAACCGGCGATCTCTGCTTGCTCTGGGCGTGTTGCTGCTTCTGCCGCTGTCATGGATGTCCGCGGCATGGGCGGACGAAGGCACTCGTCCGCGCATCGGACTCGTATTGAGCGGCGGCGGCGCCCGCGGTGCCGCACACGTGGGTGTACTGAAAGTTCTCGATGAGATGCACGTGCCCATCGATGCCATTGCGGGCACGAGCATGGGGGCGGTCGTGGGCGGTCTGTACGCCTCCGGCATGCCTGCGGTGGAGATCGAACGCCTCATCAGTTCGGTGAACTGGCAGGACGCTTTTCAGGATCGGCCGCCGCGGGCCGAGCTGGGATTCCGCCGCAAGCAGGACGATCGCAACTTCCTGGTCCGTTATGCCCTCGGTGTGCGCGACGACGGGTTTGTTCTTCCGCAGGGTCTTGTGCAGGGCCAGAAGCTCGAGCAGGTGCTGCGTAGTGCCGCGTTGCCCGTGGCTGAAATTCATGACTTCGATCGCCTGCCGATCGCGTTTCGCGCCGTGGCGACCGATCTGGAAACCGGCGAAGCGGTCGTGATGCATGACGGCGATCTGGTGACGGCCATGCGAGCCAGCATGTCGGCACCCGGCCTGTTTGCTCCTGCGCAGCGCGGTGGTCGGCTGCTCATCGATGGCGGACTCGTCGAGAATCTGCCCGTCGACATCGCGCGCAGCATGGGCGTCGACATTCTCATCGTGGTCGATGTGAGCTTTCCGCTCTATGCGCGCGATCAGCTCACCTCGCCGCTGGAAGTCACCAACCAGGCGTTCGCGATCATGATCCGCGGTCGCACGCTCGAGCAGCGCAGCAAGCTCACGCCGAGCGATGTGATCATCGATCCGCCACTGGGGCGATTCACGTCCGCCGATTTCTCGCGCGTGCCGCAGGCATTGCGAGCCGGAGAGGTTGCCGCGAGAGGCATGCACGAGCGGCTCGCGGCACTGGCGCTGTCGCCGGAGGACTATCAGACCTACCTCGCGAATCGTCACCCGCGCTCGGCGCAGAAACCGGTGGTGCAATTCGTCAGGACCGATCCCGGATCGCAGTCCTACGCAAAACTCGTCGATGCGACCATGAGCGATCTCGTCGGCAAGCCGCTCGATCCGAAACTGATGCAGCAGCAGCTTTCCTCGCTGTACGCGCTCGATCTGTTCGAGTCCATCGATTACACCGTGGTCGAGGATCACGGTGAGACGGGATTGCAGATGAGCCTGCGTCGCAAGAGCTGGGGACCCAACTACGCGCGTTTCGGCCTCAATCTCGAAGACGATTTCGAGGGCAACAGTCGCTACAACGCCGCGATGCGTTTCATCATGACCGAGCTCAATCAGCTCGGCGCGGAATGGCTCACCGATCTGCAGATCGGCGAAAGTCCGCGTCTTTACACGGAGTTCTATCAGCCGCTGTCGCTGAAGAACCGCTATTTCATTGCGCCGAAGTTCGATTTCGAGGAACACAGCGTCTATCAGCTCGATGGCTCGCGACGCATCGCCGAATACCGCGTGCGTACGCTGGAAGGTGGGCTCGACGTGGGTCACGAGCTGTCGAACTGGGGGGAGTTCCGCGTTGGTGTGCGCCGTGGCTCGGGGCGCTCACACGTACTGATCGGCGATCCGGATCTGCCCTCGGATGAGTTCGATCGCGGCGGAGTGTTCGCGCGCCTCTCCTACGACAAACTCGACAATCTGTTCTTTCCGCGTCGCGGACAGCAGTTCGAGTTCGAATGGCGCGGCGAGCGACGCAGTCTGGGGGCGGACGAGGACTTCAACGCCTATCGGACGAGCTGGCTGATCGCCCGCTCCATCGACCGCCACACGTTCATTTTCTGGACGGATATGGGCACGACCATCGACAACCTGACCCGGCCGGAAGACATGTTCCAGCTCGGCGGGTTCTTCAATCTCTCCGGACTGCCACCGGACTCACTTTCGGGGCCGCATTACGGCATCGCGCGCCTGATCTACTACCGCAAGATCGGTCGCGGCGGCTCCGGTGTGCTGGATCTGCCGGCGTACGCCGGTCTGTCGCTTGAAGCGGGCAACGCGTGGATGGATCGCCACGACATCAGCGCCGGCGATCTGCGCAAGGACGGGAGCCTGTTCTTCGGTGTCGATACGCCCCTGGGTCCGGTCTATCTGGCGACCGGCTTCGATCAGGGTGGCCAGAAACAGTTCTACCTGTTCCTCGGCAGATCGTTCTGAAGTGGAAAGCGGACGGCGGATAGCGGACAGGGAACAGGGAACAGGGAACAGGGAACAGAATCAGGAACGGCGAGCCCCGTGCAGGAGACCATGCGGTTTCCTGCGCTTCATTCAGTCGGCCGCCAGCGCAGCATCCTGTGGCGTCGCGTCAGACCGGCTGCCGCTGTTCGCTCTCACTATTTGTCGATCTTCTCGTATTCGAGGCTCGGCTGATCGCCCGGGCGGAAATAGAGATAGCGACCGCTCATGGCCCGCAGCGCCTCGTCGCGCTCGGCGCGGGTTTCGAACCAGTGTTCCCTGGTCCAATCCGCGCCGACCAGGTTACGGAAAGGATCGGTGGATCGCAGTTTGACGCGAATGCCGAACGGGCACTTTTTCGGAATGGGCTCGGCCAGATTGTGTTCGTGGCAGACAGGCATGGCGTTGTGGTTCGAAAAAGACGGGCCCACATCATAGCGGCCCACTTCGTGCCGGCCAATCGCGGGGTCTGTCACCGGCCGCTGGTGACCCGGGTGCCGTCGTCAGGATGTTGACGCGCGTCTCACCTACAGAGCAGCGATCTGCTTGAGTGGCGATCTCTCCACCGTCTGTCTCGGTTATGTATCCCCCAGGGACCGCTTGTCTGAATTGGCGTGTCCCAGCCGTCATTCATGAGTGCGCGCCGGCAGCGCCCACTTCGTCGCATTCATCGCTTTTTTATGTGCCGTCCGTCGCTGCCGCCGCACGCGGTGCAACCTTTCGTCGCACCGATGTATCTCATGATCGTAACTGGCTTGTATACCGTTGCCGCGCTTTGCATGGTAGCGCTGCGGACTTGCTGACACAGGGAGCACAACGCGGATGATCGTTCGCCGAACGCACGACCTTCAGAGCGCCATGTCGGGACGAGCCGGTGGCGACAACGTCATCGCCGATCTCAATACGTCGTCGGCAGACTACGTGCTCGATGGTCGTCGCCTTGCCATGCTGTGCGCGTGGAAGGGCACTCAGGAAGTCAGCGTCGAAGGTCGTCGCGTGATGGTGGACGATGACACCTGGATGCTGGTGCCCGGCGGCGGTATCGGTTCAACGGCGGCAAGAATCCGCGCGCCGCACAACGTGCAGGCCCTGACCATTCTGTTCCGCCAGGGATTGCCGGAAGAAGTGCTCGGCGCCCTGACGACTTCCGACGATCGCATGCTGGAAGACGGCGAACTTGCCGCCAGCACGGCTCTGCCCTTTGCGCCGCATCTGCGGGCGCACGATCGCAGTGTGACGCCGGTGCTGCTCTTCATCCGCCGTCATTGCGACATGGGGCTGGAAGATCCGCTGTGGTACGACGAGCAGCTCGCCTTCCTTCTGGAGCGGTTGCTGCTCAACAACCGGCATCTGATGGCGCGGGCCCGGCGCATCCCGGTGCGGCGCGCGGCGACCCGGCGCGAAATTCTGCGCCGCGTCTGTCTGGCGACCGACTTCATCCACAGCAGCTATTCCAGGCCGCTGATGCTGAGCGACATGGCGGGGGCTGCCTACCTGTCGCGTCACCACTTCCTGCGCCTGTTCAAGCAGATTCACGACGTCACCCCGCATGAATATCTGCAGCGCAAGCGCACGGCGGTGGCAGCGAGATTGCTGCGCAGCAGCCAGCTGCACGTGGACGAGGTGGTCAGGGAGGTCGGTTTCGACTCGCGCTCCACGCTGTTTCGGGCGCTGCGCCGCTTCCACGGTGTGACGCCGCGCGAGTGCCGGCAGATGGCCGAAGCGCCGGTTTTCATGGGCGCTGTCGGCGCGCCGAGCAATACGGCGTGGGTGCCCGGCCCGGGCGACGAACCGGGCCCGGAGCGACTGGTCCTGGCACATTGAGAAGGACACATTGAGAAGAGATTGCTGCCTGATCGTTGACGGGCAGGTTCGTCAGCCGGCCTGATCCGATCCGCCGTCCGGTTCACTGGGTTTTCTGCCCGGTGACCACATATCCGCTGTGTTCCACCGACAAGCTGTCCGTCGTGCCGGCGTCCGCCGATTGCCCTGACGGCAGCCTGTTCGTAGTCTGCGTGTACTTCACCCAGGTCCAGCGGGGTTCTCCATGTATTCATTTCGCAAAAAGGCCGTGATGCCAGCTCCGTCCGACGTGCTGCCCGGACGCTCCACACCCATGTCCGTTCCGGAAAAACACTATGTGAATGGCAATCGCATCGTCGCGCCGTTCCCGGAAGGTCTGAAATTCGCCATGTTCGGACTCGGCTGCTTCTGGGGCGCCGAAAGACGCTTCTGGCAGTTGCCGGGCGTGTACAGCACGGCGGCGGGCTATGCAGGCGGCTCGACTGCAAATCCGACGTACGAGGAAGTCTGCAGCGGCTACACCGGTCACAACGAAGTCGTGCTGGTCGCGTATGACCCGAAGCAGATCAGCTACGAGACACTGCTCAAGACCTTCTGGGAGTCGCACGATCCCACGCAAGGCATGCGGCAGGGCAACGATGTCGGCACGCAATACCGTTCCGGCATCTACGCATTCGACGCTGAGCAGAAAGCGGCCGCTGAGGCGAGCCGTGAACAGTACGCTGCGGCATTGCGCAAGGCCGGCCATGAGCAGGCCATTACGACCGAAATTCTGGACGCACCCGAGTTCTACTACGCCGAGGACTATCACCAGCAGTACCTCGCGAAGAATCCACGCGGCTACTGCGGCCTGGGTGGAACGGGAGTGACTTGCCCGATCGGCCTGTCGGTCGACGCATGAAGCTCGCCAGTCTGCGCGTGCCGGGTGAACGCAACGGACGGCTCGTCGTTGTGAGCCGCGATCTGTCGCGCGCGGCGGATGTGTCGCCGATCGTGCCGACCATGCAGGCGGCGCTGGATGACTGGGCCGAAGTCTCGCCCATGCTGCAGATGATGGCGACGGCCCTGGAGCAGGGCGTTGCGCAGGATGTGTTTCCATTCGATCCCACACAGGCTGCTGCACCGCTGCCACGTGCTTATCACTGGGTCGACGGCTCGGCGTACGTCAATCACGTCGAGTTGGTGCGCAAGGCGCGCGGGGCGGAAATGCCGGCGTCGTTCTGGAACGATCCGCTGGTCTATCAGGGCGGTTCGGACGACTTTCTCGGCGCCTGCGATGACGTGCCTGTGCCGAGCGAGGAGTTCGGCATCGACCTGGAAGGCGAGGTTGCCGTTATCACCGACGACGTGCCGATGGGCACCACGCGCGTGCAGGCGCGCGATCACATCCGGCTGGTCATGCTCGTCAACGACTGGTCGCTGCGCAATCTCATTCCGGGCGAGTTGTCCAAGGGCTTCGGCTTCTATCAGTCGAAACCCGCCACCGCATTTTCCCCGGTGGCGGTGACGCCCGACGAACTGGGCGAAGCCTGGGATGGCGGCAAGGTCAATCTGCCGCTGCACGTGCACATCAATGGCGAACCCTTCGGCCGTCCGCAGGCCGGCGTCGACATGACCTTCGACTTCCCGCGGCTGATCGAGCACATCACGAAGACCCGTAATGCGCGCGCCGGCACCATCATCGGTTCGGGCACGGTCTCCAATTACGACCGCTCACTCGGTTCGGCGTGTCTCGCCGAGCGCCGCATGCTGGAGCAGATCGAACAGGGCAAACCGTCGACTCCGTTTCTGAAATTCGGCGACCGCGTACGCATCGAGATGCTCGCCGCCGATGGCAGCAGTATCTTCGGCTCGATCGATCAGCGGGTGGTCAGGGCATCAGGCGTCGGCCAATAGCCGCAAAAAAGCGCAGAAAGCGCCCGTCGGAAATGCAGAGCACTGCTTTGCGGTCGCTACTGTTTCATTCGAGCTGTTTCAGCAACTCGACGCCGCCGAGACTGCGCATCTGTCCCGCGATCCATTCCTGGCGGGAGCGCACGTAAGCCGAGGGAGCGTTGGCGCGCAGGCGTTTGGGGCTCGGCAGGACGGCAGCGAGCAGCGCGGCGTCGTATTGATTGAGTCGGGCGGCGGGCTTGTGGAAGTAGATGTCGCTGGCCATGCCCACGCCGAATACGCCTTTGCCGAATTCGGCGCTGTTGAGATAGACCTCGAGGATGCGCTGCTTCGGCCACAGCGATTCGATCAGCAGCGTGAAGTAAACCTCGAAGCCCTTGCGTATCCAGCTCTGGCCTGGCCACAGAAACAGATTCTTCGCTGTCTGCTGCGAAATCGTGCTCGCGCCGCGCACGCGACCTCTCTCGCGCTCATCGAGAGCCTTGTCGATGGAACGAAAATCGAAACCGTGATGATCGGGGAACGTCTGGTCCTCCGAGGCGATCACTGCGAGCCTCATGTACGGCGAGATCTGCGCCGCATCCACCCAGCGATGCCGCACCGCGTACGCGGGCTTGCTCGAGGCTGCAACGATGCGTTCGCGCAGAATGAACGCTGTGGTCGGCGGATCGATCCACCGCAGCAGCAGCACTGCCACGAACGTCACGAGCAACCAGCCGACCAGCAGCCACCCGACGAGGCGCAGCAGACGCACGGACAGGGATCTCGATGAGGCCAAGTGAGGAGCTGAGATTGACGGTTGCAGGTGTGAACGTGTCGTGCAGGACTATGCGCGTCTGCCATCTCTGCGGCGATCAGCCTGTCTGCGCGACCGGCCGAAGCCGGTCCCGCAGATCAAATCGTGAGTCACACCGGCGGCCGCATAACCGCCAGCCGACGCTATTGCGCGTCGGGAACGACAGTGACGGATTCGATGACGATGGGTTCCACCGGCACATCCTGATGGCCGCCCTTGCTGCCGGTTTTCACGGCTGCGATTGCATCGATGACTTCCATGCCGGAGGCGACGCGACCGAACACGGCGTAGCCGAAGTTGGCAGGGCCCTTGTGATCGAGAAAATCGTTGTCGACCAGATTCACGAAGAACTGTGACGTTGCGCTGTTGATGTCGTTGGTACGTGCCATCGACAGCGTCCCGCGCTTGTTCTTGAGGCCGTTGGTTGCCTCGTTCTGAATCGGCGCGCGCTGGCCGCTTCGGGTCTTCAGATCGGCGGTCATGCCGCCGCCCTGCACCATGAAGCCCGGGATCACGCGGTGGAACACGGTGCCGTCGAAATAGCCGTCTTCAGCGTACTTGCGGAAGTTTTCGGCGCTGATGGGGGCCTGCTTGTCGAACAGCTGGACCGTGAAAGTGCCTTTGGAAGTTCTGAATTCGAGCATGGGAGTGACTGTGATGGGTGATGCGATGAAAGGAATTGGATTCGCGGAAACTCAGACGGCGAACTCGCCTTCGCTGACGCGCTCGTGGCCGGCCAGATCGGCGTGCGAGCGTACGCGAGCGAAGCCGGACCGCACAAGCAGATCGCGTACCGCCGGTGCCTGGTTCCAGCCATGTTCCAGAATCAGCCAGCCGCCGCGGTTCAGGTGATCGGGGGCTGCCGCAATGATCTGCTCCAGCGCTTCCATGCCGGAACGTCCGCTGAACAGCGCCACGCCGGGTTCGTGACGACGCACATCCGCGGCGACGTGCGGATCGCCGTCAGCAATGTAGGGCGGATTCGACACGACCACATCGAAGCGCTGACCTGCGAGCGGCGCGAACCAGCTGCCCTGACGCAACGACACATTGTTGAGCTGCAGGCGGGCGGCATTGCGCGTGGCGATTTCGAGCGCGAGCTTCGATACGTCGGTCGCCGTGACGTGTGCCTGCGGGCGTTCGCTGGCAATGGCGAGTGCGATGGCGCCGCTGCCGGTACCGAGATCGGCGATGCGTGCCGGCGCGTCGCCGGCAATCTGCTCGAGTGCGCGCTCGACGACCAGTTCGGTCTCAGGCCGCGGCACCAGCACGGCGGGACTGACTTCAAACAGCAGGGACCAGAATTCCTGCTGCCCGCGGATGTATGCAATCGGCTCGCCCTGCATGCGCCGCTTCACCAGTTGCTGGAACGACCAGCCCGCGGCGGCAGGTAGTTCGCGCTCCGGCGCACTGCGAAAACTCGTGCGTGACAGGCCTGTCACATGCTCGAGCAGCAGCTCTGCGTCGAGTCGAGCGGAAGAGGAAACGCGCGAGAGCATCGTCGTCGCGGTATGCAGTGCATCGGATACGGTCTGTGGGGAATCTACGGCAGGCATCGGCGGTGAAAGGTCACGTACAATTCGCGCACAGATTATCCGATCCGCGCCACCGCGCCGATCTCTCATCCATTCTGGCCGGCAGCGTGAGCGCCCAGCGGCCCTTTTCAGGAGTCTTTCCTGTCATGCACGTGTATTCGAATACGCTCGACATGATCGGCCGCACGCCCATGATCAGGTTGAACCACTTCGATACGGGGCCATGCGAACTCTTTCTCAAGCTCGAGATGATGAACCCCGGCGGCTCCATCAAGGATCGCATCGGTCTCTACATGATCCAGGAAGCGGAGAAGCGCGGCGATCTCAAGCCGGGTGACACCATCGTCGAAGCCACCGCCGGCAATACCGGTCTTGGCCTGGCGCTCGTGGCTGCACAGAAGGGCTATCGGATGATTCTGGTACTGCCCGACAAGATGAGTCAGGAAAAGATTTTCAATCTGCGTGCGATGGGTGCCGAAGTGGTCCTGACCCGCTCGGACGTCGGCAAGGGACATCCGGAGTATTACCAGGATCTCGGTGCGGCCATTGCGAAAAAGATGGGCGCGTATTTCATCAATCAGTTCGCCAATCCCGACAATCCCAAAGCACACGAAGAAACGACGGCGCCGGAAATCTGGGAACAGATGCAGCACAAGGTGGATGCCGTTGTCGTCGGTGTGGGTTCGAGCGGCACCATCGCCGGACTGGCTGCGTATTTCAAGAAACATGCTCCGCACGTGGAACTGGTGCTGGCCGATCCGAAAGGGTCGATCCTGGCGGAGTACATCGAAACGGGAAAAATGACCCAGAAGGGTTCCTGGCTCGTCGAAGGTATCGGCGAGGATTTCATTCCATCGATCTGCGATTTCTCCATGACGCACCGTGCCTTCAGCATCAGTGACGGCGAGTCGTTCTCCACCGGTCGCGCACTGCTGCAGAAGGAAGGGATTCTTGCGGGCTCCTCCACCGGGACACTGCTGGCGGCCGCACTGCGTTATTGCCGTGAACAGACTGCGCCGAAGCGCGTCGTCACGTTCGCCTGCGATACCGGTTCGCGCTATCTCTCGAAACTGTTCAATGATTTCTGGATGGAGGATCAGGGCTTCACGCAACGCGAGACCTTCGGCGATCTGCGTGACCTGATCGGTCGTCCGCACGGCCAGCGCGCGACCATTACCGTGGGTCCGGATGATGCTCTGACTACCGCTCACAACCGCTTGCGCAACGCCGGATTCTCGCAGCTGCCGGTCATGGACGAAGACAGGCTCATCGGCGTCGTCACCGAAGATGACATCCTGCGCTTCGCCTTCGGGCGGCCGGAATGTTTCAACGAACCTGTGCGCAACGCCATGACCAAGACCTTCCTGCGCATCGACAAGGACACGTCCGTCAACAATCTGGTTGCCATGCTCGAGGTGCGCTCCTCCGCGGCCGTCATGGATGGCGAGAAGTTTCTCGGCCTGATCACGCGCTCGGACGTGCTGAACTATCTCAGAAGGCAGATGGGGTAGCGGACCGTTGGTGACGCAAGTGACGCAAGTGACGTGAGTCACGCGGCTCAAGACAACGGGTCCAACTCTGGAATTCGCTCAATCCCCGACTTTTCTTGACAGTTACCTCATCGCCACCGACCCTTCTGACCTTCGTCACCAACGTCACCCCCGTCATCCCGTCACTTCAGTACCCCATGACCCAATCCTCCCGTCCCCTCGGTTTCGCCACGCGCTGCATCCATGCCGGACAGGCACCCGATCCGTCCACTGGTGCGGTGATGCCGCCGATTTACACGACGTCGACGTACGCGCAGTCGAGTCCCGGCGTACACAAGGGTTACGACTATTCACGCACGCGCAATCCGACCCGCAATGCGTGGGAGCGCTGCATTGCCGATCTGGAAGGCGGGGTGCGCGGGTTTGCGTTTGCATCGGGCATGGCGGCCACCAGCACCGTCATCGAACTGCTGGATGCGGGCAGTCACATCGTGGCTACCGACGATCTCTACGGTGGCACGTTCCGGTTGTTCGAGCGCGTACGTCGTCGCACCGCCAATCTGGACATCACCTTCTCGGATCTCGCCACGGTTGACGCGCTGAATGCCGCCATCCGGCCGAATACACGTCTGATCTGGATCGAGACGCCGACCAATCCGACGCTGCGGCTGGTCGACATCGCGCAGGTGGCGGAATACGCGCGCAAGCGCGGCATTCTCACCGTCGTCGACAACACGTTTGCCAGCCCGTGGGTGCAGCGGCCGCTGGAACTCGGTGCCGACATCGTCGTGCATTCGGCAACCAAGTATCTCAACGGCCATTCGGACATGGTGGGTGGCGTTGCTGTCGCTGCGAATGCCGAACTTGCCGACAAGATCGGCTTTCTGCAGAACGCGGTCGGCTCGATCAGCGGTCCGTTCGACAGCTTTCTCGCTCTGCGCGGTCTGAAAACACTGCCGCTGCGCATGCGTCAGGCCAGCGAAAGTTCGCTGGAGATTGCGCAGTGGCTGGAGAAGCATCCGAATGTCACGCGCGTGCTCTATCCCGGTCTGCCGTCGCATCCGCAGCATGCGCTGGCGAAGCGGCAGATGAAGAACGGCTTCAGCGGCATCGTGACCTTCTTCGTGAAAGGCGGCATGGAAGAATCGCGCCGCTTCCTCGAGCGCCTGCGCATTTTCACGATCGCTGAAAGCCTGGGTGGCGTGGAAAGCCTCGTCGATCACCCGGGACTCATGACGCATGCGTCGATTCCACCGGAGAAACGCCAGGCACTCGGCATCGACGACGCGTTGATCCGCCTGTCGGTGGGCATCGAAGACACCGAGGATCTGATCGCGGATCTGGACGAAGCCCTCGGCTGATCGGCGACTCACCAGCGCTGACGCCGCGTACGCGTCCTGCGCTGCCGGAGCTTCAGATCATCCCGGCTTTCTTGACGGCCTGGTAGCGGTTCACCAGTTCGATGCCGAGCCGTTGCGGTTCGGCGTCGACCATCAGCGCGTCGCGGGCAGCGATGCGATTGAAGGCGTCGCGGCGCGATTGTTCATGCAGATGCGCGCTGGCGACTTCGAGCGTTGCTTCGATGCTGTCGAGGGGCTGCTCGATCAGTTCGCCAAGGATGCGTTCGCGCAGACTCGCAGTGAGCACCAGATGTCGGGAGCGCAGCAGCTGCAACGCCTGCCCCAGTTCGCTCACGTCTTCATCGCGGAAATTGGTGATCACGATGACCAGCGAACGCTTGGTCTGGCGGCGCAGCAGTTCCTGTGCGGCGGTCAGATAGTCCGAATGTGTGGGCGTCGCCTGCACGGCATAGAGTTCACCCATCAGCGCATTGAGTGTGGCCGCGCCCTTGCGTGGGGTGAACCAGCGCTGTTCTCCCGGCGGCGTGCCGAACGTCATGGCGCCCACGGCGTCGCCCTGCTTCAGGGCCACGTACGTCAGCAGCATGACTGCGTTGAGGATCTGGTCGAAGTGCGTGGTGCCGACGTCCTGCTGCCGGTCATCCGCGCGCATGCGTCGGCCGCAGTCGATCAGCAGCATGACGCACTGATCGCGTTCGTTCTGGTACTGACGCACCATCAGCTTCCCGGAGCGCAGCGTGGCTTTCCAGTCGATGCGCCGGATGGCGTCGCCGACGTGGTACTCGGCCAGCTGCTTGAAATCGGTACCTTCGCCGCGCTGGCGATAGGTCTTGATGCCGATCTCGGCCAGACGCCGATCGCCCGCCAGCCACGCGTAGCGTGCGACCTGAGCGAAATCGGGGTAGACACGTCGCAACTCGGGCTCACCGATGCGCTCCAGCATTTCCCACAGGCGCAGGCGTGAACGGATTGCGATGTCGGCCGGCGCGAACATGACTTCGCCGCGACGCGTCGGACGCACCTGATATTCGACGGTCGTCAGTTTGTCGGGTTGCAGCGTGAGATCCGCGGGCAGGCCGTACGTCGTGAGCGTCGGATCCGCATGATCGTGAACGTGCACCTGCCAGCGATGCGACCCGTGCGTCGTGAATTGCAGCTGCACGGGTCGATGCACGCCGAGCGCGAGAGCGGTCGGCAGTTGGCGTGTCATCGAGACTGCAGCGGCACGCCAGGCCCGGCGGGTCAGCAGATAGTCGGCGGTGAGCGCGCTGACGATCAGCACCAGCCAGGCGCTCGCGAGCAGGGTTCCGGTCTGCACCGAAACGCCGGCAAGCAATGCACCGAGCACGCCGAGGGCCCCCACGGCGAGGGCCGCGAGCAAGGCGACGTTGGGCGCGACGCGCAGGCGCATCAGAGGCGCGGTGCCGCGACGCTGGCAATGAGCGCGGTGAGCAGATCGTCCGGCTTGCGACCTTCCAGCAGCGCGTCCGGAGCAAGCGCGACTCGATGACGCAACGCCGGCAGAGCAACCTTGCGGATGTCATCGGGTGTGACGAAGTCGCGGCCATCGAGGAGGGCCACGACCTTGCCGGCGCGTACCAGGGAGATCGCGCCACGGCTGCCGGCACCGATGGCCAGTCCCGGCCATTCGCGCGTCGCTCGCACGATGCGCACGGCATAGTCCACGACGCTGGCGTCCACGCGTTGTCGCGCAGCGATCTGCTGCAACGTCAGCAGCGAGCGTTCGTTGAGGCACGGCTTGACGTCGTTGAGCGGCAGACGATCGCCAGTCTGGTTGGTCGTGGTGCGCAGCACGACCTTCGCTTCTTCTTCGGCGCTGGGATAGCCGATTTCGATCTTCATCAGAAACCGATCGAGTTGCGCCTCGGGGAGCGGATAAGTGCCTTCGGTTTCGACCGGGTTCTGCGTGGCCAGTACGAAGAAGGGCTGCGGCAGCGCCAGCGTCTGGCCCTCGAGGGTAGCCTGGTACTCCTGCATGACTTCGAGCAGCGCACTCTGTGTCTTCGCCGGGGCACGATTGATTTCGTCGGCGAGCAGCAGTTGCGTGAAGACAGGGCCGCGCACGATGCGCAGTTCGCGGGTCTCCGGGTCGAGAATGGCGTGACCGGTGATGTCTGACGGCATCATGTCGGGCGTGAACTGCACGCGGGCGTGATCGAGCGAGAGCGCCTGCGACAGCGCGCGCACCAGCAACGTCTTGCCCAGGCCCGGCACGCCTTCGATCAACGCATGTCCGGAAGCGACCAGCGTAATGATGACCTGTTCGACCACCACGCTCTGACCGACCAGCGCCTGTCCGATGGTTTCGCGCAGTCGCCCGAGCAGTTCCGCGGCGCGCGTGATGTTATTGGTTTCGGCTTGCATTCCTCACCTCTTGAGCTGTCTTGTTCCGCAGCCTGCGTCGTACATGTTCCAGCGCCAGCACGGCATTGCGCAATTCTCCGGCGCGACGTGCGCCGGTGTAGTGAATGGTTTCGGCGAGCTGATCGGCATCCACATCGACCGTTCGCGCGATCGCTTCGATGCGATCGGCCGGCGACATCGACGCATAGCCGGCAATGCTGCGCCGCGCGGTTTCTTCCAGCGCGCGCACGAGCGCGGCATGCAGCGCGCGACCGCCGCCGAATCGCAGTGTGAACTGCCCCGTACCGCGAATCTGTTCGGCGATGGAGCGCCGCGCCCGATCGGGTATCGCAGCCAGCGGACCGAAGCGCACGCCGCCCCGCCACAAGGCGGCCAGCAGCAACAGCCCGGCGAGCACGATGGCTGGTTTGCCACGGGACCAGATCAGTGACAGCAAAGTCGGCCGCTTCTCTTCAGAGGCGAACACGATCAGGTCACCTCTGCGCAGCTGCGTAAGTGCCACGAACAGGACGGCATGATCGAGCTCGAGCAGTCCGCGATTGCCGAAGGGCGTTGCGTTCAGCATGGTGACGCTGCCACGGCCGATGTTCATGCGCACGGCCTGTGCTTCGTCATGGTCCTGCAGCGTCCACGCAGCGCTGCCGGAATGGGTCAGCCAGGTGCCTTCCGCGACATTGCAGATGTGATATTCGCTCCGCGCATCGGTGGCCGGAGCAACGGTGAGTACCTTGCACTCGCCATCGCTTTTGCCAAAGAGCGTCTCGAAGCTGTCGGGTTCCTGCGAGTCGTCTTCCGACTGCTCTTCGCCACCGTCCGTCGCGTGCTCATGTTGCAGCGAGATACCCGTCCACTGACTGAATGTCCTGCCGCTCGACAGCGTGTTGTCGACGATCAGTCGACCGCCGGCTTCCACCCATTGTTCGAGTTGTCGACGCCGGCTTTCGATCACGTCCCAGTGCCAGTGGGACAGCGTGATGATGGAGTCCGGCGGGGGCAGCTCTCCCAGGATGTCGCGCTTCTCCACGCGCGCGCCAAGTGCAGTCGCCAGATGCATGCGCGAGTAGAACGGGTTGATCGCCGCTTCACCCTTCAAAGGGACGGGAATCTGTACGGTGTCCCAGTAGGTATTTCTGGCGATCCACGCGATCAGCAGGCCGGCGGCTGCGAGGAAGATGCCGGCGTAGAGCCACTGGCGGTTCATGCGGTCGCATCCTGCGCGGTGGCGGTCAATGCAGCATCGAAATGCGAGCAGAGCGCCTGGATTTCCTCGCTCACGGGTTCGTGACCGCCGTAGACGGCGAGCTGCCAGATCCGTATCAGGCGCACGACGTAGTCGCTGCGTTGCGCCGACAGGCTTGCGGCCAGGTCGATGCAGTCGCCTTCGGTCGTCGACTCGCGGATGGGCAATCGATGCACGTGCACCAGGCGTGACAGCAGGCCTCGATACAACAGCGACAACGCACCGCGGTGCTGACCGTCGTTCCACAGTCCGAGCGCCGCTGCGCCGATGTCATCGGGCAGGCTTTCGGGGCGGATATCCAGATCGCGCACATGCGTCGGTGCTTCGAACTTCGGTACCGGGTTGCGTGGTCCGATGCTGCGTACCAGCCGCACGATCGCCAGCACCAGCACCGCTGCGAGTGCCGCGACGGCGAGCCAGACC
>DASTRD010000184.1:0-2581 GCA_035761425.1 Povalibacter sp.
ACTCGGCAAGCAACAACCAACAATGAAGGCATTGCTGGCTACCCCTCTGCACAGCGGCAGTGCGGAACGGGAGTTCATCACTGGATTGCTGGCGGCCCATGGACTGTACGCCGGCTGGATCTGCCTCGAAGGCCAGGCCAACATCTCGCGCGCCCGCGACACGCTGGCAGCGCAGTTTCTGGCCACCGACTGCACCACGATGGTATTCGTCGACGCAGACATCGGGTTCGCTCGCCGCGACCTCGAGCGCCTGCTGACGGCGCCGTTTCCCATCGTCGGCGGTCTGTATCCGCGCAAGAGCACCCACGCAAGATGGGTCTGCGTCCCGCAGCCGGAGGAACTGGCGCCCGTGACCGGTCACGACGATCTGCGTCGTGTACGTCGCGTTGGCAGCGGTTTTCTCAGAATAGATCGCAGCGCGCTGGAAAGAATGATTGCTGACGGCGCCGTCGGTCGCTACCAGGTGAACGGAAACCAGATTCATCATTTTTTTCCCAGTGGTCTTCTGGACGGCGAGTTTCTGTCCGAGGACTACTACTTTTGCGAGCTTGCCAGGCTGGCCGGACTCGACGTGCATGTGGACACGCAGATCCGGCTGCGCCACGTCGGACGGCATGTGTATGAGCGCCGCCACGGCGCCTCCGCCAATCAATGAATTCGAAACGAATGCACGGGAGACGGTTGAGTGAACAATGAGAAAAACAGCGACGGACTGATCGGCACGGCAGTGCGACGTGTGCTCATGTCTTCCGCGGCGCTGGCGCCGCTCTATCTCATGTCGCAAGGCGCGCTGGCCCAATCGGTTCCGACCGGACCCACTGCGAACGCAGGTCCCGACCAGACCATTGCCGACAGCGATGGCCTGCCCGGCGAACCAGTGGCGCTCGATGGCAGCGCTTCCGTCCCTTTGAACACGGGCGACGTGCTCACCTACGTATGGACCAACGCGCAGGGCACCCAGATCGCATCGAGCGCGACAGCCACGATCCGGCTGCCCGATGGCGTCAATCAGATCACTCTGGCTGTCAGCGAAGATGACGGCAGTTCCTCCGAGTCGCAGGGCACGCTGACGGCCATCGACACGGTCACCGTCACTGTCGGCGCGTCATCCTCCCCGGTGGCCAATGCCGGCCCGGCGCGCAGCGTGGCCGATACGGACGGTCAGCCCGGAGAAATCGTCAGCCTCGATGGTTCGGGGTCCACGGACACGGACGGCACCATCGTTTCCTATGAATGGTTCCGCGACAACACGCCACTGGGCACCGGCACAACGCCGGTGCTGAACAACGTTGCCCTGCCCGATGGCGCCAACAACATCCGCCTGGTGGTTCGCGACAATGCGGGCAATACGGGCACGATCACCACGGTGATAACGGTCGGCGCAGCGGCGCCGCCGGCCACACCCGGACTTGCCACGCTGGATCTCAAGCCCAACGAAATGCAGGTGGCAAAGAATCTGGACGACCTGTGCGCGCGTCTTGCCGAAGCGGATTCAGGCGAGGCCTCCAACCTGACCGCGGATCAGCGCGATCTGCTCGAGCGCTGCAACGGTGTCATCAACAACACCGATACGCTGCAACAGGAAACGGCACTGGAGCAAATGGGCGCGGAAGAGATGAACGCGATGCGCACGCAGGCCGTTCTGTTCTCGCGCACTCAGGGTGAAGGGGTGATGGATCGTCTGCTTGCACTGCGTTCCGGACAGCGCGGCATCTCGGTTGCCGGGCTGAATCTGCGCATCGGCGACAAGTACGTTCCCACCCAGCAGATCGTGGCAAGTCTGAAGCAGCTGCTGGGCGGCGGCGCCAGTGCCGATGAGCCCGGCGGATTGCTCGACAACCGGCTCGGCATGTGGATGCGCGGCAACTACGGCATCGGCGAGAAGGAAGCGTCGGCAGCCGACCGCGGCTTCGATTCCGATCAGTGGGGTTTCACCGGGGGCATCGACTACCGCTTCAGCGACTCGACCGTGGCCGGCGTTTCGATCGGCTACGGACGGTCAGATGTCGACTTCAAACCGGTCGGCGACGGCAACCTGAAAACGAAGTCCCTGACCGGCTCCATCTATGGCTCGGCCTATCTCGGCAACTTCTATTTCGATGGCGTCTTCAATTATGCGGATGCCGACTACGACTCCGATCGCCACATCGTGTACGAGGAAAGCGGCGGGTCCGTGGATCGCAACGCACGGGGCTCGACCGGCGGCGCGTCGCTGAGCGGCGGCGTGTCTGCCGGCTATGACTTCATCCTCGGCGGCTTCACCATTTCCCCGACCCTCGGCTATTTCTTCGTCGATACCAAGATCGATCGCTTCAGTGAAGCCGGCGCCGGCGGACTCAATCTGGTGTACGACCAGCAGAATTACGAGTCCTCGACCGGCAACGCCGGCCTGCGCATCACGTATGCCTGGAAAACTGCCTGGGGTGTGGTGATCCCGCATTTGCGCGGCACCTACGTGCGCGAGTTTCAGGACGAGACGGAAGTGTTCGGCGTGCGCTTTGCGGCCGATCCGTTTGCCAGTTCTTCGGATCCGACGCCGCCCATCTACGTGCAGAGCAACGAACCCGACCAGTCGTACTTC
>DASTRD010000185.1:0-27642 GCA_035761425.1 Povalibacter sp.
TGGGTCCGTGCCGGGCTGGGGGGAAAGTCATCCGCGCAGTTCGAACGACCGGAATGATCCCAGACAAGGAGATTTCAGATGAACACACCGACCCCGCTGGTCGCGCGTCGGCGCGATGTGCTCGCTGCCGGCATGGCTGCAGTCACGGCTGGATTGTCAGCCGACGCGGCCACTGCTCCCGGGCAGAGCGCTTCTCCTTCAACCTCCAGAGGAACACGCAAAGTGAACACTATTACCAGCAAAGACGGCACGCAGATCTTCTACAAGGACTGGGGCCGCGGCCCGGTCATTACTTTCTCCCATGGCTGGCCGCTGAATGCCGACGCATGGGATGGCCAGATGCATTTTCTCGCACAGCAGGGATTCCGGGTCGTGGCGCATGACCGTCGCGGCCACGGTCGTTCGGAACAGGCGTCCACGAGCAATGACATGAATGGCTATGCCGATGATCTGGCCGCCGTCATCGAGACGCTGGATCTGAAGAACATCACCATGATCGGTCATTCCACCGGCGGCGGCGAAGTCGTGCGCTACATCGCGCGTCACGGTGCGAAGCGGGTGACCAGGGCAGTACTGATCGGCGCAGTGCCACCCGTCATGGTCAGGTCGGAGGCGAATCCGCAAGGTCTGCCGCTGGAAGTGTTCGACGGACTGCGTGCTTCCCTGGCGAGGGATCGCGCGCAGTTTTATCGGGAGTTCGCGATTCCGTTCTTCGGTGCCAATCGCGAGGGCGCCCAGGTCTCGCAGGGAACGCTGGAGGCATTCTGGGCCTGGAGCATGCAGGCCGGGCTGAAGAATGCCTACGAGTGCATCAAGGCATTCTCCGAGACCGACTTCACCGAGGATCTCAGGAAGATCGATGTTCCGGTTCTGCTGATGCATGGCGAGGACGATCAGATCGTGCCGGTGAACGACTCAGCGCGGAAGTCGGAAAAACTGCTGAAGAATGTCAGGGCCATCTACTACCCCGGTGCGCCGCACGGACTGACCGTGACGCATCAGGATCAGATCAATGCGGATCTTCTGACATTTCTGCGCAGCTGACCCTCCGAGTCAGATCGGTCCGAGAGCTGACCGATCTGCACGAGGTGCCATCACTATCCATCAACCAACTCTGAGGATCCGGCCATGCAGAACACAGCCTTGTCGATTGCCCTTGTGGGCGTGGTTCCTCCCGTTTGCGACGCGGAGGCGGGTGAGGCGCAGCACAGCGTCATGAGAATTCGCAGCATCGATGCGTCCGATGACACAGGATCGAGCACACCTGCATACGACGCAGTGTCCGCCGAAGCCACGGATGCCCTGGTGCCGCACGGCTTTTCAATCAGGAACATCCGCCAGGCGATGGCGGAGATCTGCACTGCCATCCGCAGTGCGCTGGACGATGAGCGTGCCACGGCCGAGGACAGCCTGCGGCGGGCCGCACAGATGCTGCACGAGATGGGCGAGAGCGCGACGACAAACAGGGCCGAGATTCGCGGCGGACTGTCACCGTGGCAGGTTCGCAAAGTCGTGCAGCACATCGACGCTCATCTCGGCCGTGCGATCCGCAACGAGGAACTGGCGGGACTGGTGCGGCTGAACCCATCGCACTTCGGTCGCGCCTTTCGCAACAGTTTCGGCGAGCCGCCGCATGAGTACGTAATCCGTCGGCGCGTCGAGCGTGCGCAGGGACTCATGCTGTCGACCGACGCATCGTTGAGCGACATCGCGCTCGATTGCGGTCTGGCCGATCAGGCGCATCTGAGTCGCCTGTTTCGCCGCATTGTCGGCGAGACACCGCGTGCCTGGCGCCG
Source organism: Povalibacter sp. (assembly GCA_035761425.1). GTDB lineage: Bacteria > Pseudomonadota > Gammaproteobacteria > Steroidobacterales > Steroidobacteraceae > Steroidobacter. The sequence goes on from DASTRD010000185.1 coordinate 1,797, forward strand.
GGCCCGTATCGATCCGGCGACCCAGTGTGCGTGAGGCAGAACCATCATGAGTCTCAGGGACAAGGTCGTGATCGTGACGGGCGGCAGCAGTGGCATCGGACTCGCCGCGGCGCAGGCGTTCGTCGGTGAGCACGCGAGGGTGCTCATTACAGGACGGCGCGCTCTCAAGCTGGATCAGATCACGCAGGCGCAGCCGCGCATCGAATCGGTGATCGCCGACATCGCCAATCCGCAGGATGCGCAACGTACGGTCGACAGAGCGCTGCAGCTCTGGGGGAGGATCGACGTGCTCGTCAATAACGCCGGCGCGGGCGCGCCAGTGCCGTTGGCGCAGGTTTCGGCGCAGCATCTGCAGTCCATTTACATGGTGAACACGATGGGGCCGACCCTGCTTGCCGCGACGGCAGTGCCGCATCTGCTGGCATCGCGCGGCACCATCATCAATATTTCCAGCAGTCTGGGCAGCAGGGCAGTGGCCGGCTTTGCCGACTACTGTGCCAGCAAAGCAGCACTTGAACATCTGACGCGTTGCTGGGCGCTGGAACTGGCGAGCGCTGGCGTACGTGTCAATGCGATTGCTTCCGGGCCTGTCGAAAGCGAGTTCCTGCGCGAGCGCATGGGGTTCTCCTTTGAGGAAGCGGAGGCAATCAAGGCGCAGGAGCGCAGCCAGATCCCGCTCGGTCGAAGAGGCATTCCAGAGGACGTTGCCAGATGGATCGTGGCCCTGGCACGCAGCGATGCCGACTGGGTGACCGGCCAGGTGTTCCACATTGACGGCGGCTTCACGCTGGCGTGAAGCACTGGTGGCCGACATCACATCCCGCCGCTGGTGCCGCGGGATGCTTTTCTGATTTCTCACGCTGAGAACGATCGCGCTCACGCAATCGTGCTGATGTTCCTTCTTATTCCACGGTGAGCACCGGTGCCCCCTGATCCTTCAGGAGCACGACGATGAACGCCGCCGGCTCCGTCTTGCTGGCGTTGCGACCAACCACGTGCAGATCGCCGGGCGCTTCGTAATACGTCTGCCCTGGTGTGAGGGTGACTTCCTGGCCGCCCTTCACCTGCATGACGATGCTCCCTTCCAGCACATAGACCAGTGCATGTGCGTGGTGGCGGTGTACGGGATCGACCGCGCCCGGCGGATAGTCGACACGGATCATCTGCGCTTCCTTGCCGGGAAATTCCGGAAGCGATCGTGTGAGAAGCGGGGTGACGATGGCATCGGCAGCATTTGCGCCAGGTGCAACTGCGCCCGCGGCCAGCACGACGATGGGTAGCAGGTTTCTCAGAGCATTCATGAAGAAATCCTCGGTTGCCGTGAAACAAGTGTGGTCAGTGCCAGGCATCGCGCCAGTCCAGGTGCGCGATGCATTCATCCGGCGCGGTCATCGGCAATGCGGCCCCCTCGAGAAGCTCAAGGCGCACCTCACGTGCGATGAGAGCAGTGAGATCACTCCCCCAGGCGCGCGCGTTGGCGAGCCAGAGCGGCAGCGCATCGTCCCCGTCGGGACTCGGTTCGAGCGCGACGAATATGGTGATCGCAGAGGCGTCGTCGACGGCCAGCAGGCGCCGGATTGAGGAATTCGCCGCATACCATCGCGACAGTGCTGCCGTCACGTCAGTCGGCGTGATGCGCGCGTCGCGCGTCGTAATCGCTTGCATGGGTTTCATCGTGCGTGCATCGGATCGGAAATGGAGTCACATCGCCACCGTTGTCAGAGTATGCGCACGCACCGCACGCCGTTCTTGACGAATCCGCGCCTGTGTTGCACCGGTTCGTCACTGCATGCACCGCCCATCGCGTCCCAGCGACGCAAGGGCACGTCAAGAATCCATCGGCACAACGACGAACAATCGCTCACATATCCGGTGAGTGAGGTGTGTCATGACGAACTGCAGCGAAATCCTTGCCGTACCACAAGCGGGACAGCCATGGCCGATCCAGGTCATCGCGGATGTCGTCGTGCCAGCGACGCCGCCGGTTCTGCATGCCATCGAATACGCGCGCGAACACTGCGAGCCATATCTGTTCAATCACGTAATGCGTTCCTGGCTGTTCGCCGTGCTGGTCGCGCAGCGGCAGGGCACCGTTCATGATGCGCAGGTCCTGGCGATTGCCACGCTGCTGCATGATCTGGGACTGGAACGCGCCTTCGACGGGCCGCTGCGTTTCGAAGTGGAAGGTGCGAATGCCGCTCGTACGTTTGCACTCGCGGAAGGAATGGCCGCGCCTCAGGCCCAGTTGATCTGGGATGGTGTCGCGCTCAACTCAACGCCATCCATCGGTCTGTACAAGGAACCTGAAGTCGCACTGTGCACCGTGGGTATCGGCATGGACTGGGGCGGCTGGGGATACGAGTCGCTGACGGCAGCACAGTCGGGTGCCATTCTGGATGCGTTTCCGCGTCTGGGCATGAAACGCAATTTCACCCATGCCGTGTGCCGTATCGTGGAAAGCAGGCCGCGGACCACTTACGACAATTTTGCGCGTGACTTCGGCGAACGATTCGTCGCCGGCTATCAGCGACCCTCGACAGTGGATCTTCTGATGCAGGCACCGTTCGATGAGTAACAGTGCGAAGTACCCGCGGCTTATGGATTCCTGCCGGCGAGCCACAGCGCCAGATTGCGCACATATCGATGTGTGGAATTCATGGCGCGGGTATTTCCGGGCAGCACAAAGGATGGCGGCTCGGTCACGAAGTCCGGACTGCCGCGGCGCGCATCCCAGTTGTAGTCGGCAAAATGGTGGAAGGTGGACTGCGCGATCGCGGGCCCCGTCTGCGGCGTAGGTTCGAATGCCACAGCGATATTGAAGCGCTGTCCGGTCACACGGCTGGTTCCCGTTGCGATCACGCGTGCCGGTGATTCTGTCTGGGGCGCCATGACGGCCCCTTCATGCGGGTGCGATGGCAGATACTCGATGACGCCCTTGTCCGAAGCCGGATCGAGCATGACGGGATGCACCGGCAGTGCGACCTGGATGTGCTGGGCATCGCCGTTGGCGCCGGAATGAAAGTTGGGCCACAGGATTTCCGGCGTGTCGCGATCGTCGGGAGGGGGCACTGCGCCGCGCATATTGTGCGTATGAAATACATGCGCTGCGCCCACCGGTCCCAGTGTGCAGATCGAACATCCGAGATCCATGTGATCGCGCGTCACCATCAGGCCGCCGCCCTGCGCATGAAAGCGCAGAATGCCGGCGTGGTCTTCTTCATGAAGTCCGTTGCCGGTATCGACGGCGAACAGCCACAACTCATCGAACTTGGAGCGGTCCAGTCCGGCCAGAACGCTGTCGGGTGCGCCGGGCGGATCGCGATCGCGCGCGACCACCCGGCACAGCGGCTCACCGTCGCTGCTTCGCAGGGATTCGAGATATTCGCGCAGCAGCGCAAAACGACCGATATGCCAGTCGTTGTCGGTGTGCTCGATGGTCGTCTGCAACAGGATGCGGATGGGTTGTGTCATGCGCCGGATCCGTCTGCGGGAACGTTGTCGGGAAGCTGCTTCCAGGAAGCGCAGTAATCGTAACAGGTATGCAGTTGCCGGATGACCGCGAGTATCTGTTCGGCGGAAGAGAACACCACAGTGCCCGATGACTGCTCGATCACTGCGTGGCCCTGACTGGTCGTATAGACCTTGGTATCGATAGTGGTGCACATGGTTGCTCCAGCGTCTGACAGGGTGTTGAGAAAGTCCTTCCCGGGCTTTTGCAACGCCGCTTGCGAAAGGTGTGACGGAGCGCTTCCGAAACCGATCGTTTGCAGCGATCGATTTGGCCCGGCATCCGTGGCCCGCGCTCCAGCGGGCTGTCGAAAGCAGATTTTCAACAGCCCGCCGATGTTCACGTCGCAGCCGTGCTGCGCGGTTGCAGTGCATCTGAGGTCATTGCACGGCGGTCGCAACGGTTGCCGCGGCGAGCCCGATGACTTTGGCGACAGCCTGAGGGTGAGAGATCATCACGACGTGCGATGCGCCCCGTACTGCTTCGGTATGCCGCGACTTCGCTCGTTCGGCCATGAAGGCGAGCACCTGCGGCGGAATGTTGCGGTCCTGATCGCCGTAGATGAACCACGAGGGAATGGATTTCCACGCGGGTTCACCGGGTAACGCTTCATTCAATGCTGCATCCGTCACAGGTCGCTGGCCGGCGGCCATGTTGATCGTGTCGCTGGCAGGCACATCGGCAGCGAACTGGTCGTGAAACTTTTCCTGCTCGATGTACAGATCGTGGCTGCCGTCACCGAGTGCGACGGGAGCCGCGAGGGCCTGACCGAGCGTGCTGCCCGGAAATTTCGCGGACAGATCGAATGCCGTTTCTGCGGTGTCCGGTGCGAATGCCCCGACATAGACCAGCGCCCTGACGTTCGGTGAGTGCACGGCGCTGATGACGGCTCCGCCGTAGGAGTGACCCACGAGTACGACGGGGCCCTGGACGCCATTGACGATGCCGGTTACGTACTGCGCATCGCCGTGCACGCTGCGCAGCGGATTGGCGACCGCGATCACGCGGTAGCCGTCGCTCGCAAGTCTGGAGATGACGCCGTTCCAGCTCGAAGCATCCGCAAATGCGCCATGCACCAGGACCACCGTTGGCTTCGTCCCGGAGGAGGCGAGTGTCGTCCCGGTAAACAGTGCAGCCGCGGCCGCGGCAACCAGCATGGTTTTCATCGCGATCTCCTGAAGAGAATGACAGGGAGAACGATGGTCCTCAGTCGGCGCACCCGGGTCTTGTACGCCTTGGACGGATGTTGGATCGATGCCTGCCGATGCAAGGAACCGCAAGCGTCGGCGCGCCGTTGTGGCGTGTGCAATGCACGCAGAGTCATGCGAGGGTCGAACTGTGAATCTGGATCTGGTGCAGTGGCCGGCCATGGTGCTGACCCTGGTGGCCGCGTGGGCCGTTGGCTCGCAATCGCGCAGTCGCCGGCTGTGGGGATTCTGGCTGTTCGTGGTGAGCAACATCCTCTGGGTTGTGTGGGGTTACGCGGCCAATGCCTGGGCACTGATCCTGTTGCAGGTCGGCCTGTTCGTCCTCAACGTGCGCGGTGCCCGCAAGAACGAAGGGCGGACGAGCTGATCGTCAGAACTTCTGCTTGGTTTCGACGATGAGCTGCACGTTGCTGATGGAGGAATCGCCATCGAGCGGGAAGGCGAGATCGACGTGGATCATGTTGCCGAGCCCCGAGCGCGTATTGCCGATCCGAAGGCCGATGCCGATATCGCGCAGCAAGCCGCGGCCCGGCGCGTCGGGATCGACGCCTCCCCAGGTACGACCGACATCGAAGAAGGCAGCGGCGCCGATGCGGAACAGCCGGAACGGATACCAGTTGGTGAAATAGCGTTCCTCCATGGTCAGCAGCGCGCTGGCATCGCCTGCCTGATAACGCAGCGGATAGCCGCGCAAGCCATTGTCGCCGCCGAGCAGGATCTGATTGTCGCGGTCGAGCCGATAACCCTTCATGCCTTGGGCCGTGATGAAGAAGAGGCGGCGATCGGATTGCTGCAGGTAGTAGCGCACGGCACCGTTCAGGACAGTGTTGGTGAATGAGCCGTCTTCGAGGCGTCCCGAACTGCCGGTGCTGAACAGCAGCGTGGATTCGGCGCCGGGATTGAACCCATAGCCAGCCGCAGCGTCGAAGATCGCCGCATCGCGATCGGAACCGAAGGAGCGATCCGCCCAGCCCAGATGTGCGCTGAAGTGCATGCCGAGCTGGAAATCCTCGGTGCGGCCGATCTGATCGCGGTTGCGGGTCTTCGTGAAATCGTCCTGAACCAGTTCGATTCCCATCCACGGGTAGACGAATTTGCGGTCCTGGGGAATCGTAGTCGGACCGCTCCAGTACGGCGATGTGTCGAAGCGCGTCTCGTCGTAACTCAGGCCCGTGGTCCAGCGGTGTGTCCAGCCATCGACCAGACCCGAGGACCACCCGCCGGAGATGGAGGCACGTCGCGCATGCTGTTGAAACTGATCGATGATTCTGCCGCCGTCGTACAGGGACTCGACGCGATCGTCATCGAGAAAGTGGGCGCCCGCAGACCATGAGGTATCGAGCGAATAGAAAGGCCGCTCCAGCGAAAACCCCTTCGTCGAGCCATCGCTGTTGTTCGAATAGGTCAGTGCCAGCGAGGCCCACGTGTCGAAGAGGTGCTGATCCCTGAACTCGAGCGTATCGGAGCTGCGGTCGATACCGGACTTGTGCGACGCGGCGATCGAGGTGCCTGTGCCTAAGATGTTGAGCTCTTCCAGCTCGAACCCGTACGTATTGGTGCCGCCGTGCCGACCGAAGGAGATGCCGGGATTCAGCGTCCACACATCGTGCGTCGTGACCAGCACATCAACCTTCCCATCATGCCAGGCAACGGGCCTTACGGAGGCGTCGTACAGATAGCGCGCCGATCGCAGAATGCGTTCGGATTCATCGAGCGTGTGCTGCATGAAACGATCGCCGGTCCTGAACAGCAGTTGATGGCGAATGACGTGCTCACGCGTCGTCACGTGCAGAGCATTGCCGAAGCGGTACAGGCCCGTGTTCTCGCGCGCATCGTTCAGATCGAAAATGTTCTGAGCATCGATGTAGATGGCGCCGATGACGGCGCCTTGCGCTTCGAGTTCCCTGGCAGAGGGAATGGCCGTCGCATCTGCGACGTCGGCCGCGTATCCGGCGCCCACGCAACCCGCGAGCGTGCCCAGGACAGCGATTGTCCGCAGGATGTTCACGTCTTGTTGGACGATCAGTCCGAGTCGATTCAATCGTGCCGGGGCTCGGGACGACTGCACGGTTCCTGCCGGCGTACGTAGTGACACAGGATTGCCGTATTCGCCGCGACGATGGCGAGCGACATTGCAACGAGTGGCAGCCCACCATCGGGCACGCTCGCGAGCACTTCGATAAGACGCGCCGACAGATACACCACCAACAAGATGTAGGCCCCGCGCAGCAGTTTCAGGTGCGACAGGTCCGTGCCGCCCATCGGTGCCAGCAACAGAGCAGCGACTGCGAAGGACGGCAGTGAGGAACAAATGGGAATTGCTGCACCGAACAGCAGCGAAGCATCGGTTTCGAACGAAATATCGAACGCACCGGACCCGGCAACCAGCAAGGCCAGCAGTGCACCGGCTGCGCGGATCGATCGGTGCTGCCAGGTCCTGTGTCCCGCAGCGGCGATGGTGAATCCAGGCTCGATCCCGGCCGTGCAGGCGGGCGCGGCGCGGGCAGGAGTCGGCGCTGACGTATCCATTGTCTCTTGGACGATGGATCACGGCTCAATCAGTCGCGAGCGCTGGCGGATTGCTGCCGCGGGGTTTCCCTGAAGGAGACTCTGACGCGCTGGGCGCAGCGCCGATGAATCTCACTTCAGATACTGACGTCGATGATGCCTGCGGCCGGTGTTGCGGCGTAAAGATCGGCAACGAGTGCGGCGCGGTGGCTCAGCACGGCCCGCTGGTTGATCGATCCCTTGTCGGTGATCTCGCGATGATCGAGCGAAGGAGGCGAGGGCAGCAGTGCAGCGCGCCGCACGCATCGGGTGCTCGCCGGATTGCGCGCTGCATGTGCTCGCAGCCGTTCTCGAAGTTGTTCGAGCAGCGCGGTGTTCTGGGCGAGTACGTCGTACTGCGCTGCACCCGACAGGCCAAGCAGGCGGGTGCAGGCGGAAATATCCGGGATGATCAGCGCAGCGACGAAATCGGCATTCAGGCCGGCGATGACCACGTCCTGTGCCAATGGCGACAGCGCCGCAATGAGTTCGGCGCGCAGCGGACCGACACTGACCCAGGTGCCGTTGGCAAGCTTGAAGTCTTCGCCGATGCGTCCGTCGAACATCAGACCGCGCGTCGGATCGCTGTCGTCCAGCAGGCGCACGGCATCGCCGAGCCGGTAGAAGCCTTCGTCATCGAACGCGGCCGCAGTGAGCTGCGGCTGTCGCCAGTAACCGGGCGTCACGCTGGGGCTGCGCACACGGATCTCGATCTTTTCTTCCACGGGCGTCAGCTTCACCAGCGAACCGTTGGCCGGCAGACCGATGACGGCTGCGCGACCCATTGCAGGCGTGGTGAATGTCACCGACGGGCCGGTTTCAGTTGCGCCCAGGCCGGACAGCATCGGTGTCTTCGCGCCACGTTCCTGCAGCGACATTGCATCCAGCGCATCCCAGGTGTGCTGGGCGAGGGCTGCGCCCGCAAAGAAATAAGCACGCAGCCGCCGATAGAAATTGCGACGCAACGGCGCATCCTCGCCGAGCCGATGCGCGATCAGTTCGAAACCCTTCGGCACATTGAAATAGACCGTGGGCGAAATCTCGCGCAGATTGCGCAGCGTTTCGCCGATGCCTGCCGGCGTGGGCTTGCCGTCATCGATGTACAGCGTGCCGCCATTGGACAGCGCGATGCCGACGTTGTGGCTGCCGCCGAAGGTGTGATTCCACGGCAGCCAGTCCACCAGTACAGGAGGCTCATCGACGAGAAACGGCATGGATTGCCGCAGCATGGTCGCATTCGCGCACAACATGCGATTGGTCGTGATCACCGCCTTCGGATGACCGGTCGACCCGGAAGTCAGCAGAAATTTGACGATGGTGTCGCCGTCGGTGGCGCGATGCAGGCGTTCCAGCTCAGCCGACGGCTGCGCATCGAGCAGTGAAAACGGCGCGACGTTGCGCCCGGCCACCTCGGCATCGCCGATGATCTCGGCATCGCCCAGATCGAGTTGGGTCAGTGCCGTCGCAAACTTTGGGGTGTCGAATGCGGCGACCAATCCCGGTGTCAGCAACTGCATCACGTAGCGGATCGTGCCGAGATCCGATGAGACCAGACTGTAGGCGGGCGACACCGGGCAATAGGGAATGCCCGCCCAGATCGCACCGAATGCAAGCAGCAGATGTTCGATACTGTTGCCCGAGAGAATCACCACGGGCCGATCCGCGGAAAGCTGCCGTGTTGCCAGCGCGGCGGCAATGCGCTTCACCCTTTCGAGTGTCTGCGCGTACGTGAGCGAGCGCCAGTTGCCGTCGTGATCGCGACGCGCAACAAGAATGCGATCCGGTGCCGCCTGCGCCCATTGTTCGAGATAGTCCATCAGCCGCGGCGGAAACGGTGCGAGCTGCTGACGCGGCGTCAGCAGCATCGAGCCGTCCGCGCGACGCTCGAAGTCGGTCGCGAATGGATCGGGCGTCCAGTTCAGCGCGTCGGCTGTCATGGGGAGTCCAGGCGCAGCGCACGAATCGCGTTCTGTTTCAGGATCAGATCGTGTACCTCAGGCTTGAAGCCGGCCTGCTGGAAATCCTGAATCCACCGATCCGGCGTGATGAGCGGATAGTCGGACCCGAAGAGCATCTTGGTCTTGAGCTGACTGTTGGCGTACTGCACGAGCTGCGGCGGAAAATACTTCGGCGACCAGCCCGACAGATCGATGTACACGTTGGGCTTGTGCAGACACACCGACAGCGCCTCGTCCTGCCAGGGCCAGGACGGATGCGCAATGATGACCGTCATGTCCGGAAAATCGGCGGCGACATCATCGAGATGGATCGGATTCGAATATTTCAGGCGCAGGCCGCCGCCACCGGGCATGCCGGTGCCGATGCCCGAATGGCCGCTGTGAAAGATGGCCGGCAGCTTGTGTTCCGCGATCACCTCATAGAGCTGATACGCAAGCCGGTCATTCGGGAAGAAGCCCTGCACGGTCGGATGAAACTTGAAGCCGCGGATCACGCCTTCCTTGATCAGACGCCGCGCCTCACGCACACCCATCTTGCCCTTGTGCGGATCGATGCTGGCAAAAGCCACCATCATGTCGGCATTTTCGCGCGCGGCATCGGCGACTTCCTCGTTCGGAATGCGCCTGTTGCCGATCTCGAACTCCGAATCGACGGTGAACATCACCAGGCCGATCTTGCGTTCGCGGTAGTACGCCACGGTCTCCGCAATGGTCGGACGCTTGCCGGCCTTGAAATATTTCGACGACGCAGCCTCGAACGGCTTCCACGCCTCGTCGGGTTCCTGGCGGCAGGAGACTTCCGCGTGCGTGTGCACGTCGATGGCAATCAGCTCATTGATGTTCATGCTCAACCTCGGCTGCGTTCCCAGTCGGCGATGCTCTGGCCGCTCTCGACCAGCTTGCGCAACAGCGGCGCCGGTTCCCAATGCATCGGCCCGAAGACTTCGCGGTACTTGAGCATGCCCTCGAGCAGCGTTTTCAGTCCGATGGTGTCAGCGTAGAACATCGGTCCGCCGCGGTAGCGCGGGAACCCGTAGCCCGCACACCACACGACGTCGATGTCGCTGGCACGCTGCGCAACGCCTTCCTCGAGAATGCGCAGACCTTCATTGAGCAACGGATAGACGCAGCGCTCGACGATTTCCTGCGTCGTGTGCTGGCGCTGCGGAATACCGAGCTGGCGCGCACGTTCGGCAATGATCGCGATGGCTTCCGGATCGTCGTGACGGGTGCGATCGCCCTTCTCGTAGCGATAGTAGCCCTTGCCATTTTTCTGGCCGAGGCGGCCCGCTTCGAAAAGAGCGAAGTCGGCCTGGTAATAGGCCGGGTCGGGCGGAAACTGATGCGCATTGGCCTTGTGCACATTCACGCCGACGTCGATGCCGGCCATATCGAACACGGCCAGGATGCCCATGGCCATGCCCCATTGCTCCAGCGCCGTGTCGATGGCGCGCGGCGTTGCGCCCTCGAGCACCATGCGTTCGGCTTCGCGTGCATAGCCTTCCATCATGCGATTGCCGATGAATCCGTAGCACACCCGGGCGAGCACCGGTGTCTTGCGCAAGGGCTTGGCGAGATCCATGACAGTGCGGATTGCCTGCGGCGACGTCGTGTCCGTGCGCACGACTTCCAGCAGCGGCATGACGTTGGCGGGCGAGAAGAAGTGCATGCCGATCACGTCCTGCGGACGACTGACGACACGCGCGATCTCGTTGATGTCCAGCGTCGAGGTGTTGGTCGCAAGAATGGCGCCGGGCTTTGCGACCTGATCGAGCTTGCGGAAAATCTCCTGCTTGAGCGGCATGCTTTCGAAGACCGCTTCGATGATGACGTCGGCGTCCCTGAGAGCCGCATAATCGAGCGAGCTGGTAATGAGCGCGAGCCGTTTCGCCTTGTCGTCCGCAGACAGACGACCGCGCTTCACCATGGACTCGTAATTGCGGTCCACCGTGGCGAGACCGCGATCCAGTCCTTCCTGCGTAGCGTCGATCACGACGACGGGAATGCCGGCATTGGCGAAGCACATCGCGATGCCGCCGCCCATCGTGCCGGCGCCGATGATGCCCGCCTTGCCGACCGACGCAGCCTTGCCCTCCGGCAGTCCCGGAACCTTGCGCGTTTCACGCTCGGCGAAGAACACATGCACCGCACCTCTGGATTCATCCGTCAGCTTGGCACCGTTGACCAGCTCCGTCTCCAGCGCGAGGCCCTGTGAGAAGGGCAGGGTCAGCGCACCGCGCACTGCCTTGATCGCGGTCAGTGCCGCAGTGCGATTGGGGTACTGCTTGCGCGCCTGGGCTTCCGCGGCCGCGAAAATCTGCTCGGTCGCACTCGCCGGATCCACCGATTGCTCGCCGGTGCGGCGCGGACCCTTGCCGTCGGCCACGAGCCGCTTCGCATATTCGATCGTGCCGGCGGACAGATCGCCGTCGATCTGGGCGTCGATGAATCCCAGAGTCATCGCCTGGGCCACGTCCACAGGGCGCGCCGACAGGATCATTTCGAGCGTCTTTTCCGCGCCGATCAGCCGCGGCATGCGTTGCGTGCCGCCCGCGCCCGGAATGATGCCGAGCGTGACTTCCGGCAGGCCGAAGCGGCTGCCCGGCGCGGCCACGCGATAATGGCAGGCCAGCGCGATTTCCAGACCGCCGCCCATCGCCGTGCCGTGCATGCCGGCCACGACCGGAATGGGCAGTGCCTCGATTCGGGCGAACAGATCGCGGTATTCCGCTTCCTTCGGCGGGCCGGAGAACTCGCCGATGTCGGCGCCGGAGAAAAAGGTATTGCCGCCGCACAGCAGCACGACCGCACGCAGGCCGCTCATGCCCTGGATCTGATCCAGTGCATCGCCGAGGCCTTTGCGCACGGCGGCGGTGATGGTGTTGACGGGCGGATTCGTGACGACGATGACGCCGACGTCGCCGCTGCGGCTGACGTCGATACGCAGGGAATCTGACATACTCACCCCTGATATATGACTATTCAGTCAGTATTGTACTATATGGTCAGAAATGCGCGAGCATGGATTCATGGCTGCCAAGAGCTCCACTGTCAAACCGCCACTCAAAGCTGACCGTCGCCGCGACCGGACCCGCAAGGCGCTCATGGACGCGGGACGTGCATTGTTTGCAGCGCGACACGTGGACGGCGTGAGCGTCGATGAGATCGTCGCCGCAGCGGCCGTGGCCAAGGGCAGCTTCTACAATCACTTTGCCGACAAGGATGTATTCGCCAGGGAAATTGCTGCCATGGTGCGCCGCCAGGTGGAAATGGCGGTCAACGAGCTGAATGCGTCCGTGGAGGATCCCGCGGAGCATCTGGCACGCGCTGTGTGCATCTTCGTACGGTTCGCGATCGAACATCGCGACAGCGCGCAGGTCCTGTGGCGTCTGAACTCCGGCGCCACCATGCCGGATGCGCCGGTGAACCGTTCATTGCGCGACAACGTGCTGGCGGGAATCCGCACGAAGCGGTTCCGGCATGTGGATATCGAGGCCGCAGTGCTGCTGGTCATCGGTATCATCGTCGTGGCGCTGCGGCACGCGCTGGAGGAGCGGCTGGTAACCGCACCGAAAAAAGTGGCCGAGAACATGGCGGCCGGGCTGTTGCGATCGTTGGGCGTACCGGCTGCACAGTCGGCCCGGCTCGCAGCGAGCGCGGCCGGCAGTATTTTTCAGAAATCCATTCTCCCAGGGGGACAACCATGACCGCACCGACTCAACCGCCGTTTCGCGCCGATCACGTAGGCAGCCTGCTGCGCCCGAAATACCTGCTCGATGCGCGCGCTGCCGCTGCCCGCGGCGAACTGTCGGCGCAGCAGCTGCGCGAAGTGGAGGATCGCGCCATCCGCGATGCCATCAAGCTGCAGGAAGACGTCGGGTTGCAGAGCATCACGGACGGTGAGTTCCGTCGCACGTATTTCCACATCGACTTCCTCGAACAGCTCGGCGGCGTCAAGACCGACATTCCCGTGACCATCCGCAAGCCGGACGGTACGGAAGAGCTGGCACCGCCGGTCATGCGCGTGATCGACAAGGTGCGTCACGTCAAGGACATCCAGCTCGCCGATTTCCGCTTTCTGGCCTCGCATACGCAGCGCACACCGAAGGTGACGATTCCTTCGCCGACCATGCTGCACTTCCGCGGCGGTCGCGCCGGCATCAGCAAGGAGCACTATCCGGATCTCGAGCCGTTCTATGAGGACGTCGCGCGTGCCTATGCGGCGGAGCTGAAGTCGCTCGCCGATGCAGGCTGTCGCTACGTGCAGATGGACGACACGAATCTCGCGTATCTGTGCGATGAGAAGATGCGCGAAGCGGCCCGTCAGCGCGGCGACGACCCCAACGAACTGCCGCATCGGTATGCGACGTTCATCAATCGGGTGGTCGATCTGAAACCTGCGGGCATGACGCTCGCGGTGCATCTGTGCCGCGGCAACTTCAAGAGCACGTGGGCGGCGCAGGGCGGCTATGAACCGGTCGCCGAGGCGTTGCTGTCGGAAATGCGCGTGGATGCATACTTCCTCGAGTACGACGATCAGCGCAGCGGCGATTTCCGTCCGTTGCGCTTCCTGCCGAAGGGCAAGACCGTGGTGCTCGGTCTGGTGACGACCAAGCTCGGCGAACTCGAGCACAAGGACGATCTGAAGCGTCGCATCGACGAAGCGGCGAAATATGCGCCGCTTGAACAGCTCGCACTTTCACCGCAGTGCGGCTTCTCGAGCACCGTGCACGGCAACGACATTGCCGTGGAACAGGAAATCGCCAAGCTGCGCCTGGTGGTGGAAACGGCCAGCGAAGTCTGGCGCTAGTCCTGCGAAGCGTCGCCGCCGATGGATCCGGCGGCGACGCTCATCGTCAGCGCGGAATCAGCGGCAATTCCAGCCGGGAAGCCGCACCGGCGCGATGCAGCACCGTGACTGTCGGTGCGGGTTCGACTCTCGGCGTGGCACGTGCATCCGCGAACTGGAGGGTCAGGCGGATGCGATGACCGGCCTTGAACACGTACGAGGTCGGCATGAAGTTGAACTGCACTTCGACCGGCACGCCGGGTTCGAGCTTCTGCACGGATTCCTGCGTGAACGGATGCCAGGGCAATCCCATGTTGTTGTAGGGTGCTTCCTGCGTTGCGCGCAATGAGGCCCGCAGCTTGCCTTCGATGCCGACATAGTGATGCGTGCCGTCCGGCGCGACATCGTCGATGCGGGCATTCACGTCCGCATCAGTGGCCGTGGTGCTGATCCACAACGTGGCGACGCTGTAGCCGGTGACCTGCGTGTCCGTCGTCAGCGGTGCAGTGGTGAAGGACATTCCCGTATCCCAGAAGTTGTCGTTGGTGACTTCATAGTTCACCTGCATCTTCGTGTCCGCCGTGGACTGTGCGGGTGAGGTCGACAACGTGCCATCGCCGAGATAGAACTCCGTGCGCTTCTCGTTGGCGAGTGGCCACACGGGTGAGTATTGCCACGCACGGGCCGGATCTTCGTTGAACGTGTAGTACGTCACCGCGGGCTCGCGCATGATGCCGTTGTCGATGTCGCGCAGCCAGTAATCGAAGAAGCGCAGTTCTTCCACGACGATGTCGAAACCGGTCTTCTTGAGCACCGTGGTCCAGTCGCAGTGCGTCGCCGGTCCGAGAATCAGCTTCTTCGGCGTCCGCACGTTGTTGAACGTGAACGGCGGTCCGTAGCCGACGTGACCTTCCTCCAGATTCGCGGCGGTGTAGATCGCCACTTTCGATTTATTGATGACGTCGGCGTACATGTACGGGCTGCTCTTCAGCCACCATTGGTTGCCGAAGGTGTCCGAGGTGCTGTCGCGGAACGGTACGAAGCCGGCCGATTCCAGATTGTTGGCATGCTCTTCGATCGCTGCCTTCAGCAGCTTGCGATCGTCGTCACCATCGACCGGAACCGCCGCGGCATCTCGTTCGGCACGCGACAGACCGCGCAGGATCTGCGTGGGCTGTCCGGGAGGCGGGGTGATCCCGCCGGTGGCCACGAACGGATAGACATCCCATTCGCAGCTCATGGGAAACACCGCCTTGAGGCTCGGCGGCGCCGTTGTCAGCGCCTGCATCTGACTGCCGCCCGTGGCGGAGCAGCCCCACATGCCGATCTTGCCGTTGCTCCACGGCTGTTTCGCCAGCCATTCGGTGATGTCATAGGCATCCCATCGCGCGAAATCCTGCCACTCGCCGCGGTTGTAACCGGCGTTGTGTCCGAACGAGGCATACGTGCCGCGGAAGTCGGCCACTGCCACGATGTAACCGTACTTCACCAGTTGCAGCGCCTTGCCCGGATAGTTGGCGGCCGTGAGGCCGTCATTCTGATTGCGCCGGTTGTACGGCGTGTGCATCCACACCACGGGAAACTTGCCGCTGGCGACGGCTCCATTCAACGTCGGCAGGATGATGTCGACGGCCAGACGCGTGCCGTCGCGCATCGCAACGTACTGCGACGTCAGCTTGTAGCCGTCGTAGCGCGCTGAGGTGTAGCCGCTGTACTCCCCGGGCCTGGAAACCTGCGACTCAGCCGCCATGGCCGAGGTGACGAGTACTGCCGAACAGCAGAGCGCGAGTGTGCGGATTGCAGGTGAAAGCATGGCCCCTCCGTCGAAGCATGAACTAGAGTGTGTTGCCGGCGAGGATCTCGCTGCGCTCATCGGCATCGAAGCCGAGCGAGGCGAGAATGTCTTCGCCGTGCTCGCCGTGACGCGGCGGTGCCACGTCGACGTGCGGCGAGTCTTCGCTGAATTTGAATCCTGCATTGACGATGGAGACGTCCTGTCGGTCGGGCAGCGATGGCACGTGCAGGGGCAGGGTGACACCGCGTTCATCGAGTCCTTTCAGCGTGACTGCCTCGCCGACATCGCGGACCATGCCGCAGGGGATGCCCGCGTCGCTCAATTGCTGCTCCCACTGAGCGGCGTTACGCGTGGCGAAGACGGCCGCAAGTTCCTGCTGCATTTCTGCGCTGTGACGGCGACGCAGTTCCGTGTCGCGAAAGCGCGGATCGCTCAGCCACTGCTCGCGGCCCAGCGCACTTGCGAGTGCCACGAACTGCTGCTGTTGCACGACGCCCAGGGAAATCTGCCGACCGTCGGCCGCCGTGAAAACGGCGGAGGTGGGCTGACCGCTGTAACCGACAATGCCGGTGCGTTCCAGGGCGCGGCCCGTCACCAGATAGGGCACGACGGCGGAGGTCATGAACGCGATGGCGGCATCGAACATCGCGACATCGATATGTTCGCCGGCACCCGTGCGCTCGCGTCGCAGCAGCGCGGCGAGAATGGCGAAGGCGGCAGTCTGGCCGGTGAGCGTGTCGACCACCGGGAATCCCACACGCATCGGGTCGTCGCCATGTTCGCCGCTCAGCGACATCATGCCGCTCGTTGCCTGCACAATGTTGTCGATGGCAGGCCAGTCACGTCGCGGGCTCTTCTGCCCGTAACCGGACACCGAGCAGTACACGATGCGGGGCTGCCACTGCCGCACGGTGTCGTAGTCCAGACCGAGCCGCGCCATGACGCCCGGTCGGAAGTTTTCGAGCACCACGTCGGCGCGCTCGATGAGACGCCGCACGGCCGCGATTGCCGGCGGATGCTTGAGATTCAGCACCAGCGACTTCTTGCCGGCATTCACTGCGATGAATGCAGGCGACATGCCGTCGTAGCGGCGATCGGTTCCATAGTTGCGCATGGCATCGCCGGTGCCGGGTGCTTCGATCTTGATCACCTCAGCGCCGAGCAGTCGCAACAGGTGCGACGCATAAGGACCTGCCATCACATGGCTGAAATCCACGACGAGTGTTCCCTTCAGGGCAGCACTCATGTTCCTTCTCCCTTGCATTCAATGGTTCCACTGGCGGCACTTGCAGCAACCAGTGCGCGCGCATAGCGGTAAGGCGTTTCGCCGTCGATGTTGAAGCGTTGCTGCAACCCGGCGGCCGCCTGCGCGGCGAATTGGTCGTATCCGTTCAGAAAACGCTCGACGTCCTGCGGCGTGGGCGTGATGAACTCGATCCCATGTTCATGTCCGACGACTTCGCCGGCGCGTTCTGCCTGCGCGAGTTGCGTGTCGAGCGCGTCTTCCCACACGGCCACGCCTTCGCGCAGGATGCTGCGCTCTTCTTCGGTGAGCGACTTCCAGCGGTGCTCGCCCATGGCGCGCGCTGCATAGGCGCCACGCGGAATGTGGAGCCTGCTGAAGTAGTGCGCGACCTCGGCGAAATGCAGCGACTTCAGCGTGTCAGCCGGTGCGACTACGCCATCGAGCACGCCCTTGGCGAGCGCTGCATAGACTTCACCCATCGGCATTTCCACCGGATCGGCACCGAAGTGCCGCAGCACCGGCAGCAGTTCGGCCGGGGCACGCAGGCGCAGGCCCTGCAGGTCTTCCAGGCGATGCAGCGGACGATTGCGCGTGAGAATGCCGGGGAGATTGCCGCCCTGCACCGCGAGCACGACCAGTCCGTCAAGTTCGCGCCGGAACTGCGGATCGGCCTCGGTGAGGCAGTGATAGAGCGCCACCTGCTGTTTGAAGGACGTGAGACCGGCGTAGAACGCCGCCTGGGTGCGGATGAGATGAGTGCCGCCGCGCACGTAGATCGGTGTGATGAGACCGATATCGACCACGCCGTGGCGCAGTTCGCTCATCGAATGCTCCGATGACAGCACCGAACCGGACCAGTACGGCTGGATGCGAAGGTGCCCGCCCGAGCGTTGTTCGACCCACTTCATCCAGGCGATGTCGGCCTGGCTGAAGGGATGCGAAGGAGCGTACGGCGACGCATACGTCAGCACAGTGACCTGCGGCGTGCCCGAGCGCGCGCAGGCACAGAGCATGAGAGTCGCAAGCAGGATCGCAGTGAACTTCACAGGAGCCCCTGCTCGCGCAGAAAGTCGGCGACATGCGCCACCATGCGGTCGTGGTCCCACTGCTTGGCATCCACCATGTCGGCGGGAATGAGCAGCGCGGGCACACCGGCAGATTGCAGTGCATGCTGCGTCAGCAGCGTTCCGGATTGCGACAGACGATTGTCGGGCGGCACCAGGATCACGGCCGCGTCGATGCCGCAGCGCTGCGCTTCACTGACCATCCAGCTGTTCATCCACGGCGGCAGATGCAGCACTTCGTTCATCGAGCACACGCGGCTGGCGAGTGCATGCAGCGGACGATCGTGCAGTTCGCGGATGTATTGCGGACCCGCGAACGGCATGTACATGGACCATACGAACACGGCGCCGTAACGGTCCTCGAGCGCGCTGTAGAAGCCGGGGTCGTGCCACAGTCCGGCACCGATCCACATCAGGCGCACACGCTCGTTGCTGCTCGCGGCGATGCCGTTGGCGATGCGGTCGGCGACTTCATCGCGAAAACGCTTCGCATGGGCGATGGCCCAGGGCGAGCCGCGATGCCACTGCGGGATCATGGTGTTCGGCATCTGGTCGGTGATCGAGACCGGGCAGGGCCGCGCATCGCCGATCATGCGCGCTGCTTCAGCGATGTAGCCTTCCTGCTCATTGACGCCGTGCATGAGCTCGACGAAGCGCTCCTGATCGAACTTTCGGCCGGTGCGGCGTTCGAGCAGTTCGATCAGCGCACGCATTTCCTCGACCAGCAGTTCGATGCGCCGCGGCTCGTACACTTCTTCCCAGGCGCTGTTGGATTTCTCGAACCACTGCGGATCCTTGTGTGTCCAGCCCGGTGCTTCCAGGGGGAAGAACTCGGTGCCCAGCGCTTCGGCCCACTGACCGAACACGTGGCGGATGCACTCGCAGGTGAGTCGGGCGACCAGCACGGTCGGCTTGGGCAATCCACCCCACGGCGCCGTGGCGGGATCGTTGTCGAGCGTGCAGGCCAGTCCCAGCGAGCAGTAGCGGCAGCTGTTGGCGGGATAGCCGAGCTGATCGAGCACGTTGAAATAGCGTGGCGAGAGCTGCTTGGCTGAGATGTAGGCAGACCACCACTGGTTGCTGATGAGCGGAATGTCGAACGTGTGAAAGATCTCGTGCGGCGTATCGGCCTGGGCGATGGCAAACGGCTCGGCGTTGTCGACGACGCGGCGCCGCAGATCGGCCACGAATTCGCGCTGGTAGGCGGTCGCTGCGGCAGTGCACTGCAGGTCCTTGCGACTGCGTTGTCCGGAAGAGGTGCGGGTCGGCTCGCTCATCGGAACACTCCCAGGGACTCCAGTTCAGCAAAGCGCTGCGGCGACATCCGGCACAGCGATTCGGCGATGACCTTGTTGTGCTCGCCGATGGACGGAGCGCGATAGGGTTCGGGCGCAGAGCGCGAGAAATCGATGGGAGTACGCATGTGGCCGAAATTGCCCAGCAGAGGATGATCGAAGAACACGAGCGGATGACGTGCCTGCAGTTGCGGATCGCGTTCGAACAGATCCGACATGTCCTGCACCACGCCGGCTGCGACACCCGCGTTCTGAAGTTGATCGACGGCATCGGCATCCGTGCGGGCTGCACACCACCTTGTGAGGGCGGTCTCGGGATCGGTACCGGTCAGTCCGTGCGCTGCGGCGAAGCGCGTCCAGTCGGCGTCCGCTGCAAATGTCACCGCGATCCAGCGATCCTCGCCCTGCGCGGCATACACACCCTGATGAAATGCCCGCGGATCCGCGTTGCCGATGCGCGTGGCAGTGGCGCGCGGCAGGTACGCATCGCGCATCTGCTGCACGCACAGCTCGTACATGGAGGCGTCGATGTGACAACCGCGCTGCGTGCGGCGGCGATTTTCCAGCGCTGCGATGACGCTCGCAGCCATGGCATACGGCACGATCACGTCTCCATAGGGCGCGGCACTCGGAATGACGGGATCGCGATCGGGCCAGCCCGTCAGCAGCGTGCGGCCGCTGAGCGCCGCACCAGTACCATCGACACCCCAGCTCTGCGCGAGCGGTCCGGTCTGGCCGAAGACGCTCCCGGACACCATGACCAGGCGCGGATTGCGGCGCGCGAGTTGCGCGTAACCCAGACCGAGCTTTTCCATCGTGCCGGGCGAAAAATTTTCGACCACCACGTCAGCCCATTCGATCAGCGGCTCGAGCACTTCGCGGCTCGCCGGATGTTTCATGTCCAGCGCCAGGCTGCGCTTGGATGTATTGAGATGCGCGAACCAGGGCTTGTCGTCCAGATTGCGCGCCTGCGAGGCGTCGACCTGAACATCGACGCGCGACAGGCAGGGTCGCGTGCGCGATTCCACCTTGATGACGTCGCAGCCCAGATCGCCCAGCGTCTTGGTGGTGATCGAGCCCACCAGTGCCCAGGAAAAATCCAGCACGCGGATGCCCGAGAGCGGCCCGCGTGCGGGCGCGTCCGATGAGGCCGTGACAGACGGTGCACTCTCGCCCTGCGTGATCGAGACGAAGCGGCCTGGCAGCTCGCTGCCATCGGCGGACCTGCGCCAGAACTGTCGCTGACGCAGATGCGGATCGGCGAGGACATCGGCGGGCGCGGCAACGACGGTTGCATTGATGCCGCGGCGGCGGCCTTCGGTATTGATGTCTGCGCGTGTTCGCGTGCGGAAGAAGTTTTCGAGCGCCTTCTCCCAGACAGCGCGCGTGTCGGCGTCGAGTGTGGAACGGTTGTAACGCTCCCAATCCACGCCCCTCAGGGGATTGTCGACTCCGACTTCGTCCATCCAGTCGCTCAATGCCTGATTGGCAGGTGCGCCGAATCTGCCGGTCATCAGGGAGTGGAAGCAGAAGCCGTCCGCCAGAGGCCAGATGCAGCGCACGCGCGCTCGACCGTAGTTCAGAGCGCCGCCCGCGCGTGTGAGCAGACGCTTGTCGAACTGCCACACGAGCACGCCATTGACGTTGCGCGAGAACGCGACTTCCTGAACCGAAATATCGACGTGCTGTCCGCGGCCGCTGCTCTCGCATTCGCGCAGGGCGGCCAACGCGCCGCAGGCGGCCACCATGTCGGCGTGAAACCAGCACGCATCGAGTGCTTCCTTGACCGGCGTGCCATCCGGATCGCCGGTGAGTCGCAAGATGCCACCGGTTGCGGAAGCGACGAGTTCAGAACCGCGCCAGTGAGCGCGCGGTCCGGCGCTGCCGAAGGTGGTTACCGACACATGGATCAGGCGCGGATTGAGTGATTCGATTGCTGCACGCGTCAGACCCGTCTCGGCAATGCGCGGCAGTCCGAGGTTATCGATCAGCATTGCGGCGCGCCCGACACGGTCGGCATCCAGCGCGCCATCGCAACGCTCGATGCCCGCACCGAGATCTTCGAGAAACCGCGCCAGCGCACTGTCGGCGGCCGCACCCCAGGCCAGTACCGGCAATCCATTCAGCAGACTCATCGTGCAGGCTCCACGCAGGCAACGAACGCACGCAACTGCGACAGCGTTTCATCGGTGGCACGCCATTGCTGGCGCGACAGCAAAAGCGCCGGAATGCCCGCCGCGGCCAGGGATTGCATCTGCCGCGGAATTTCCCATGGCAGGGATTCGTCCTCTTCGATGAGCCATGCCACGACGGCATCGGCGCGCACGGCACGCGCGCTGTCGACCAGCCAGCTGGGGTTCATGCGCATCGAGACGGCGACGCTGCGGCGCTGCTGAAAGTAATCCGCGATGGTGACCAGAGGATTGGCGTGCGCCACGCGGGCAGGGCCACACGATTCGACGAGCTCGGCAACGATCGAACCGCCAGCAGCTTCGACGGCCAGATGCAGCCGTTCATCCGGCGGCAGATCGCCGGCCAGCAGAATGCGCCGCGGCCCGGACAGGGAGGGCGCCGTCTCGATCCAGCGCTCGGCTGCGTCGTCAAATTCTGCACGCCAGTCGTAACCGCTGGCTTGTTGCACGCGCCAGGCGATGCTGCCGGCGAGCGGGGCAGCATCGGTGCGGCGTGCGCGAACGCGATCGAGCAATCGCTCGCGACGGGCCACGCGCTGCAGCGCCGTCTCGGTGAGATTGGCGCCGAGTGCTGCGGCGAGCCGGCGTGTCGATTCGAGGGTATGTGCCCGGCTCGTCTGCCGCGGCAAAGTGCCCACGTCGTACAGCAGTGGCAGCGGTCCGCCGCAGATGCCGCGGTGCTGCAGTTCGCACATGTAGTAGTACAGACGCTGGGCACTGTCGTCGGCGCGCGAGAGCACGACGGCATCGAGAAAATCCAGCGCGCCGGTCAGCCACAGTTCGGCTACCGCCCGCAGTTCCGGCATGAAGGCGGATTCGAGATACCGATCGGCACGCGGTGTCGGAGCGTTCGCTGCGCCACGCACGCGCAGCGGTACGGCGTTCGCGGCCAGAATGAGTTCGACGGGTACGTCTTCTCCGACGTAACCGATGATGCGCTCGTTGCGAGCGCCCTTCACGGCGGCGAAGGGGTCGTTCAGCAGCAGCGACAGACGGTCGTTGAAGGAGGGCAGAGGATTCATGATGTCAGCTCAGCCAGTGCGGAAGCCATAACGCCAGCGCGGGTACGAAGATGAGCAGTGCCAGGTGCAGGAAATCTGCTGCCAGAAACGGCAGTACGCCCTTGAAGACCCGCGCGAGAGGGATGTCGGGTGCGATGCCCTGAATGACGTACAGATTGATGCCGATCGGAGGATGCACGAAACCGATCTCCATGGTGCGCACCAGAAAGATGCCGAACCAGATGGGCGACAGGCCCAGGCCCGTGACGATGGGCAGCAGGATGGGCGTCGTCAGCAGCATCAGCGCCAGTCCGTCCAGCACCGAGCCGAGCAGCAGCAGCAGCACCGCGATGGCGATGATGGCAACGATGGGCTGCCCCTGAAATGCCTGCATGAACGAAGCGATCTGCTGTGCCAGACCGGTAAAGCTCATGAACACCGCGAAGATGAGAGCGCCGACGATGACCACGTACAGCATGCCTGTGGTGCGAAGCGTGCTGGCTAGTGCATGTCGCAGCGACTTCCGATTCAGACGCCGCCGCCACGCACACAGCGCCAGCGACAGCGTCGCGCCCACGGATGCGGCTTCGGTCGGTGTGAACCAGCCCAGCGCGATACCGCAGAGCACCAGCCCCACGACCGCTGCCAGATCGAGCACGCGCACGAGCGAAGCGATGCGTTCTTTCCACGGCAGCCGCGGCGAAGCCGGTGCGATGCCCGGGCGCCAGCGGCAGACCACGATCACCGTCGCCATATAGAAGAGTGTCTGCGTGAGCGCCGGAATGATGGCGGCCGTGAACAGCTTGCCGATGGACTGTTCGGCAATGATGCCGAACACGATGAGTGCGCCCGACGGCGGTGTCAGCGATCCGAGTGTGCCGCCTGCGGCCACCGAGCCGGTTGCCAGCGCCGTGGAATAGCCGCGCTTGCGCATTTCGGGCAGACCGATCAGCCCCATGGTGGCGGCGGTCGCCAGGCTCGAACCGCTGACTGCGCCGAATCCCGCGCAACCGGCGATGGTGGCGAGCGCGAGTCCGCCGCGTCGATGTCCGACGAGGCCGGCGGCGGCAGCGAAGAAGTCGCGGCTGGCACCGGCGGCGAAACACAGATGTGCCATCAGAAGGAACAACGGCAGCACACCCAGTTCATAGCGCGAGACGGCTTCGAACAAGACCACACTGCTCTTGATCAGCGCAGGCTCGAAGCCGATCAGCAGTGTCATGCCGACCAGGCCGACCAGCCCCATGGCCACGCCGATGGGCACGCCGATGGCGAGCAGCAGCAGCAGCGCGGAAATGCCGAGAGCGCCGCTCATGCTCGTTCTGCCCTGGCGGCGCGGTGAAAGAAGATTGCCGCTAGCAGTCCGGCGGTGACCGTGACGAGGATCCGCAGCGGCTGCAGTGGAATGTGCAGCACGTCGGTCTCCTCGAACGAATTCCAGAAATCGCCGGTCAGCCAGACCTCACCGGTGCACAGCGCAGCGAACAGCACACCGGCGGCAAACCAGCCAGCCCGCCGCGTCCAGCCGCGCAGCGGCTGCGGCAGACGATCCAGCAGCAGGTGCACGATGGCATGCGCCTGACATAGTGTGGTGATCACCATCGCTGCGCACGCCGTCGGGACGATGGCAGCCTGCACGATCTCCAGGGCGCCGAGCAGCGGATAGCGCAGGTGTCGGCCCGCCACTGCAATCGCTTCCACGATCATGACGGTCAATAGTCCGGCGCTGCCCAGATAGAACAGACTGCGGGGCATGGCGATTTCCTTCACCGGCTCCTCGGGGCTGTCGGCTACCGGATCCATGCACACTCTCCGTCAAAGTCGGTTGCAATCGGCGGCAGCCCGCCGGCGAAGGTGATCTCTTCGATGTAGCTGACGATGCCCGGCACTTCCTGGGCGTTGGCGAGACGAGGGCGGCCGGGAGCATCGACGCGTACGGGAATGAATCCGCAGCGCAGACTGCCATCCTCCAGCAGTCTCACTCTGCCGAGCATCGCGTTCACTGCATGCGGATGAAACGGAGCGAGAAAATATTCCGGATCGGGTGTGAAACCGAACAACGCCTCGCGCTTGCGTGCCCACGCGGCGCGCGCCGGATCGTCGGACTGCGGGCTCAGCGCACGCGTCACGACGCAACCGTTGCCGAGTCCGTGAAAGATGGGCTTGCCACGATGACGTTCGATGCCGCGGACGATGTGTGCGTGATGCGCAATGACGATGTCGGCCCCTGCGTCGATGGCGGCGTGCGCCACTGCGCGCTCGTACGGAGCGAGCACCGCCGGCGTATGCACGATCCCTTTGTGCAGCGCGACGATGACCAGCGTGTTGTGCGAGCGCGCGCGTGCGATGTCATCGGACATCTCCGCCAGCGATTGAGGGTCGGGAGACTGCAGCGGCGCGGTAGGGCGCACGGGTGAGCCATCCGTTGTATCGATCCGCACGTAGGCGCAGCCGGCCTGCGTGGCGCTGGCCCACGCCGCCTCGGGGCCGACACAGTTGTAGCTCAGCAGTGCGATGCGTTGCGCGTCGCGTTCGATGACACAGGGACGCCGCGCCGAAGCCAGATCCATGCCGGCACCGGTATGAGCGACGCGTGCGGCATCCAGTGCGGCGAGGGTGTCGGAGATGCCGACCGGGCCGCAATCGGCGATGTGATTGCCGGCCAGCGATACCGCATCGAAACCGGCACGGGCGATCGCGGGCACGTGTGCCGGATCGGCACCGGGGGCGGGAACGTCGCCGCGCAGCGAGGCGGCATGATGGGTGTGCGGAACTTCGAGGTGCCCGATGGCAACGTCGGCAGCATGCAGCGCAGGCGCAATGCCCGCGAGCCATTCATCCGGCTGCGGCTCGTCGAGAACCAGGTCTCCGGTGAAGACGAAATCGATCGCGCTCATCGCGGCCTCTGCGACCTAGCGCAGCACTCGTCCCGGCGATTGCAGAATGGCTTGGCAGCCGGCGTGGCTCATGATGTCCCCCTCGAATCGTATTCTCATCGTGCGGGGCCGAAGATACACGGCCGGGACAATAGTTGTACATACAAACTATTTTGATTACGACCATTCAGGGGAGATGCCTGATACGCCCATGCGCTGTGCCGTCAGCCGGCGTCGTGCAGGCGGCGCAGCAACGCGATGAGCGTGCGCAATTCCTGCTCGGTGAACCGGTCCACGAACTTGCGTTCGTGCTCGATCATGTCCTTGCGCAATGCCCGGCAGGCTTTCACCCCGGCCGGCGTCAGGA
>DASTRD010000186.1:0-5752 GCA_035761425.1 Povalibacter sp.
CGGGAAGGCTCGATCGACTGGCTGTGCTGGCCGCGATTCGACTCGGAGGCGTGTTTTGCCGCGTTGCTGGGTGACCGCGACAACGGCTGCTGGACGATGCATCCCAGCGACGAGGTCGTCAGCACTGAGCGGCGCTACCGCGGTGACACCCTGATCCTCGAGACCCGCTTCGTCACCGCGCAGGGCAGCGTGCTGGTCGTCGACTTCATGCCGCCGCGCGGCAGCAATTCCGATGTGGTGCGACTCGTCGTGGGCGAGCGCGGCAGCGTGCGCATGCGTACCGAACTGACCCTGCGATTCGATCATGGGTCCGCGGTGCCGTGGGTGCGCCGCACTGCGCCCGGAGAATGGACGGCGATTGCCGGGCCGCACATGGCGGTGCTGCACACATCCGCACCCGTGCATGGCGAAAACATGCACTCGGTCGCCGACTTCACGGTCACAGCCGGTGAGACCGTGCCTTTCACTCTGACCTACGGTGCTTCGCATCTGCCCATGCCGCGCCGAATCGATGAGCAACGTGCGTTGGCGGAAACGGAATCCTTCTGGACGGACTGGGCATCGCGCTGCGAGTACGACGGACCGCATCGCGAGATCGTGGTGCGATCGCTGCTGACGCTGCGTGCGCTCATCTACGCGCCCACCGGCGGCATCGTGGCAGCGCCAACGACATCCCTGCCGGAACACATCGGCGGTACCCGCAACTGGGACTATCGCTTCTGCTGGCTGCGCGATGCCACGCTCACGCTGCTGGCCCTGTTGAACGCCGGCTTTTCGGCGGAGGCGGCCGCATGGCGCGACTGGCTGGTGCGCGCAGTGGCGGGCAGCCCTTCGCAGATGCAGATCATGTACGGCGTTGCGGGAGAACGGCGTCTCACCGAGTACGAGGTGTCATGGCTTTGCGGTTACGAAGGATCCAGACCCGTGCGGATCGGCAACGATGCTCACGCGCAGCTTCAGCTCGATGTCTACGGTGAAGTCATGGACGCGCTGCATCAGGCGCGCCGCGGCGGTCTGAAGTGCGACGAATTCGCCTGGGCCATGCAGCTGGAACTGCTGGCGCATCTGGAAACCGTGTGGCGTCGTCCCGACTACGGCATGTGGGAAGTGCGCAGCGAGCCGCGTCATTTCACCTATTCGAAAGTCATGTGCTGGGTTGCGTTCGATCGCGCCATCAAGGGTGTCGAGCAGTTCGCGCTGGAGGGCCCTGTGGATCGCTGGCGCCAGTTGCGCGCGGAAATTCATGCCGATGTGTGTCGCAAGGGATTCGACGCCACGCGCAATACATTCGTGCAGTCCTACGGCTCGAACGAACTCGATGCCAGCTTGTTACTCATCCCTTCAGTGGGTTTTCTGCCTGCTGACGATCCGCGTGTGCATGGCACGGTGGCGGCAGTCGAGAAATACCTGCTGCGCAATGGCTTCGTGCTGCGATACGACTCGCATTCGGCCGATGACGGTCTGCCGGGCGGTGAAGGTGCGTTTCTCGCCTGCAGTTTCTGGCTGGCCGATGCTTACGCCATGTGCGGCAGAGTGCGCGAAGCGCGCGAACTCTTCGATCGACTGGTGACACTCTGCAACGACCTCGGGCTGCTGGCTGAGGAATACGAGGTGGATCTGCAGCGGCAGGTCGGCAATTTTCCGCAGGCGTTCTCGCATGTATCGCTGCTGGGCACGGCCTATAACCTCGCCCGCAGCAGCAAGCCCGCAGAGCAGAGATCCGAGCACGCTGTACCCACGTAGTCAGCTGCCGAGTCGATGCGGCTGGGCGCATCGACGTTGTCGTCGCTCTCTGATTCACGCGATTCGCTCTGCTGCTTTGTTGGCAGTCGCGCATGCGCGGCTCATCCGCAACATGTGACGGATCGCAGCAGCCGACGAGATGATTGGCGCGCGCACTGCCATGCGCGGCAAGCCAATGGTACGCATGCGTGCATCGCATGCGGTTTCAGTGTCATATCCGCGCTCGCTGAAGCGCTGCCGGTACGGACCTCACTGTCGACGCAACGCCCAGGGTGATCGCATGAATTGCGAAATCGCCGACGGACTGTAACCGTACGGACGCGTGGCGGGTCTGACAAGGCTGGACATTCCCGGGCAACAACAATATCCAAGGGGTTCGAGCATGAAGATGCGGTTCATCTCCCAGCTGGCCATGCTGCTGGTCATTCTCGCTACGTCACTGGCGAGCTCAGCAGACGCTCCCCACCCATCGCCTCAGATCGAACCTGCGTTGCGCAACCTGTGGCAACGCGACGAAGCGCGCTTTCAGCGCTCGTGGCTGGTGGCAGGGCCCATGGCACCGCAGCGCGCCGATGCGCTCGATCTTCAGAAGCTTCAGCCGGCTCCCGGAGCACCGCTCGCTGCCGAAGATGGCCCGCGCTGGATTCCGCAGGTGTCCTGGACCGACATCGTCAATCTGCCTGCCAGCGAGCCCACTTCCGGTGTGATGTTCGCGGCGCTGTCGCTGCAGCGCGCACAAGGTGGCGCTGCGGAATTGTCGGTCGGCGCCGAAGGAACCCTGGCGATCTGGGTCAATGGCACGAAGGTGCTCGAGCGCAATGACGAAAAACCATTCGTTCTCGACGGCGAGCGGATTCCCGTCACGCTGCAGCAGGGTGCGAATACGCTGCTGATCCGGACAGGCCAGCAGCGGCCACAGCAATGGCGCTACGCGTTGCGTGTGCTGGAGCCCGGCACCGCGCTGACGCGCACCGAAGAGCTGACGCCGGCGCTGGATGTCAGCGGCACTGATGTGACCATTCATACCGACCTCACGCCGGATGCGCATGGCCCCGGCGTCACGGTCGAAGCCCTTGCGGCTGGTGGCGTAGTGCGTGAATCCAGGGCGGCACAACGCGGCGCATCCGTTCACTTCGATACAGCGGGCTGGCCCGATGGTGCCTACGAGTTTCGGTTGCGCACGCAAACGGCGCTGGGCAAACCGCGTATCGCGTACCTGCCCTGGTACAAGGGCGATGCAACCGCTGCCGCACGCGCATTGATCGACGCCGCGCAACATGCAGATCAGCAACCAGCCGGTGCCACGATCCGCATGCTGGCCGCACTGGTGCAGGATCGACTTGGAAAGCAGCTTGAGAATGCAGCCGCAAAAGGCTGGGGCCCGATTCATTCGGCCCTGCTCGAATACGAAGAGCTGCGCATGGATGCCGCAGGCAAGCATGGCAGCGTGCGAGCCAATGGGTTCAAACGGCTTGCGTATACCGATCCGACCGACGGCTCGGTGCAGTTCTGTCGCGCCTATCTGCCGGCGGAATATTCACCGCAGCAGCGCTGGCCGGTGATCATGATGCTGCACGGTTACAACCCTGCGAATCCAGAGTATCCGGGCTGGTGGTCGGTGGATATGCGCCATGCCATGCTCGCCGACCGCAAGAACGTGATCTACATCGAGCCTCATGGACGCGGCAATGCGCAGTACGTGGGTATCGGCGAGCAGGATGTGCTGCGTTGCCTCGCCGAAGCCAAACGTACTTTCAGTGTCGATGAGGACCGCGTGTATCTCGCCGGCGAATCCATGGGCGGCCAGGGCACCTGGTGGGTTGCCACGCGTCATCCGGATCTGTTCGCGGCGGCTGCGCCGATCTTCGGCGGCTGGGATTTTCGCGTGACTTCGGTTTCCGGGCCTTCGATGGAATCCGAACCCACGAATTCACGCGACGCCTTCCTGCTCGAGCGCATCAGTTCCTTCGTCAGTGCGGAGAACCTGCTCAATCTGCCGATGTACGTGGTGCACGGCGACAGCGATCACACAGTGAGCGTCGAGAATTCGCGTCATGCCGTGAAGATGCTGCAGCGCTGGGGCTACGACATTCGCTACCACGAGATGCCCGGCTGGGGACACGAGGATCTCGAGCAGCAGGAAGCACTTGCCGACTGGTTCCTGACTCATCGTCGCAACACAGCGCCCGAGCACGTACGTCTGCGTGCTGCGGAACTGGGCGGTGCGGCAGCGTACTGGGTCAAGGTCGAGCGGTTCGAACAGCCGATGCAGATCATTCGCGTCGATGCGCAGGTGCTCGAGCCGGGAGTGGTCCGCTTCGACACGACCAATGTGGCGAGCGCGACGCTGGCGCTGCCGCCGGCACTGCGTGGGGATGCGGCCAGCATCAAGGTGATCTGGAATGGCAAGCCGCAACAGGTCGCGCTCGTCGATGGTGTTGCTCATGTGGGCGGACTGGGCAAACCCACGCCGCTCGCGAAACGCGCCGGGTTCGAAGGACCGTTGCCCTCGATCATCGCGACGCCCTTCATGGTCGTGGCGGGAACGACATCGCACGACTCGCGCATGAACGCCCTGATCGCCGAGCGTGCCGAGGAGATTCGCACCATGTGGCAGCAATGGCAGCACCAGCCCTTGCGCATGGTCCGCGACAAGGATCTCACGGCGAAGCAGGAGCGCGAGTATTCGCTGGTGCTGATTGGCGGTGTCGAGGAGAACTCGGTGACGCGCCGGCTCGCAGCGAAGCTGCCGTTCAAAGTCACCAACGATTCGGTGAGCGTCGATGGCAGAACCTGGCAGACGCGGGATTCGATACTGCAGCTGCTGTATCCGAACCCTGCGGCCCCCGATCGCTACGTACTGGTCGCGGCGCCGACGTCGGCAAATGCGATGTATCTGTGGAAGCCTGCGATCGTGCACGGCGATGCCGGCAATGCCCAGGTGCCATGGGACTGGACCGTCGCCGATGGCCGGCGCGCGCTGGTCGGCGAAACCGCGTCACCCGAGGATCTGTATGTCGCCGCCGGCACTTTCGATGCTGCGTGGCGGCGCAGCGAGCAGGCCACCGTGCAGGGCGATCCGGCAAAGCGCGCGCACTGGACACTGCGTCATGCGCCGCCGGCAGGCTATCGGATGGACCCGCAGAAGCTGGCAGCCTGCGCAGGCCAGTACGAGATCTTCCCGGGCTTCAATGCGACCGTCAGCGTCGATGGCGATGCGGTGGTGGCGCAGGTACCCGGACAGCCTCCGCTGCGTGCCATAGCCGAAAGCGACTACACCTTCCGTGTGCCCGTCACAGGGGCAGTCTTCATGTTCGAACGTGACGCGCAAGGGCGCATCATCGGCGTCAGCTACGAAGACAATGGTGTCGTCCGGCTTGCCAAGCGGGTGGAGTAGGAGGGAAGACTTCACAGGCGCGCGCCCGGCAGTCACACTCGGCGCGCGTCGAGAACTTCAGGGGGACACCGATGATCAGATCAGCCATGGCAGCGGCGGCGTTGTTCGCGCTTGCCGGTCAGACACACGCGCACGAACTGGTAAAAAAGTGGGAAACGCCTGCCGAACTGGCCGTGCCCGAGTCGGTATGTATCGACCACGCGCGCAACGTGCTCTATACCTCGAACATCGACGGCGAGCCGTGGGGCGATGACAAGAAGGGCTCCATCGGCAAGCTCAGCATGGACGGCAAGATCCTGGCGGCCGAATGGGTGACAGGGTTGAGTGCGCCGAAGGGCCTGGCGCTGGTCGGCAATCGTCTTTATGTCGGCGACATGAAGGAAGTCGTGGTCATCGATGTGGACAAGGCGGCGATCGTCAAGCGCATTGCCATGCCCGGCGCGCAAGGACTCAACGACGTGGGTGCGGGTCCGGATGGCACCGTGTACGTCTCCGATTCGTACGGCAAGAAGCTCTTCCGGATCAGGGACGATCAGCCCGAAGTGCTGCTGGAAAATCTCGACGGTCCGAACGGCGTGGTCTGGCACGAGGGCTCGCTGTATCTGCTCGACC
>DASTRD010000187.1:0-18076 GCA_035761425.1 Povalibacter sp.
TGGCGGGCTCGGTCACATGGCTGTGCAGATTCTGCAGGCGCTCACGCCAGCGTTGCTGATTGCCGGCGACATCGACGATGCCAGGCTCGAGCACGCGCGCAGACTCGGCGTGCGACACACGGTGAATACGCGCGACGCCGATGCGGCCACGACTGCCATCGCACAACTCGTCGGTGCCCGCGGAGTGACGGTGGTGCTCGATTTCGTGGGTGCGCAGCCGACGGTCGATCTGGCCGTGCGCATCGTGGGTCGCAACAGTCACATCGCCGTGGTCGGGCTGGGCGGAGGTGTGCTGCACTACGGCGCCAACAGTCCGCCGTATGGCTGTCAGGTCACGGTGCCTTACTGGGGCTCGCGCACGGAACTGATGGAAGTGGTCGCGCTGGCAGCGGCCGGCCGCATTCGCGCGGACATCGAGACGTTCCCGCTGGAACAGGCCGTCGATGTCTATCGACGCCTGCGCGAAGGGAAAATCCGCGGCCGCGCGGTGCTGACGCCCTGACGCTGGCCGCGGATCGAATCAGGCTTTCGCTGCCGCCTTCTCGGGCAGCGACACCGAGAATTCGAGCACTTCGTGTCCGTCTTCCTTCTCGACGCTGATCTGCACCGCGTCAGGATCGACGTTCACGTACTTGCGGATGACTTCCATGACTTCGCGCCGCAGCAGCGGCAGATAGTCAGGTGCGTTGCGGGAGCTGCGCTCCTGGGCAACGATGATGCGCAGACGTTCCTTGGCCAGATTGGCCGTGGGCTGCGAGCGGCGAAACAGTGCTAGCAGACCCATTTCAACCTCCGAACATTCGTGCGAAGAACCCTTTCTTCGGCTCTTCGAGGAAACGCAGCGGCAGCTTTTCGCCGAGCAGGCGTGCCACCGAATCCTCATAGGCCTGCGACGCCTCGCTGTCGGCATTGAGGATGACCGGGTTGCCGGCATTGGAGGCCGACAGCACATCCGGCGATTCGGGAATCACACCGATGACGTCGAGACCAAGAATTTCCTTGACGTCTTCCACGCTCATCATTTCGCCGGTGGCAACGCGCCGCGGGCTGTAGCGCGTGAGCAGCAGATGCTCCTGTACCTTGCCATCGCCTTTTTCGGCGCGCAGCGTCTTGCTGGACAGCAGGCCGAGAATGCGATCGGAATCGCGCACCGACGATACTTCCGGATTCACCACCACCACGGCGCGATCGGCGAAATACATCGCCAGGTGTGCGCCCTTTTCGATGCCGGCCGGCGAATCGCAGATGATGTAGTCGAAGCCTTCCGCCGTGATTTCATCGAGCACGCGCTTGACGCCTTCGGAAGTCAGTGCGTCCTTGTCGCGGGTCTGCGAAGCGGCCAGCACGAACAGCGTATCGAGCCGCTTGTCCTTGATGAGCGCCTGTTTGAGCGAGCAGTCGCCCTGGATGACATTGACGAAGTCGTACACCACCCGTCGCTCACATCCCATGATGAGATCGAGATTGCGCAAGCCGATGTCGAAATCGATCACGGCCACTTTCTTGCCGCGCTTCGCAAGGCCGCACGCAAGGCTGGCGGACGTGGTCGTCTTGCCGACGCCGCCCTTGCCGGACGTGACTACGATGATCTCAGTCAAGGCTCAGTTCTCCTGGACAAAAGGAAGATTCGACACAGAGATCACAGAGGTCGGAAGACGACGGATCCGCAGGCGCGGCCGTTCCGATCTGGTGTGTGCTCTGTGCACTGCTGTGTGAAATCCGGATCTTGTTTGCACCGATTCAAGCACCGATGCGCTCGAAACGCAGATCGTCGCCATCCAGCCACGCCTGGACCGGCTGGCCTTCGAGTTCCGCTGGAATGGTTTCGAACACCTTGAATACGCCGGCGATGGAAATCAGTTCGGCGCGGAATTCCTGACAGAAGACGCGGGCGGTGACTTCGCCGCGAGCGCCGGCCATCGCCCGCCCGCGCAGCGCTCCATATATATGTACGCAGCCGTCCGCCATGACTTCGGCGCCGGCACCGACCACGGTGGTGACGATCAGGTCGCGATTGCGGGCGTAGACCCGCTGGCCCGAGCGTACCGGCTGATGCTGCATCAGGGTGGGCAAGGGCGGCTCGACACTGGGTGGCGGTGCGGGCGCGGGGGCGACTACCGAGAGTTGCGGCGCCGATTCGCGCGCCTGGGATTTGCTCTGTGCTCGAAACTGCGTCAGCACCGGCAACTCCAGCACCCGGGCCAGCGCGTTCATGGCCTCGGTGCCGTCGAAGGCGAGCCCCACCGGCAACAGGCCGACGCCACGTACGCTGTCGAGCATGGCCCGTGCCGCGGTTTCATCCGGGAGCTGATCGAGGGCACTCAGGTCGAGGCATGCGGCTGCGCGTTCAAACAGTTGCGGCGCGGCGTTGATGCGGGCAGTGAGCTCATCGTGAAGGGCCCGGGCATCGGCACTGCGCACGCGCAACTGCACCAGACCGACCTGACCGAAACGAACTTCGCACACAGTATCGCGCGCGCTGGAAACCGCTTTGTTGTTCAAGACTCGAAATTACTCGTGAGCCGGGACAAAGTGCGCGCCTTGAACTCAAGTCGCGCGCGGAGTTTAACGTGTCGCTGCAAAGAACGAGAGAGGCGAGCGGCGAAAGAGCATAAAAAATGCAGCACGCATCGATGACGTCGGGCCTGGATCCATCCGCAGAAGATCGGCGTCTGCGTGCGGTCCGATCTCAACCGGACGCCATGGCCGAACACCGCCGAGCGGATCGACTGCGTGACGTCGGGTGAAGCCGACAGCAAGCGCAAGCTACCAGCCGATCCGCCGCGTTCCTCGTCCTTGCGCCCTGCGCGGACCCTCCCGCCGTCCGCAAAATCTGCTGTAATCGCGCCCTTCCTTGTATCTGGGTCCCGCCCTGCACCGATGAGCAACAAGCCTCGCACCGCCATTACCCCGACCCGCGACGAAAACTACGCCGAGTGGTACCAGCAGGTCATCAAGGCCGCCGATCTGGCCGAGAACTCCGCCGTGCGCGGCTGCATGGTGATCAAGCCGTGGGGTTATTCGCTGTGGGAGAACATGCAACGTGTGCTGGATGACATGTTCAAGGCCACGGGCCATCAGAATGCCTACTTCCCGTTGTTCATCCCGTTGTCCTTCCTGCAGAAGGAGGCGGCACATGTGGAAGGCTTTGCCAAGGAATGCGCGGTCGTCACCCATCACCGCCTGGAAGCAGGTCCTGACGGCAAGCTCGTACCCACCGGCGAACTGGACGAACCGCTGATCGTCCGTCCGACCTCCGAAACCATCATCGGCGATGCCTTCTCGCGCTGGGTGCAGAGCTATCGCGATCTGCCGCTGCTCATCAACCAGTGGGCCAACGTCGTGCGCTGGGAAATGCGTACCCGCATGTTTCTGCGCACCACCGAGTTTCTCTGGCAGGAAGGCCATACGGCGCATGCCACGAGCGAAGAAGCCGTGGAGGAGACCATGCGGATGCTCGATGTCTACGCGAGCTTCGCCGAACAGTGGATGGCACTGCCGGTCATCAAGGGTGAGAAGACGGCGGGCGAGCGGTTTCCGGGGGCGGATCGCACCTACTCCATCGAAGCCATGATGCAGGATCGCAAGGCGCTGCAGGCCGGCACCAGTCACTTCCTCGGTCAGAACTTCGCGAAGGCCAGCGATATTCAGTTCCTCGATCAGAACGGTACGCGCCAGCATGCGTGGACCACGAGCTGGGGTGTCTCGACCCGCCTGATCGGCAGTCTGATCATGACCCACTCGGACGACGATGGGCTGGTGCTGCCGCCGAAGCTCGCGCCGGCACAGGTCGTCATCATTCCCATCTTCCGTTCCGACGATGAGAAACCCCGGGTGCTGGAGTATTGCCGGCGGGTAGCCGCTGAACTGCGTGCCCAGCGCTTCGCGGATCGCCCGGTCAGTGTCATCGTCGACGAGCGCGACGAACGCGGCGGCGAGAAAGTCTGGGGCTGGATCAAGAAGGGCGTGCCGGTGCGGCTGGAGATCGGTCCGCGCGACATGGAAAAAGATGCGCTGTTCGTCGGCCGTCGCGACAAGGGTCACAAGGAAAAGCAGAGCATCGCGCGCAGCGAGTTCGTGGCCAATGTCGCCGCGACGCTGCAGTCCATCCAGGATGCCCTGTTCGCGCGCGCCCGCACTTATCGCGAACAGCACACACAGCGCATCGACAGCAAGGAAGAGTTCTACCGGTATTTCACGCCGCCGCCCGTGGCCGAGAATTCGCCCACACCCATCCATGGTGGCTTCGCGCTCACTCACTTCAGTGGTGATGTCGAACTCGAGCAGCGGATCAAGGACGAACTGTCGGTCACGGTCCGCTGCATCCCGCTCGAAGCGAGCGAGCCGGGGACCTGCCCCTTTACCGGCAAACCCAGCAGGCAACGGGTGATCTGGGCGAAGGCATATTGAAGAGGGCGGCTGGTCTGCTGGCCGACTGGACTGCTGGCAAGACCAGAGACATTCAATGTTGCCTGCCCGCGTCCTTTTTCTGGCCAGCAGACCGGTCGACTC
This sequence comes from Povalibacter sp., assembly GCA_035761425.1. Lineage (GTDB taxonomy): Bacteria > Pseudomonadota > Gammaproteobacteria > Steroidobacterales > Steroidobacteraceae > Steroidobacter. Next base: position 4,513 of record DASTRD010000187.1, read on the forward strand.
GCACCCCGGCCGCCCAGTTGGCCTGTTGCTGACTCCATTCCTTCAGCGCTGACCCCAGTCGCATGAATCCGCACTCCCGTGCCTGGCTTCAGATCCACTTCTGCGTGGTGCTCTGGGGATTCACGGCCATTCTCGGTCGACTGATCACGTTGCCGGCAGTGACGCTGGTGTGGTGGCGGATGTTGCTGGTGGCGGGAGCACTGCTGCTGGTCGGACGATTCTGGACCGGACTGCGTGCACTGACGCCGCGGCTGATCGGCATCTACGCCGGCATCGGTGTGGTGGTTGCCCTGCACTGGCTCACCTTCTATGGGGCGGTGAAACTCGCCAATGCATCGGTGGGCGCGACGTGCATGGCGCTCATTCCCGTGTTCGTCTCGCTCATCGAACCGTGGCTGGCGCGTCGACGCTTCGATCCGCGTGAACTGCTGTTCGGCATCGCCGTGATTCCCGGTGTCGCACTGGTGGTCGGCGGCACGCCGATGGATATGCGACCTGGTATCGCGATCGGTGCGCTGTCGGCATTCCTCGCGGCAATATTCAGTTCGCTCAACAAGCGATACATTGCCGACTCCGATGCGCTCAGCGTCACGGGGCTGGAAATGGGCGCCGGTGCACTGGTCGTGACGTTGCTGATTCCGGTGTTCGTGCCGGCGGACCAGTGGTTCGTACTCCCGCAGCGCCAGGATGCGTTCTATCTCGCGGCGCTCGCCATCGGTTGCACGCTGCTGCCGTTTGCCCTGTCCCTGGCGGCGTTGCGGCACTTGAGTGCATTCACGGCTTCGCTGGCCATCAACATGGAGCCGGTCTATTCCATCCTGCTTGCCATCGTGTTGCTGGGCGAACAGCGCGAACTCGATCCGGCGTTCTACCTGGGCGTAGTCATCATTCTGGCGGCGGTGTTCAGCCATCCCTGGCTGCTGCGCCCCAGAACGCCACCGTCGGTGACGTTGCCGCCCTGAGGATCAGCAGGGGAATAGAAACAAAGCGGGCGCACGGCGGATTGGTATGGAGCGATCCGGGCCTTCACCATCCCTCACCATCAAGCATCCATCCATGAACATGTTCATCAGCATCGGGCCGCTGGCCGCCCTCATTGCCGGCATTCTCATTCTGATTCTGCCGCGACTGCTCAACTACATCGTGGCGATCTATCTGATCCTGATCGGTGTCATCGGCCTGTTCGGATCTCACCTGTAACAGCCGTCGATCGCGTCCCGTCCTGCGCAGCGGGACACGGCTCGGTTCGCCACTGATACAAGCGAATCCGCGACGCCTTACGGTAGAGTGCGGATGCCGGCGGCGTGCCCGCCCTTCCCATGACTGCAACGTGTCGCCGCTCGTCGCTGCCTATCGCCGCCTGCCGCCCAATGCCCGCGGCGCACTGTGGATGCTGCTTTCCGCAGTCACCTTCACTGCGATGACCTTGCTCATCAAGCTGCTGGGACAGAACTATCCGGCCACGTTGCAGACGTTCTATCGCCAGGCGTTCGGCCTCGCCGTCATGCTTCCGATCATCCTGCGCGATCCGCCCGGCGCGTTTCGCACGACGCGTCCAGGCATTCTGTTGTTCCGGGCGCTCGCCGGCACGATCGGCATGATCCTGTCGTTCTATGCGTACCAGATGATGCCGCTCGCCGATGCAAATGCATTGTCGTTCACGCGCACCTTGTGGCTGGTTCCGCTCGCAGCATTCGTGCTGAAAGAACGCGTGGGTCCGCGACGCATCACCGCCACGCTCGTCGGCTTTCTGGGCGCGATGCTCATGTTGCAACCCGCTTCGCAGGGTTCGATGGGCGTACCGGCACTCGCTGCGCTGGTGGCGGCCTTCCTGGTGGCACTGACCGTTGCGGGCATGAAATTCATGACGCGCGATCACACCACCACCACGCTGATGACATGGTCGGCGGTGCTCGGTTTCGTACTCAGCATTCCGCCCGCGCTGTTCGTCTGGCGCTGGCCGACGTTGCCCGATCTGCTGCTGCTCGGCGCCATGGGCGTGCTCGGCACCATCACGCAGGCGTGCTACATCAAGGGCATGGCTGAAGGCGACGCCGCAGTCATGGCGCCGGTCGACTACACCCGACTGGTGTTCGCCATCCTCTTCGGCTACGTCTGGTTCCACGACGTGCCCAACCTGCTCACCATGATCGGCGCAGGCATCATCATCGTCTCGACGCTGTACATCACCGTGCGCGAAAGCCGGCTCGGCGTCCTGAAGAAAATCGACGGCTGAGACAAAAATCCGCTGCGCACTGCTTCGCCAGTGAAGCGCCACTCAATCACGTGTTCAAGTTGCCCCCGGCGAGACCACCAGTTCGCAGCATGGTGATCCCGCCGGTGGCGGGTCCCGGTTGTGGCGAACCGGGAGTTCGGTCAGCTGCCGCTGATTGCGGCAGTACGACGTTGAGCAATGCGGATCGTCTGATCCGAATCGAGCAGGCGTGCGAGGCTCGCGCTGCGCGTGGATTCGATGGCGTTACGCAACGTGTCCTGATAGCACCTGGCATTTTCCCGCCGGGTGCGCAGATCGCGGCCCACGACGTTCTCGCACACCTTGCGCGAAGCTGCCTGAAGTCTTGCGTACGCTGTCTGGGCATCCTCTGCCTTGGCGAGATTCAGTCCGGTCAGCGATACGCGCATGTAAGAGGCTGGCACTTCGGCGCGTACATTGACGTTCAGCAGTGACAGTGCCGTGACGCCGATTGCCGTCCACAGAACCGGACGTCCACGAGTAGCATGGATTGCCGAATGCTTCGATGAATTGAATGACATGACCTTTACTCCTGTCCGTGATCGACACATTTGCACGCGCGTGAACCTGAGATGCGAACACTGCGCAAAGAGTTGCAACGTGCGCGTTGGAATTCGACCGTCGATGGCGAAGAGGTTGCTTCAACTCGTCGCGTGTCTCGATCAGGTCAACGCGTTTCATCAAGTCGAATGCATCGGCGACGTTGCAGCTTCACCTGATCACAGAACACGGCATTGCATTGGCGGTTACGTCTCATGCTTGCTGCGCGGAGCATGAGGTGCGATAAGCCGTGTGCCGGCAGCGACGAATCATCGCGCCGGGACGCACAGAGTGCTTGAGGAACCTCTAATCTCGCAAAACATGCAGCGCTGCGGGAGTTTCTTGTGACAGTCAATCATCCGTTCGAGCGATCGCTCGCGGTGGGTACGCACGGTGTCAGGGACAGCAGCAGCGGCGCGGCCGGTGTGCGGACGCCGGCGCTGCTGCGCCGCAGGCGCAACATGCTGTTCTGGACGCTCAATGTCGTGGGCTGGAGCGGCTATGCAATCGCGACGTATCTGGGCGCGCTGCTGTTCGGCAAGGCGGTCGCGTATCAGAAGATCATCATCATTGCGGCCGTGGCGGGCTTCATCATTACCGCATCGCTGCGTTATCTATGCCGCTTTCTCTGGAAGCAACCGCCGCCGGTGATGATCGGCGTATCGCTGGTGGCGGCATACGCCAGCGCACTGAGCTGGCGGGCAATCATCAACTGGTCATACGAGCAATACGTCGAGTCGGACTGGCCGATGGTGCACTGGTACGAATACTTCAGTGGCGCACTCACGGCGACATATCTCTTCGCCTGCTGGATCGGTCTGTACTTTTCATTCAAGTATTACGAGTCCATGCAGGCCCAGCGCGAGACGGCGTTGCGTGCCTCCGCGCTCGCGCAGGAGGCGCAGCTCAAGATGCTGCGCTACCAGCTCAATCCGCACTTTCTGTTCAATACGCTCAATGCCATTTCCACGCTCATCATCGACAATCGCAACTCGGTGGCGAATTCCGCGGTCTCGGGGTTGTCGGAATTTCTGCGCTATACGCTGGATCAGGATCCGATGAAAAAGGTGACGGTGGCACAGGAACTCGAGGCGCTCGATCTGTATCTGAACATCGAGAAGATGCGTTTCGGCGGGCGGCTCACGCTGCGATACGACATCGACGAGGACGCCACCGACATCCTCATTCCCAGTCTGCTGCTGCAACCGCTGATCGAAAATTCGATCAAGTACGCCATCTCGCCCCGCGAGGAAGGCGGCACCATCAGCGTCGCCGCGCGAGTCGAGCACGACATGCTGCATCTGGACGTGGCCGATGACGGACCGGGGCTGAAAGACCCGGCACGGTTGTCGCAGGGGCGCGGCGTGGGTCTGCGCAATACGCGCGAGCGGTTGCAGGTGCTGTATGGCGCATCCGGCCAGGTGGAGATTCTGCAGAGCCATCCCGGCCTGCGCGTCTCGCTGCGCTTTCCTGCCGAGAGGGCTGCTGCATGAGTCGCTCCATTCGCACACTGATCGTCGATGATGAGGAACTTGCCCGGCGTGGTATCGAGATCCGCCTGCGTGAACACGCCGACATGGAAGTCGTCGGTCACTGCAGCAACGGTCGCGAGGCGCTGACTGCCATTGCCGAACAGCAGCCGGACCTGATGTTCCTGGATATCCAGATGCCGGGGTTGTCGGGGTTCGACGTGCTGACGCGGGTACCGCAGGAATCGATGCCCATCGTCATTTTCGTCACTGCGTTCGACCGATATGCACTGGATGCGTTCGAGGCGCAGGCCCTCGACTACCTGCTCAAACCGATCAACGACGATCGCTTCCGGCAAGCGGTGCAGCGCATGCGCGAGCAGTGGGAGCAACGTCGCGCCGTGGCGCAGCGCGAAAAGTTGATGAACCTGCTGGCGCAGACGCGCGGCAGCGGTTCGATCGACGAACAGACCTTGCGTGAACAGCTCGAAGAGGCGCGCCTGCGTCGTTATGCCGAGATCCTGCCGATCCGCGACGACAGCGATACGGTGCGACTGAATGTATCGACCATCGACTGGATCGACGCGGCCGGCGATTACATGTGCGTGCACGCCGAGGGCCGTACCTACGTGCTGCGCGAAACCATGAAATCACTGGCCGAAATACTGGATCCGAAAGTATTCCAGCGAGTTCACCGTTCCACCATCGTGAATGTGAATCGCGTGCGACGGCTGCGCCCGCACACCAACGGTGAATATTTCCTGACGCTCGAAGACGGGCAGGAGATCAAGCTCAGCCGTTCTTACCGCGACCGCGTGGACCAGCTGCTGCAGCGCAGATAGGAGACCCGAGCCGAACGCGATCAGCTCCAGCGCTCCTGCATCCAGGCCGACATATCCGCGATCTCCCGGGCATTCACGGAATGTTCCATGGGATAGGTACGCCAGTCGATGCGATAGCCGAGCTGCGTCAATGCATCGCGGGATGCCACGCCCATTGCCGCAGGTACGACGGGGTCGTACACGCCATGACACATGAGAATCGGCACGTCGCGATTGGCGGCAGCCGCCTCGCCGGCGACGCTCGCACGCAACGGCAGATAAGTGGAGAGGGCCAGGATGCCGGCAAGGCGTTCCGGATATCGCAGCCCGGTATGCAACGCGATCGCACCGCCCTGCGAAAAGCCCGCCACGATGACGCGTTGTGCCGCGATGCCGGTCGTCTGCTGCTCTTGAATGAGTCGTGCGACGACGCTGGCCGATTCGCGGATACCGCCGTCGTCCTCGGGGCCGCTGCCGCCGAGCATGACGATGTCATACCACGCGCGCATGACGTAACCGTTGTTGATGGTGACCGGGCGCGGGCGCGCGTGCGGGAAGATGAATCGTACCGGCAGGGTTTCCGGCAGACGCAGTTCCTCGGCCACCGGCACGAAATCGAAACCGTCCGCGCCCAGTCCGTGCAGCCAGATCACCGCCGCTGTTGCCGGGCGCTGCGGTTCGAGGACGACCAGGTCTTCCGATTCGCGCTGGGAGTAGGGCATTGCTGTTGATTGCTGTGACGAAGAGCGCGACGCGTGGTCCGCGCTGGCGATCTTCAAGGCTCAGGTATCGGGGCTTTCCGGCGATTGTGCAGTGTCCGGCGCGCGGTTGGAAATGATCAATTCGGAACTGCCGTCCTCGATGATCCTCTTCACCGTCAGACCCAGTTCCTGGGTATCGAAAGGTTTGCGCAGCACCGGCGTTGCGCCCAGCGCTGCCTCGATCGCGGCACTGTTGGCGTAACCGGAGACGATCAGCACCTTCAGGTGCGAATCGATCTGTTGCGCTGCGCGGGCGACCTCCGCGCCATTCATGCCGGGCATGGCGAAGTCCGCCAGCAGCAGGTCGAAGCGTTCATCGAGCAATCGCTCCAGCGCCTCGGCGCCGTTGCTGACAGCAACGACGTGATAGGCGAGCTGGCGCAGCGATTCGCTGATGAAGCGGCGCACCTGACGATCGTCGTCCACCACCAGGATGCTCTTCGGTGTCATGACCGGGGCGGGAACGGTCACCGTGTTCTCTCCGACGCTCGCCGCTGTCACGGACGGCGACGGTGTCTCGGCGAGCGGCAACACCAGTCGAATGGTGGTCCCCGCGCCCCGACTGCTCTCAATGAAAAGCTTGCCGCCCGATTCACGCGCAGTACCGTAGACCTGCGACAACCCCAGCCCGGTGCCGTGGCCCACCTGTTTGGTGGTAAAGAAAGGTTCAATGGCGCGTGCGCGAACGCTCTCCTCCATGCCGATGCCGGTGTCGCGCACGCGAATCTCGACATAGGACCGGCGCGGCAGATCGCGCAGATCCAGATCGGTGGCTGGTTGCGAAGAAATGCTCAGCTCGCCGCCATCGGGCATGGCGTCGCGCGCATTCACGGCGAGATTCAGCAATGCCAGCTCGAGCTGATTGCCGTCGCTGATCACGAAGCGCGCGTGCCGGCTCACGTCGATGCGCAGCTGCACCGTCGGTCCGAGCGATTGACTGAGAAGCGCCGTCATACCGCTCAACAGCGCATCCAGATCGATGCTGGTGAGCTGCATGCGCTGACTGCGCGAAAAGGCCAGCAGCTGCGAAGTCAGCTTGGCGCCGCGCCGAGCTGCTTCGAGTGCGTGATCGGCGAGCCGCTCCAGGCGCTCGTTGCCCTTGCTGCGCGAGCGGATCATGTCGAGATTGCCGATCACTGCCGTGAGCAGATTGTTGAAGTCGTGCGCGATACCGCCGGTCAGCTGCCCAATCGCTTCCATTTTCTGCGACTGACGCAAGGCTTCCTCGGCGCGACGACGCTCCGCCATGTCGCGCAATACCAGCGTCACCAGGATCGCTGCCAGCAGCACGCCGCCGAGACCTGCGATGCCTGCCACCACGAACGAGAGCATGGTCGGCCGATCGATGAGCGTGGATGCCATCGCGATGTGAGCCGACCAGCCAGACCAGGGCGAGACGTGGAAGGCCGTGTAATTCCTGAAGCCTTCATACGTCGTGCCGCGGTACAGCCCGTGAGTGGAATGCCGAAGGGCCTCGCTCACGAAGGAAGTCGCCGGTCGGCCGACACGGTCCTCGTAGTTCAGGGACCGCGCGATGAAGTTGCTGCGGCTATCGACGATCCCGGCCACTGTATGCGGCGAGACCTGTGACATGAGCATGTCCTGGAACGGCTGTGTTTTCACTGCAGCGGCGACGACGTAGCGGGCATGCCCATCGCGCATCACCGGTGCGTACAGATATATGACGGGCTCTGTCTCGACCTGCACGCCACCGACCAGCGGGCCGGTCATGTTGCGCATCGTTTCCAGTGTCGCTGTGCCCGTGATCGGTGCGCCGGCGGGGACGCCCTGGGGATGCAGTGTGTCGAGAAGCTCGGTGCCTGTGGCCACGTCGAAAATCCGCACGGCGACCCAGTGAGGATTGGCGTCGAGAACGCGTCTGACCCGTGGCAGGAACTCATGCCATCTCTCGGATTCGAAAAACACCGATGTCGACAGCACATTCAGCACACGCAGTTCGCTGCGCAACGCGGTATCGCACATGCCCATGACCGCTTCGCTGCGTGCGAGCGTCGCGGTTTCCACCTGTGCGCGGGCGGTACGCAGGAAATAGAACAGGCCAACGGCGGAAAACAGCACTGTCGGCAGAATGGCAGCGACGGCGAGCGCGACGAGGGAACGGCGGAAAATTCTCATTCTTGCTGAAGATGCCGATCGCTGGCGCTGCGGAAGACGCGATGGTCTCACACTTCAGCGCCGTCCCGCTGTCGGTGGCAGACGTGCCGGCGCCGACAGCGTCCGACCGGCCGCCTTGCGTCGTCGCACTGGCAGCCGGAGTCTCTGAACTCGTCGCAGATCGGTCGCGAGCCGGATCGATCGTCCGCTCACGCGGGCATGGCGTAGACCAGCGGCACTGCCGCCTCGGGCGACAGAACGCGGAACGTGAATGTCTCCTGCACGTACAGCAGTACCGACGTGCCGGTGTGATCGAGATAGCCGATGGAAAAGTCCTGACCGACGCTCAGCTCGAAATCGCCGCCGCGCATGCTCATCACCACGGCGCCATCGGCCGCCGGTGCCGAGACGATGGGTCCGTCGAGCAACTGCCGCACGTGATCGATGATGGGATAGCCACGCGAGGTGCTGCGGGTGAGCCCGGTGTAACACCGCGGGCCGAGTGCAATTCCGTATGGGCCGTTGACGCCCTCACTGCGCAGACGATGCGTTGCTTCGGCGACGATGTCGGGATAGGCCTCGAACGACTCCGGTATGGTCAGACGCTGACGGCCCGACGCCTGAAAAATGCCTTCGATACCGGCGGCCGGATAGCCCTGGAAAATGGCGCGGTCTTCCACGATGGCGGCGGCTCGTGCCGCGTTGCGCACGCTGTCGAGATTCGCATCGGCGGCGCCGCGGCCGATGGCTTCGAGTTCGTCGCGCTGCACTTCGAACGGAATGCGGATCTCCACCAGCGGCAGAACCTGACGAATGCGTGTGGCCACACCGTCCTGCGGCGGCGGCGACAGTTTCTCGGCGCGACCGAGCGAGACGGCCGAGGTTTCCCAACCCAGCGGCCCGTTGAAGTCGACCATCTGCCGGGCGGCCAGCAGCACCTTCAGCGTGCGTGCGGCCTCGGCATCGATTTCCTTCCATGCACGGCCGGTAATGGGCGCCTGATTGCGCAGCAGATCATTCATGAGCGACTCCACTATCCGCGCAGGCTGCCGATGTTCAGCGAACCGTCGCCGCTATTGTCCGCGTCGTCGCCGCCGTGTTCGGCGGCGTGTTCGATTGCAAGGATCGACCCTTCAGTGAACAGATACGTGCGCAGATGCTCATCGAGTTTCGGATCGCGCCGCCGCAGCCATTCCAGCACCATCGCCGCATGTTCCTTCTCCTCATCGCGGTTGTGGGCAAGCAGTTCTTTAAGTTCAGGATCGGTCGCCGCATCGATGCGCTGGTCGTACCAGTCGACGGCTTCGAGCTCCTCCATGAGCGAGGCGACTGCACGATGGCGATCGATGGTCTCGCGCCTGAGGTGCGCGGCGTCCTCATGCAATCCGGCGCTGCTGGCGGTCATCTGGATGGGTCCTCGGCAAGACGGGGGATGCGCATCATGGCGCATCGATGGTTTTCATCCTGTACGCATGAGCCCGTATCCGGTTCCATCAACGTGTCACGTTGTTGCAACCATGCTTCCCCGTGGCTTCAGCATCCCCTATTCTGGCCGGCAGTCCAGTTGGCCAGTGGACCAGTTCGGCTCCCCCAGATCATGTCCGTCGTCAGCCTGCGCAAATACAAACAGAAGCGTGCCGAGGGCAAGACGCTGTGCAGTTCCGGCTTTCACAAGTGGGAAGTGCTCGCGCAGCGTCGTTTCGACGTCAAACAGGGTCGCCTCGTGAGCGCCGAGCGCTGCCGGCGCTGCGGCGTGGAGCGCACCCGGGCAACCTGAGCGGCTGCCTGTGATACAGATCGCGAATTCGCCACGCGAAATCCCCTGACCGGCGAGCCACGCATCACAATGGCGCGCCCGACAGATCAGTTCAGCGACAATTCAGTGCCATGGGATCAACGTCGGCGTCCGGCAGCTCGAAGGAAATCTCATGAACCGGGAGAAAGGAATGATGTCCGCGAGTACCTGTTGGCGGCAGGGGAGCCTGTTGGCGTGCACTGCGGTGGTGCTGTTCGGGCTGTCGGCCTGCGGCGGTCAGAGCCATTCCGAAAAATCCGGCAACGGCGGAACGGGTGGGGGCAACGGCAACACGGTGCCCTATACCGCGGGGGTCTATCCGGCCTACAAGTCGCTCGCCAATCAATGCACCAGCGCGGCGGCCGAGAACAATTTCCTGCGTTCGTGGATCAATGACACCTATCTCTGGTATCGCGAAGTGCCGGACCTCGATCCCAACGGCACCCCCGACACGCTGGACTATTTTCTCAAGCTGAAGACATCCGCGACCACGTCATCGGGTGCGGCCAAGGACAAATTCCATTTCTTCTACGACACCGACGTGTGGGAACAGCTCTCGCAGTCGGGCGTGTCGGCCGGGTACGGGGCACAGTGGATTCTGCTCAGCGCTGTGCCGCCGCGGGACATGCGGGTGGCCTATGTCGATCCCAACACGCCGGCATCCAGCCAGGGCCTCCAGCGCGGCGACAAGGTCATCGCGATCGATGGCGCCGATGCGATCAACGGCAACACACAGGCCATTGTCGATACGCTCAACGCCGGTCTGTTTCCCGAGAATCTCAACGAAACGCATCAGATCACACTCGAGACTGCGGCGGGGGAGGAGTACACGGTGCCGCTCGTTTCACAGAACATCACTTCCACACCGGTACAGAACACGGACGTCATCAACACCGGCACGAAGAAGGTCGGCTACATACTGTTCAACGACCACATCGCCACTGCCGAGAATCAACTCATCACTGCGGTGACAAAGTTGCGCGATGCCGGCGTGAACGAACTGGTGCTCGATATCCGTTACAACGGCGGCGGCTACCTTTATATCGCCAGCGAACTCGCCTACATGATCGCGGGGCCCGCGGCCACCAACGGCAAGACGTTCGAAGAACTCACGTTCAACGACAAGTATCCGACGAAGGATCCCATCACGGGTGAAACGCTCGAGCCGGTGCCGTTTCTGACTACCGACTCGAACAACGCGGCGCTGCCGACGCTGAATCTCAGCCGCGTCTTCGTGCTCACCGGTTCCGGAACCTGCTCGGCGAGCGAATCCATCATCAACAGCCTGCGCGGCGTCAACGTGACGGTTGTGCAGATCGGCGGCACCACCTGCGGCAAGCCCTACGGCTTCTATCCGCAGGACAACTGCGGCACGACCTACTTCGCCATTCAGTTCAAAGGTGTGAACGATGCCGGGTTCGGCGACTACTCCGACGGCTTCTCGCCCAGCAATACCACCACAGCGGCCGGCACGAGCGTCGTGGGCTGTTCGGTCGCGGACGATTTCGATCACGCGCTCGGCGACGAATCCGAAGGCCGTTACGCTGCAGCCTTGCAGTACATCGACAATCAGACCTGTCCGGCAGCGCCGCCCGGCGTCGTCGAGAAGCTCAACTCCGGCAACCGGATCGTCGACGGCTTCATGGTCAAGTCGCCGTTGCGTGAAAATCGCATCCTCGGTGGCCGGTTGCGGTGAGCGCATTGCGAACAGCGCGCCCGCGGGCATTGCGTTGGCTGTTCATCGCGGGCGCAGCCGGTCTCTTCGCCGGCTGCGTGCACTCGCAGGCCAGCGCCGAGCGTCCCGCAGTCCTCGAGAATCCCGGCGCTGAGCAGCGTGCCGAATTGCAATCCGCGGTTGCGGGCATGCTGGGCGTCCAGGACGTGGTCCTGGCCGCAGACGCGCTCACCCAATCAGCCGTTCTGCTGGTGGAGCAGGGCAATCAGCGCGATGCGAGCGGACACCTGATCGACGGACGCAATCGCGGACGACCCGAAGAGTTTCATCTCCTGCTCTCAGGCACACGCTGCGTGCTGCTGCACGTCAACAAGTCCACGCGCCGCGAACTCCGTACCGTTCAGTGTCGCGCGCTGTAGCGGGCGAACCCCCGGACCTTTCTTCATCCTCACTTGACCCATGATGCGGTGTGCCTGAAGGTCGCCGCCTGCTCCGACCTGGCGTCGGTCAGAACAACAGGAGGACGAGCAATGGCGGCTATCGTTGAGTATGGCAATCCCATTTCCCTGGCCACTGCAAAACGAGTGGTCGAGGCGGCGGAGGCGGAAGCGGCGCGCAACGGGTGGGCGATGGTGATTGCCATTGTCGACAGCGGCTCAAACCTGGTGCTGCTGCATCGCATGGACCAGGCGCAGTACGGCAGCATCACCATTGCACAGGCGAAGGCGCGATCCGCACTGAATTTCAAACGCCCCACGAAGACGTTCGAGGATGCCGTCGCGCAGGGCGGCATCGGACTGCGACTGCTGCATTCGGAAGGCATCTGTCCGCTCGAAGGGGGCGTACCCATCGTCGTGGAGAATCGCCTGATCGGTGCCATCGGCGTGTCGGGTGCCATGTCGCATGAGGATGGACAGGTAGCGGCCGCCGCATTGCGGGTGCTCGACCGCTGATCGTCTGCCCGCTCACCCCTGCACGAAGCAGACGAGGGCAGCAGTGTCATGACGAGGCGCTGAATCATCATGACAATTGCCGGCGGCAGCCGCATGATGCGCCACCGTCACCACCCTTCGAGATCTGATTGAGCGGCTACAACGTCGAGACCGTCACCGTACGTATCGGCAACGATGACTATCGTCTGCGCAGGCTGATCGATCGGCAGCAGTTTCACGATCCCGACGGCCATGCCGAACGCGCCGGCATTTCCTCGGCCACCTGGCCAATGTTCGGCATGATCTGGCCTGTCGGTCTGGCGCTCGCCGACGAAATGAGCCGTGTGGAGATCGGCGGCCGGCGCATTCTGGAAGTGGGCTGCGGACTCGCACTATCGACGCTGGTGCTGGCGCGCCGCGACGCCGACGTCACGGCCAGTGATCATCATCCGCTGGCCGAAGAATTTCTGCGCCACAACCTGGCGCTCAATGCGCTGCCGGCGGTGCCATACCGCCATGCGCCGTGGGAAGCCGAAGACACTGCGCTCGGCAGGTTCGATCTCATCGTCGGCAGCGATGTGCTGTATGAACCGAATCACGCGATGCTGCTCGCAGGATTCATCGCAAGACACGCAGCGCCGCGTTCGCAACTGCTGATCGCCGATGCCGGCCGCGGATATCGCGGCCAGTTTGCACGCCGGCTCGCTGCACAGGGCTTTTCCCTCACGGAGCTGCCGTGCCGTATCGACGGCGTCGATGCTGAAAGCCGGGGCCGCATTCTGAAATTCGAGCGCAGCGCCGCGATCGCGGACGGATCGTAGTCATTGGTTTTGCGCGGCGCTTGCATCATGCTTCCGCGTCGACGCAGATAACCAAGCCGCCAATGACAGGCACCCCAGACGTTTCGTCCGCGCGCAGTTTCGCCGCGCTGCATCAATCCAGCTTTCCCGTATGTGCTGCGCGCCGCTGCATGCACACGGCGGTGTAATGCCGATGACCATGGCAGGAAGCGATGCGCATCGCGCACCGTCGCGCTGGCGGGTGCCGCTACTGTGGCTCATCGGCCTGATCGGCTACAGCGTCTGCATCTGGCTCAGCGACGATCATGCAGCCGCCTGGGTCAATGACCTCGCCTGGTCGCTGGCGGCGGCTGCGGCAGCGCTGATCTGCATGCGCACCGCACGGCGGGTGGGCGGCAGCGG
>DASTRD010000188.1:0-4819 GCA_035761425.1 Povalibacter sp.
CCGCACGCTGCTGCTGACGTTCTTCTACCGGCAAATGCCGCAGCTCATCGAACGCGGACACATCTACATCGCACAGCCGCCGTTGTTCAAACTGAAGAAGGGCAAGAGCGAGCACTACGTGAAGGACGAGGTGGAGCTCAACGGCATGCTGCTGAATCACGCGCTCGAGGATGCGCAGCTGCATGTGGGCGGCGGCCAGCCTGCGCTCACTGGCTCGGCCCTCGAGACCTTGGCACGCCGCTGGATGGAGGTTGCTGCCATCATCCGACGTTCGTCGCGCCGCTACGATCAGCGAGTCCTCGAACAGCTGCTTTATGCGCCCGAAGTCACTTCTGCCAACCACGACAATCTGGAGTGGTTGACGCAATGGGGCAGGACCTTCGAGGCCCAGCTCAACGTGCACGACGATGCCGGACGACGCTACCGCGTGAGGGTGGTGGCGGGTGTGGACGGGGGTCCGCCCAGGCTCCTGGTCGCGCGCACCGAGCACGGGACGACCTCCGAAAAGCACATCCACCGCGAGTTCTTTGAATCGGCAGAGTATCGCGGCATCGCTGAGCTGGGGCGGACGCTTGCCGGTCTGCTGCAGCCGGACGCCTACATCGCCAAAGGCGAGCAGCGTCAGGAAGTCAGTTCCTTCAAACAGGCTATCGACTGGCTGCTGGATCAGGCCCGCAAGGGGCAGACTATCCAGCGCTACAAGGGACTGGGCGAAATGAATCCCGACCAGTTGTGGGAGACGACGATCAACCCTCAGTCTCGTCGGCTGATTCAGGTTCGCATCGAGGACGCCTTGGCGGCGAATGACATTTTCGCGACATTGATGGGGGATCAGGTCGAGCCCCGCCGCGAGTTCATCGAGAAGAATGCGCTCGCGGTTGCCAATCTGGATGTTTAATTAAAGCGTATCCACTTAAGGCGAGACCTGAGTTTCGCCTTTGGATCATTTATCTAAATTATCTATTCGCCCGTTCCCATCCGGGCGAGTCGAGATTCGATCCACGCGCGCACTTCGTCGTTGAGCTCGCGTGGATCCCGCCCGGCTGCATCTATGGGTGGGCCAATCGCCACCTGAATGACCCCCGGCTTCTTGAGCCAGCCGCGGCGAGGCCAGAAATGGCCGGCGTTGTGGGCGACGGGAATGATCTTGCAGCCTGCCCTTGAAGCCAGCAGCGCGCCGCTGACACCGTATTTACGCTTCTCACCGGCGGCGACGCGAGTGCCTTCCGGGAAGATCAGAATCCAGAAGCCTTCGGCCAGGCGCTGTTTGCCCTGATCGACAACCTGATTCACCGCAGTGGCCCCCGCTTTGCGATTGATCGCGATGGGCTTCAGGAAATGAAGTGCCCAGCCCACGAGCGGTAGCCACATCAGCTCACGTTTGAGCACCCAGGACTGCGGCGGGAAAACGGTCGCCTGCGCAATCGTTTCCCACGCCGAGGAGTGCTTCCACATCGAGATATGGGCACCCGGGATGATGTTCTCAGTGCCTTCAACCCGGTAGGTCAGGCTGCAGAGCACTTTCAGCACCCACAGTTGACTGCGCGACCAGCTCCGGGCAACGGCGTACAACCCCTTGCCCGGCAGCCAGCACAGCGCGAGCACGATGAGTGCGTACAGCAACGTGCCGACGAACAGCCAGGTCGTGTAAAGGAGTGAACGCAGCAGGCGCACGATGGAATCGCGATGGCTATCCGGGCAGTCGCGAAAGATCCGCGATCTGCATGAACACACTCCGCAACCGGACGAGCAGTGCCAGACGGTTGGCCCGGATGTGCGGATCGTCGGCCATGACCATCACACCATCGAAGAACCTGTCGACATCGGATCGCAGCGTGGCCAGATGACTCAGTGCCGCGGCGTATTCGCGCCTCGCCAACAGTGGATTCACGGCACGCTCCGCCGTCAGCACATGCTCAAACAGCTCACGCTCGGCCGCGTCGATGAGCCGACCGGAATCGACGGCACCGGACACGCCCTCGGGCGCCTTGCGCAGAATATTGGCGATGCGCTTGTTCGCGCCTGACAGGCTCTGCGCATCCGGCAGGGTGAGAAACGACTTCAAGGCTGCCAGCCGCATATCGATATCGTGCGGAGACGGCGACCGGCTGCCAACGACAGCGTCGAACATCTCGGTCGTTACACCGCGATCGGCATCTTCCAGATACGAACCGCGCAGACGTTCGAGCAGGTACGTCCAGATTTCGTCCACGGTCTCATCCGGCGCGGCCACCGGCTGCAATGCAACGGCAACCTGCACGAGCTGAAGCAGATCGATATCGAGGTGGCGTTCGACGCAGATGCGCAAAATGCCGAGCGCAGCGCGTCGCAGACCAAATGGATCGCGGGTGCCGGAGGGCTTCTGACCAATGGCGAAAATACCTGCAATCGTGTCGAGCTTGTCCGCCATGGACAGCGCCAGACCGGTGCGGGTGGTCGGCAACTGATCGCCTGAAAAGCGCGGCCAGTACTGTTCTTCAAGCGCGGCGGCGACTTCATCCGGCTCGCCGTCGTGCTGTGCATAGTAGCGACCCATCAGGCCCTGAAGTTCCGGAAACTCTCCTACCATGGCCGTCAGCAGATCGCATTTGCAGAGCTCCGCCGCTCGTTGCGCCAGGGCCGTGTCGCCGCCGATGAGTTCCGCGATCCTGCTGGCCAGCGTGGCCACACGCGCACTCTTGTCGAACAGCGAACCGAGCTTGCCCTGAAAGGTGACCTGGCGAAGCGCATCGCGGCGTTCAGCGAGACGCTGCTTGCGGTCGGTCTCCCAGAAAAATGCTGCATCCGCCAGACGCGGACGTACGACACGCTCGTTGCCGTCGCGCACCTTGGAAGGATCGCGACTCACAATATTCGCAACAGTGATGAACGCGTTGGTCAGCCGGCCATCGGCGCCGCGCACGGGGAAATACCGCTGATGATCCTGCATGGTGGCGATCAGAACTTCAGGAGGCAGATCGAGAAAGCGCGATTCGAACCGCCCTGCCAGCGGCACCGGCCATTCCACCAGCGAGGCCACTTCGTCCAGCAGCGCAGGCTCGATCACCGCGACCCCATTCAGCGAAGCGGCGATCGCATTCACGCCGTTGCGAATCAGCTCGCGACGTTCGTTGACGTCAGCGACCACATAACCCTTGTCGCGAAGTACTTCGATATAGCGTGCCGGGCTCGAGAGATTGAGGGCACCGGGTGCATGGAAGCGATGGCCATGTGTGTGCTTGCCCGCGGCGATGCCGAGAATCGACGCCTCGACGGCGGCCGCACCGAACATCACCACGACCCAATGCACAGGGCGGACAAACTCCTGATCGCCGGCGCCCCAGCGCATGCGTTTGGCGATGGGCAGTGCGTGGAGAGACGCGGTGACGATATCCGGCAGCAGCGACACCGTCGGCGCACCGGGCTTGCTGGCCACGTACTGAAGGACGCGACCTTTGGGACCATCCACCTGCTGGAGATCGGTGATGGCGACGCCGCATGAAGCAGCAAATCCGAGGGCGGCTTTGGTCGGCTGACCCGCAGCATCGAACGCGTTGGCGACTGACGGACCCTGACGCTTGATTTCCTGGTCGGGCTGATGATCAGCGACGGCGCCGACGCGCACAGCAAGTCGCCGGGGCGTTGCGAACCATTCGGCTGCGCCATGCTTCACTCCAGCCGAATCGAGTCCGTTCACAATGGCATCTGCGAACGACCGGGCCAGCGTAAAGAGGGATTTGGGTGGCAGCTCTTCAGTGCCGATCTCCACCAGAAAGTCGCGCTTGCTCATCAGGCTGCTGCTCCGGCCGCTGCACGTGCGAGCATGGGAAAGCCGAGCGCTTCGCGTGATCTGAAATAGGTTTCAGCGACACTCTTGGCCAGCGCGCGCACTCTCAATATGTAGCCCTGACGCTCCGTGACCGAGATAGCCTTGCGCGCGTCGAGCAGATTGAAGGTATGCGACGTCTTGAGCATCTGCTCGTAGGCCGGCAATGCCAGGCCATGCTCGAGCAGCGAGCGGCACGCAGTTTCGTGTTCCTGGAAATGACGGAACAGCATGTCCGTGTCGGCCAGTTCGAAGTTGTACTTCGATTGTTCGACTTCGTTCTGGTGATACACATCGCCATAGGTGACCCTTCCGAACGGGCCGTCAGACCAGACGATGTCGAAAATGCTCTCCACGCCCTGCAGATACATGGCAAGGCGTTCGAGGCCATAAGTGATCTCGCCCATGACCGGCCGGCAGTCGAGACCGCCCACCTGCTGGAAATAGGTGAACTGCGTGACTTCCATGCCGTTCAGCCAGATCTCCCAACCCAGGCCCCACGCACCGAGCGTGGGCGACTCCCAGTTGTCCTCCACCAGGCGGATGTCATGGGTGAGGGGATCGAAACCGAGCGCCGCCAACGAACCCATGTACAGATCGATGATGTTGTCGGGGGATGGTTTGAGCACCACCTGAAACTGATAGTAGTGCTGGAGGCGGAACGGATTGTCGCCATACCGCCCGTCTGTGGGTCGCCGCGACGGCTGCACGTAGGCCGCATTCCATGGCTCCGGTCCCACGGCACGCAGCAGCGTGCCGGTATGGAAGGTCCCGGCGCCCATTTCCATGTCATAAGGCTGGAGTATCAGGCAGCCCCTCCGGGACCAGTAGGTCTGCAGGGCAAAGATCAGATCCTGAAAGGTCTGAGGCGCGTCAGTCTGCTTGGGAGCGGCCATAGGTCCTGAATATCCGGGAAACCGTGCGGATCTTGATGGATTCGCACGCCGTGTCAGCGCCGGCGCGCGAAAAGCGCGCGAGTATAACTGCTGCACGCGCATCGCTCACTGGAGCGCC
>DASTRD010000189.1:0-38036 GCA_035761425.1 Povalibacter sp.
TCGGACCCCACACCGCCGATCTACGTACAGAGCAATGAACCGGATCAGTCGTATTTCCGCCTGGCCGCCGGCGTGTCTGCCCAGTTCCCGTACGACATCTCCGGCTACTTCGAATATCAGCGACTGGAAAGCTTCCAGTTCGTGAATTTCCAGGACTTCACCATCGGGCTGCGCATCCAGCACAGCTTCCGCTGAGATCAGACACATGAACAACACCACGATTTCCTGGCTCACCGTCGCGATGATGAGTGTCCTGCTCAGCGGCTGCGGTGAAGACGGCCCGACGACCCGGAGCGTTGGCCTCGATAACGGTTCGAATGGCGGGGGCAACGGTGGCGGCGGTACAACCACGCGCAATGGCGGCCGACTGCAGTTCAGCGTGTCCTCTCTCGACGTCGCGGAAGGCGCAGGGACCGCCACGCTTTCCATCACGCGCACCGACGGAACCGATGGCGCGGCGACTGTCACAGTTACCAGTCGCGACGGCACAGCGACCGCGCCCGCGGACTACACGGCACTGACGACCACTGTCTCTTTCGCGGCTGGCGACAGCACGGCGAAGACTGTGACCATACCCATCGTCGACGATGCGACCGACGAGCCGGACGAGACTCTGTACGTAAAGCTTTCCGGCGTCAGCGGTGCGGCGCTCGGCTCCGGCATCGAAGTGCTGGTGACCATCAACGATGACGACTTGTCCGCACCCGCGGCACCCAAAGCGGCAATGAGCGCCGCCTACCGAAAACTGCATGTCGACTGGACACCGGTCGACGGCGCCACGAGCTACCGGCTGATGAAGGACGCGACCGGCGGCGGGACCTTCACTCAGGTCGGCACCGATCTGGCGGCGACGGAAAAATCCGTCGACATCGACGTCGTGCTGCACCGGGAAGACTGGCTGAACAGCCACTATGCAATCGCGGCCTGCAATTCGGCCGGGTGCACGCAGTCCGCCAGCGTGGGCATCGACGGGCTCAGCGTTGCGCTCATTGGTTATCTGAAGGCGTCGAATCCGACGACATACGCAGACTTCGGCTATTCGGTGGCCATCAGCGCGGACGGAAATGTTCTCGCGGTCGGGGCGCCCTATGAAGGAAGCGCCGCTATCGGCGTGGGCGGAAATGCGGTTTCGGACTGCGACGCAGCAGCACCTGCCAACTGCTCGTACAGCTCCGGCGCTGTCTACGTCTATACCAGGTCCACCTCGGGCTGGTCGGTGCCTGTCTATATCAAAGCGGATCACATCGGCACGTCCAACGAGGGAGACAGCTTCGGCAGCTCACTTGCTCTGAACTCGGATGGCACGATGCTTGCTGTCGGCGCGCCCTATGAGGACAGCAGCAACGTGGGCATCAATGGCACTGCGGATGAACTGGCCATCTATTCTGGCGCGGTATATCTGTATACGCGCGACGGCACCGCGTGGACGTCAGCGGCGTTCGTGAAACCCCCCACTTCGAGCGCCTATTCGAACTTCGGGACCTCCGTGGCTCTGAGCGCAGACGGCAATACGCTCGCTGTCGCCAGCCCGTACGAATCGAGCGCGGCGACGGGGATCGGCGGCAATCCGGTCTACGATTGTTCGTTCGGCTCCGCCGTCAACTGCGCGAACAGCAGCGGCGCGGTTTATGTGTTTGCTCGCACCGGCGGCGCCTGGTCACCCGCTCCCACTTACATCAAGGCGCCGAGAAGCATCGAGTATCTGTATTTCGGCGCAGCCATCGCACTCAGCGCTGATGGCGCAACGCTCGTGGCGGGCGCCTCCGGCGAAGACGGTGCCGCTGTGGGAATCAATGGTAGTCAGGTCTATGACTGCGCTGCAGCCCCTGCTGTCAACTGTCTGTACGGATCCGGTGCCGCCTATATCTATAGCCGCAGCGGTTCCACCTGGAACGCTGCGCCGGTCTACGTGAAGCCCACCAACACACGGCAGGACATGTTCTTCGGTACGGCGGTAGCGATAAGCGGCGACGGCAATACGGTGGCCATCGGGGCTCCGTCGGAACAAACCGGTTCGGGAGGCATCGACCCCACCTCCGAGTGCTTTACTTCAGGAACCAACTGCGTGTCCAGCGCGGGGGCCGTCTATACGTACCAACGCAACGGTGCCACCTGGTCGACAGGGCACTTCATCAAGGCGCCGCAGCCGGATCTCAATGACAACTTCGGCAATTCGCTCGCCCTGAACGCTGATGGCACCTCACTCGCCGTTGCCGTGCCCTATGAAGACGGCAGCGCTGCAGGCGTCGATGGCGTCGAAGACAACCTGAGCGAGGGCTCCGGTGCCGTGTTCTTCTACGAACGCAGCGGTCCGACCTGGGCCGCACCCCGCTATATCAAGGCCGCGAATCCCGAACGCGGCGACTCGTTCGGCAGCAGCGTGGCTTTGAGCGGCGATGCGCTGGTGCTGGCGGTAGGCGCGATCTACGAGGACAGTGCGGCCACCGGCTTCAATGGCAATCAGATCGATGACTGCGGCGCGTCCGCCGAGACGAACTGCGCCGTGGATGCGGGTGGTGTCTATCTGTATCAGTAATCATGCGCTCGCGTCGCATCACGGGCGAGGCCTTGCTTCCAGACGGATCGAATCCATCGGGCTGTCGGCATTCAACACATATTCGTGACTGAAGCCGGCAGTGCCGATGGTCCATTCGTAGAAGGTGTCGAGCAGGCTGCCGCGAGGCGGTCGGATGTTCTTGTCGATCGCAGCACGACTCATCATGTTGTGCCAGAGATGTACCGCTGCCGCGCGCTGGACCTTCTCCGACAGATAAGCGGCACGGCGCGGATCCAGCGCCATCCAGAAATGCGAGAAATGGATCGGATAGAAGACACCGCGCGGAAATACGCTGTCACCCAGTGAATGCTCCTTGACCATGCGCGTAAGCAACCTGGGTCCGGCATCCCCCCAGTCGGCATCGCTGCCCATGTGCACGCATTCCTCGTAGGCCGCCAGCATCGCTGGGTGCCCCGCAGGAAAGAACATGATGGCGCAGTTGATGCTGTGCGCGGTTTCAGCCGCGACTACGACATCACGCTCGGGAAGCACATCGGTCAGGCAGAACATGTCGAGATCGACCCACCACCCGCCCGCAAGATGCAGGAGGCGGTAGCGGAACATGTTGGAGAAGAGCGTTACGCTGCCTTTTCCAGGACCGCGCTCGTACCGCAGGATACGGTCCTGCGGCAGGATCCCGGCAGCATCTTCCAGCCGACATCCCGCCGGCACGTTCGCCAGCGGGCCGTAGCAATACAGATGAAAGTCGTGACCGTGATTGAGGAAAGACTGCACGCACGCGCGTTCCAGCGGCGACAGTGCTTCACCGATCCATAGTCCGTTGATTCTTGCCATCGGCCTGCGCGTATGTCCGGCAGGGAACACATAACCCGTGCGTGTGCACGATCAGTCGAACGCGTAGGTGAAGTCGCCGTCCTTCACACCGATGTCGACTCTGGCGGGCGACTTGCCGTCCATGAGCCGGGTCAGAATCTCCTGACTGATCTGCGGCAGAACGGTGTTGGTGAGGATGGCATCAATCATGCGGCCGCCGCTTTCCAGCTCAGTACAGCGAGAGGCAACCAGCTTCAACACGTCGTCGCTGTAGGTGAACGGAATCTTGTGGTTGACCTGCACGCGTTTCTGAATCCGCCCGAGCTGCAGCCGGATGATCTCGTGGAGCATCTTGTCGGACAGCGGGAAGAACGGAATCGTGACGATGCGGCCCAGCAGTGCGGCCGGAAACACCTTGAGCAGGTCCGGACGCAGTGCCTTGGCGATGGCCTCAGGCTCCGGCACGAGTTCCGGATCCTTGCACATTCCCATGATCAGATCGGTGCCGACGTTCGTCGTCAGGATGATCAGGGTGTTCTTGAAGTCGATGAGGCGCCCCTCGCCGTCCTCCATCACACCCTTGTCGAACACCTGGAAGAAGATTTCGTGCACATCGGGATGCGCCTTTTCCACTTCGTCCAGCAGGACGACGCTGTAGGGTTTACGCCGTACGGCTTCCGTGAGCACGCCGCCTTCCCCATAGCCGACGTATCCCGGAGGCGCACCTTTCAGCGTCGACACCGTATGTGCCTCCTGGAATTCGCTCATGTTGATGGTGACGATGTTCTGCTCGCCACCGTACAGCGCTTCTGCAAGCGCCAGCGCAGTCTCCGTTTTACCGACACCGGAGGTCCCGGCCAGCATGAACACACCGATCGGCTTGCTGGGATTGTCGAGTCCGGCTCGCGACGTCTGAATGCGCTTGGCAATCATGTCGTGTGCATGCCGCTGACCGATCACGCGCTGCGACAGGATTTCACCCAGGCGCATCACAGTATCGATCTCGTTGCGCGCCATGCGTCCCACGGGAATGCCCGTCCAGTCCGCCACCACGGAGGCAACTGCCTGGTAGTCGACGCTCGGAAGGATCAACGGACGCTCCCCCTGGATGCCGGCCAGTTGCTGTTGCAGCTCGCCCAGCCTCGCAAGCGCCTCGGTGCGCTCCGACTCGCTGAGGGCCGGCGCGGCCACGCTCTCGGCGGCGGCTTCGAGCTTGCTGCCAGTCCCCTCGACCTTCGAGGTGTCGCCCCGCAGTTTCGAGCGGATCTCGAGGATCTGATCGACGAGGTCCTTCTCCTGCTTCCATGCAGCTTCGAGCTTCTCCAGATTTGCCTTCTCCGCGGCGAGCTTCGCGGAGGCGTCAGACTCGCGCGAGCCGATGTTGACCCCCACGTTCTTCTCGCGGCCGATGATCGCCAGTTCGGTTTCGAGTGCAGCGATGCGCTTGCGGCTGTCATCCACTTCCGCCGGGACCGCATGCTGACTGACTGCCACGCGGGCACACGCCGTGTCGAGCAGGCTGACTGACTTGTCTGGCAGCTGGCGCGCCGGAATGTAGCGATGCGACAGCTTGACCGCAGCTTCCAGCGCCTCGTCGAGCACCTGAACGCGATGATGCTTTTCCATGGTGGAGGCGACACCGCGCATCATGAGAATGGCCTTCTCTTCGCTCGGCTCGTCGACCTGCACGACCTGAAAACGGCGTGTCAGCGCCGGATCCTTCTCGATGTGCTTTTTGTACTCGGCCCAGGTCGTGGCACCGATGGTTCTGAGATTGCCGCGGGCCAGGGCCGGCTTCAGCAGATTGGCGGCATCGCCCGTCCCCGCCGCGCCACCGGCACCGACCAGCGTGTGTGCTTCGTCGATGAACAGAATGATGGGCTTCGGTGAAGCCTGCACCTCTTCGATCACCTGACGCAGGCGGTTCTCGAATTCGCCCTTCATGCTCGCGCCGGCCTGCAGCAGGCCGACGTCCAGCGTTCGCAGCGTCACCTCTCGCAGCGACGGTGGCACATCACCCTGCACGATGCGCTGTGCGAAGCCTTCCACGACTGCCGTTTTGCCGACACCCGCCTCGCCGGTGAGGATCGGATTGTTCTGGCGACGGCGCATCAGAATATCGACGACCTGGCGGATCTCGTTGTCACGCCCGACGATGGGATCGAGCTTGCCGCTGCGCGCCTGTTCGGTCAGATCGATGGTGAATTGCTTGAGTGCTTCCTGCTTGCCGAGCTGTGCCGGAGGGATGGCACCGCTCGTCTCGCCAGGTGCGCCGGCGGAACCCAGCTTGAAGTTGTCGCTGGAGGACTGCCCGTCTTCCGGCGAGCCACCGACGATCTTGGCGAAATTGCGCACCAGCGAATCGACCTCGATCTTCTCGAATTCCTTCGAGATGTGCAGCAGCGCGTTGCGCAGATGACGTTCGTTCAGAATGCCGATCAGCAGATAGCCGGTACGCACCTGCGCTTCGCCGAAGGACAGCGTGGCATGCATCCAGCCTTCGCGCGTTGCATCGCCCAGATCCTGCGAGAAGTCGACGGTGCGCGCACCGCGCGGCAACTCATCGAGGGCGTCCGTGATGCCCTGCGCGATACGGGCTGGATCGCACCCGTACTGCTTGATGATCCGCAGCAGATCGGAGTCCTGCAGTTGCAGGATCTGCTGCACCCAGTGAACGAGCTCCACCTGCGGATTGCCGCGAAGCTTGCAGAAGTTCGTTGCACTCTCGATCGAGCGGTAGGCCAGCTTGTTGAGCTTTCCAAACAGTGCGGCCGCTGTGAAATTTGTCATTGTCGTTGAGCTCCCAGGAGAATGCTTATGCTGCCAGCGATTGGTCCGACACGTCGATGATGACGTCGTCGATGTCCGGTCCTTCGCGCACAGGCGCCATCCAGCTCGTCCAGCCCAGGTGGCCGAACTGTCCGAGCTTGACCGCCGGCACGCGGGCCCGCTTCAGTACGAACTGGATATCCCACGCGTAGTCGATGCCGAGGTAATTCATGACGGCGGCGCGCAACCGGCCGAGACTCGGACTGCCCGGCAGATACTGGAGCAGATCGCCGCTGTCGATCGGACCGATGACCAGCCGGATCTTGTGCTGGGCGCTCCAGACGCGGGCGCCCAGGACGCTGCGACCCAGTACACCGGTATCGGGATTGCCCAGCCGCATGCGTTCGCCGTCCACGACGGTCAGCCACTCGCCCACGCATTCCTGCACACGCACCGGCAGATTGAGATATTCGCCGATCAGCGATTCAAGACCTTCGCGCGTCTTGACGCCCGAGGCCAGCGTACCCGCAAAGAATAGCTTGGCTCGATCCGGCAGTGCGTCTGCGTTGCGCAATGACGGCAGACCCAGACCGGCGAGCGCCGCCACGTAGCCGCCAAACCGATCTTCCTGCGGACGATCGAAATGAACCGTCGGGCGCACGTTGGCCCATGCGCGGTAGAACAGCGCCAGCATGCGGTGGTGGAAGACGTCGGAAAACGCCGCGAGCGTATTGTCACGCGCATTCGTGATGCGGTCGTGAACGTACTCGGTGAGGTGCAGCGGCAAAGGACCGTGCGGACCGAACAGGCCGAAGAAATAGCCGGATACCTTGAGACGACCGCCGTCGATGGCCTCCACATCGGCCAGCATCGATGGCGGAAAATTCAGGGAAGCGACCTGTCCCAGCCGTACGGGTTCGTCCGCCGGCCGCGCCGCAGTCCCGAGCCGCGGTGCTGCGCTCCACGCACACTCGATGCGCCGCATGGCCTCGAAGTAATCGAAGGCGTACGGACGGGCGAGCAGTTCGTCGAGCTGCTTCAGAGGATCTGGCGTTGGCCCTGACGTGCCGGCCATCGCATGACCTCCCCGCGATTGAGCGTCCTGAGCGTGAGACGCGTGAAACTGTTGAGGGTCACGTGGCGTCGCAGGAACTCTTCCAGCACGGCGCCGAGCACGAAGACTCCCTGCCCGTGGAATGCTGCATCTTCGCACGTCAACTGAATATCGAGACCGCGTACGTAGGACACGTGATCGTTCGCCGGCAACCGGCCAGTGGTCGGACGCGCGACGATCTCCCTGACACCGTCGATCTGGCGCTGCATGGCCACATCGTTCGGATCGCTGTACAGCAGCAGGATCTCGCGCAGTGCCGTTGCGCCCTCTTTCGCCGAAGACTCGAGCAACGAAAGGTAGTTCAGCGACAAATGACTGAGCAGCCGCCAGGCGAACTCTCCCTGGACGTTGGACTCCCGCGGCTTGGTCGGACCGGCGACGCAGCGAATGGCCTTGAGCGGTGCGCCGATGTCCACGGTGAAATCCGTCGGGCCTTTGCCGATCGGCATGTGCAACGGCAGATCGCGATTGGTACACAGGACCTGCAGGCCCAGCTGGCGCAGATTGGAGGCGTACGGCGCCTGATCGGCATCGACCAGCGATATGAACGCTTCGCTGCCGACGTAACTTGAGCGCGGACCATGCGTGCGCTGCTTGCTCGACAGAGTGCGCAGCTCGCGGCGGATGGTGAAGAAGGCCTTCTGGCGACCATGCCAGGTGAGTTCCGAACTCGCGTAGAAGGGCTCGAAGAACATCTCCGGTTCTGTGCCCGCGCCGTAACCTTCCGCACGCAGCACATCGTAGATCTCGAAATCGAGCGGCCGTGTGCGATCGGCGATGACCTGGTATTCGTGCTGGGTGTGATCCAGATGGATCCGGTCCGCGCGCTTCTCCACCAGATTGATCACCGGTGTGCAGAACAGCCGGAAGTTGTCGCCGGACAGAGCGCCCTCCAGCGTCGGCGCCGTTCGATTCAGAAAGATGACGACTTCGAATTCGCTGCCCGATAGCGAGCGCACGGCGCTGCCGAGATCCTTCAGCGTGAAGAACAGAAATCGTTCGGGGAACGCGAAATATTCATGCAGCAATCGGTAGCCCTGGAACGACCGGCGGCCGTACGGGATCAATGCTTCGGAGTCTTCGAATCCGCAACGTTCGATCCGCGTCCGATCGCGCATGTGGACCGTGGCGCGCGTCGTCGGCGAACGCACGGCGAAGCCCATGCCGTTGGCGAAAATCGCCTCGTAGGCGGTCGCGGGCAGTTCATCGGCGCCGCTTACATAGAGTGTGAGATCTTCGAGCCGCAGCTCCTGCAAAGGCACGCCCGCAGTCGCGTTGAACGTGATCCGCAAGCCTGCCCGCACGCCATCCGGCGGAGTAATGCCGATCGAGGCGAGGCCGGCCGTCGAGCCGAAGTAACGAGCTTCCTTGATTTCCAGCGGCCACAGCTGCATCTCGTGCGCAGTGCGGTAATCGCAGGCCGTGCGGTCATCCTTGCCGATGACGGAGCGCATGTTCGTTCCGCGCGGCACGGTATAGCCCAGCGCGAGGCCTGCTTCGTTGAGATCGGGCTGCAACTGCGCCACCGCCATTGACGGTGTGGGCGCCAGATAATGCGGATAGAGAATCTGCAACAGGTGCTGGGTGAACGTCGGGAATTCGGCGTCGACCTTCAACTGCACGCGCGCGGCCAGATACGCAAATCCTTCCAGCAGTCTTTCGACGTACGGATCGGCGCATTCGAACCCCTCAAGGCCCAGTCGCCCGGCGATCTTCGGATACTCGCGCGCGAACTCGGCGCCCATCTCGCGCACGTGCTGCAATTCGCGGTTGTAGTACCGGAGAATTCTCGGATCCATGGTCAGCGGCTGGATTCGGCGACCGTGACGGCGCCCGTTTCCAGATCCAGTTCGGTTTTCAGATAGAGACTGAGCGGCACCGGCTGCGCCCAGAGCTGACCTTCGATGATGAAGCTCATTGCATGACGGTTCATCTGTTCCGGTTCGATCTGCACGGTGACACGCAGCGTGTCGCTCAGAATGCGCGGTTCGAAGTTCAGCACGGACTGGCGCACTGCGCGCTCCAGTTCCAGCGTGTTCTTGCCGACTGCGGACGTGCCGGCGAGATCCGGGATGCCGTAGTTGACGGTGGAATTCACTACTTCCGGCCAGTCTTCGAGATCCTGGCTGGCCTGGAGATGCACCGTATTGAGCAGCCAGCCGACGTCGCGCAGAACACTCTGCCGCAGCTGTGAAAGACTCAGGACGCGCTTGTCACGCCCTTCCTCATGCGCCTCGGGAGCATCGTCCGTCAGTCGATCCAGAAGGGACGGCTGCAATCTTTCCTGAGGAAGCAATTCAGCCATCGAAAGACCCGCGCCGTCAGCCTGCCGGCGTATCGAAGATGACTTCCCTGATTTCCAGCAACGGATACTCACCTGCATCCGTGGCCAGCATGCGCTGACCGAGTCCGAAGAAGGTGTCGGCAGGATGCTCGACCCAGTCCGTGCGACGCGAGAGCTTCAGCGTGTCGTCATCGAGCGCTTCCGTTCCCACGTAGCGCGCAGGAATCAGCGCCGGCACCTGCCCTTCATTGGTCCAGGTCACGATCGTCTGCATCCATACGACGTCCTGCAGGTCCGCGGGCGGATCCATGCGCAGCGATTTGATGCGATCGAACGGCACCCACAGATACTTGCCGTCGACGATGAGTTCCAGACACGGTCCGAGCCGCGAATCCGCATCGGCCAGCCACGCAAACTTCTCGCCGTTGATGGTGCCCGAAGTGGTGGGAGCATCCTCGAGGGCCTGGGCGCGCAGTTCTGCCGCGCGATCGAAATGACTGTCGGCTGACAGACGCAACGCTTCCAGCATGAGCGGCACCCACGGCGCCGGTTCACCCATCAGCAGGGGGGTCGTTGCGCCTGCAAACACTCTTGCGCGCAGCCCTTCGGCCTGGAGCGCCTGGCGTCCGACCTGGGCCAGAATCAGGTTGCTGGGATCGAGATCCGCGGCGACCTTGAGTTGTGTGGCAGCACGCTCCCATTGCCCCAGGACGGCAAGGAGCTGAAAGAGAAATACGCGGGCCTTGGCGTCGCCGGGATTGCCGCGGACACGCTGCTGCAATTCCTGCAGCGCCTGCGAAAGGTTGCCGGCGCGGACGCTTTCTTCAGGCGACATGGCGGGATCCGTTCAATACGGCGCCCTTCAGCGTTCGACACACTGAAGGGCGCGCGGTGGAGAGAAAGTAGAGACAGTGCTCAGGCGTTCTTCGCAATGTCGTACTTGATTTCGATGGCACCGCCCTTCTTGGCGCCCTTGTTGTCCTGCGGCTGATAGGACACTTCGAACGAAGCGAAGTTGAGGGAAACGTTTTCCGTCAACAGATCTTCGCCGCTGCTGCCGCCCGTCGACACGGACGTAACGATCAGATCCTTCAGCTTGATGGTCAGATAAGGCAGCGGATCACCACCGGCCTTGCGCATCGTCAGCGTTGCATCGGGATAGTGAGTGCCTTTGCAGCATGCCAGCATCAGCGAAGGCGAAGCTGCATCGACATAGTGAGTGAAGCTGATGTCCTGCACGTTCACCTTGCCGGCACCGCCACCCGTACCGAGATGCGTCGTACCACTCTGCGACAGTCCCCAGCTCCAGGCGAGAATCTGGATCTGATCCTCGAAGCCCTTGACCTGGGATTCACCCTTCAGCGTGCCCAGTTTCAGAAATGTATCAATTGCCATGGTTGTGCTCCGTTCTTCTGTCTAGCGTTTAACTTGTTTGCGACCTGAACGCTTTCGTTCAAAGCGTGGACGCAGAGTAGTCGACCCTTCCCCGTGCGTTTGTGAAACGAATCCCCCTTTTTCCGTGTCGGGTTATTTTCCACCTGACAGTCTGGAAACCAGGCGCAACGACACGGTGAGACCTTCCAGCTGATAGTGCGGACGCAGGCGGAACACGGCGGAGTAGTACCCTGGCTTGCCTTCGATTTCCTTCACTTCGACCTCAGCGCCAGCGAGAGGCTTGCGCGCCTTGATCTCTTCACTCGAGTTCTGCGGATCGCCGTCGACGTAGTTGAGAATCCAGTCGGACAGCCACTTCTCCATGTCGGCGCGTTCCTTGAAGGAACCGATCTTGTCGCGCACGATGCACTTCAGATAGTGAGCGAACCGCGAACACGCGAAAATGTAGGGCAGACGTGCAGCCAGCGCTGCATTCGCCGTCGCTTCGGCCTGCTCGAACTCTGCAGGCTTCTGCAACGACTGCGCACCGATGAACACTGCCTCATCGGAATTCTTCCGGTGCAGCAGCGGCATCATGCCGTTCTTGGCGAGTTCCGCTTCGCGCCGGTCGGTGATGGAAATTTCCGTCGGACACTTCATGTCGACGCCACCATCGTCCGAGGGGAACGTGTGCGTCGGCAGTCCCGCAACCGTACCGCCGGATTCCACGCCGCGAATACGCGTACACCAGCCGTACATTGCAAACGACTTGTTGATGTTGGTCGCCATCGCGTAAGCCGCGTTCGACCACGTGTACTTGCTCGAATCTGCAGAAGCCGTGTCTTCTTCGAAGGCGAACTCTTCGACCGGCTCGGTCTTCGCGCCGTAAGGCAGGCGCGACAGAAAGCGCGGCATCGTCAGACCGATGTAGCGTGAATCGTCGGAATCGCGCAGCGAACGCCATGCTGCGTATTCGCCGGTCGAGAAGATCTTGGTGAGATCGCGCGGATTCGACAGCTCCTGCCAGGAATCGAATCCCATCAGCGACGGAGCAGCAGCAGTGATGAACGGTGCGTGAGCTGCGCCGGCGATCTGTCCCATGCTGCGCAACAGTTCCACATCCTGCGGTGAATGATCGAAGTAGTAGTCGCCCACCAGGCATCCGTAAGGATCGCCACCGATGGTTCCATACTCTTCTTCGTACACTTTCTTGAAAATAGGGCTTTGGTCCCACGACGTGCCGGGATAGCGCTTGAGCGTCTTGCCCAGCTCCTTCTTCGACACGTTGAAGATCTTGATCTTGAGCGTCTCGCTCGACTCGGTGTTGAACACCAGATGTCGCAGGCCGCGCCAGGTGCCCTCCATCTGCTGGAAATCGGCGTGGTGCAGGATCTCGTTGATCTGGTCGGTCAGCTTCTTGTCGATCTCCGCGATGATGGCGTTGATCGAATTGACCGCGTCGTCGGCGATCAGATCCTTGTCCTGCAGCACGTGCTCGGCCAGCGTCTTGACCGCGGACTCGACCTGCTCGCGTGCCCGGTCCGACTTGGGACGAAATTCTTTGGTCAGCAGCGACTGGAACTCACTGGCTTCAACAGTGCCGGTCTGTTGCTGTCCGGCGCTCTTGGCTTCGGCCATGCGTAAAACTCCTCGAGAGATGGATCTGGATCAGGCCGCGATCATTCAGCCGGTTTCGGCGCCGACGCCAGCGACTGCAGCAGCGCCGGGTCCTGCAAAGCCTTGGTAATCAGTTTTTCCGCGCCCGCCTTGCCATCCATGTAGGTGACGAGGTTCGACAACTGGGTACGCGCTTCGAGCAGCTTCGCCAGCGGCTCGATCTTCCTGGCGATCGCGGCCGGCGAGAAGTCGTCCATGCTTTCGAACGTGACGTCGACGGCCAGCTGGCCCTCGCCCGTCAGCTTGTTCGGTACCGCAAAGGTGACGCGCGGCTTCATCGCCTTCAGACGGCTGTCGAAGTTGTCCATGTCGATCTCGAGCGCCTTGCGCTGATCGATCTCCGGCAGTTCCTCGGCGGACTTGCCCGACAGATCGGCCAGCACGCCCATGACGAACGGGATCTGCTTCTTCTGCATCGCTCCGTTGGTCTCGAGGTCGTACTCGATCTGCACACGCGGCGCGCGGTTGCGCGCAATGAATTTCTGACCGCTTTCTTTAGCCACGCGAATCTCCCGGAACGCTGCCCCAGTTGGTGCAAGAATTATTCAGGCCGCGGCGTCACTGACAGCATGTGACTGCAACCTCCGCCGACGTTTCGTATCCGCCGGTACTCTACGCTTCACTAATCCTTTTTCTCAACCCCGACAATGACTTCAGCCTCCGCAACTCCATTCGGTGTCATGTCGCGGAGAATGTCCATGAAGTCCATGTTGACCAGCCGCTTCGCCCTTTGCAGGACGAATGGCACCGGGCTCGAGGGTTCGACCCGGGCATAATAGTCACAGATCTTGTCGAGCGTCGTTATGACATCCGACCGATTGCGGATACTGCCGCTGATCGGCTGAGATCCGCCTGCCGGCGCACCGTCGCCGCTTTCATTGCCCGCCTCTGCCCCGGCTTCTTCGCCCCCGCCGCGTTTGGCGAGCTGGCCATCGACCAGCGCCTTCATTTCACGCAGGTCTGCGCTCAGGACTTTCAGATCGTCGGGAATGCCATCGGCCTTGTCGAGCAGGATGTGCTGAATGCCGTTGAGATGATCGCTTGCCGAGTTGAGCAGCGCGGCAGTGGCCGACAGCGCTTCCGTCGACGCGTCGCTGAAGGCGCTTTCGATCCTGGCCAGCTCCTGAGCAAGGTCGATGCCCTCCTCGTCGACCCGCAGGGTCCCGGTGGCAATGCGGTGTGCTCGCAGGGAATGCTTGCCGAACTGTCGGGACTCCACCAGCGGTGCCAGCCGCAGCGTCGCGATGGCATCGTCGCTGACCAGCGCGGCAATCAGGGAGTTGACCCGGAAAGTCGGGTCGTTGTTGTCCTCGACGTCGAGCATGGGGAACACGTTGTCCCAATAGCGCTCGAGCAGGCCGTGAATCAGGGCCAGACCGCTTTCGGCACCTTCAAGTCCTGCGGTCTTCAGCAGCGCCATGTGGAGAATGCCGGCGACGCGCAGATCCTTGGTCGAAGAAAAGAGCTCTTCGGCAGCTTCGCGCACCTTGGGCCACGCCGGCTCCTGGGCCGGTTTCACCTTGTCGCCGATGACCTGTTCCGGTTTGCCGCGGGCCAGTTCCTGCAGCGCAAGAAATGACTCGTCATATTCGAGATCGCGTCCGCACGGCGCGTCGTCGGCAACAGGTGTCAGGAGGGCATCAAGGTCGAGAACTGCCATGGTCTTGTGTAGTGCTTGTTGTCATCGCCAGAGGCAAGAGGAGCCTTTTAGCTGATCGCGCAGGCGACTTACCGTTAGGCGCGTCACACCGATGAGGGCACATCGTACCCCTTCCGACACCGTCCGCCTACGCGCCGCTTCAGGCGATCACTCGCAATGCTGGTCCGGATCGCTCGTGAAATTCGCCCCCTCCGCTATCCAGTCCAGCAGCAGCTGGCGCAACGCAGGCACGTTGAGCAGCGGATGCCCCCCTTCGCCCGTCGGTCGGGTGTACAGCGCACTCGCCGCGGGGTCGGCACGATCAGCGTACGGTACGGCAGGATCACCGGCAGTGCTGTCCTGCCTCATGTGGCAGAAAGTCGTGCGATCGGACGCGGGATCAAACCATTTCGGTGCCACGAATCCGGTGTTGGTGCCGTGGCAACCGCCGCACGATGTCCGCAGATCGCCATCGTACAGCGAGGCGAAAGACACGTTGTCCGTGTCGTTGCCCTCGATCGCAACGGTCACGGTCCCGGTGCGGGAGGTGTCCGGATCGCTCGCGTAACTCACCGAGTACGTGAAGGTGTCGTGCAGTGAAACGTCGCCATCGGTCAGGACAGCGAGGCCGGCGCCGGTGCGGAACTGCGACATCACACCTTGCGGTGGCATGTAGCTGACCTGACCCGTCGTTTCATCGACGGTCACGGTGCCGGTCTGACCATCGCTGCCGACTCGTGTGGGCGCACTCACGGAATATTTCAGCGGCTGGCCTGCGGCGCCGGCTACCTGAACGCTCAAGTCGATGGGCAGACTCGTCCCCGCAACACCGGTGCGGCGAACCGTTGCGGCCGTCGGCGCCGGGAATGAATTCGCGCTCAGTTCTGCCTTGACGTTCGCATTGAACTGCCCCGGTGCCGTGTCGCCATCGCCGTCTGCCACGGTGTACGAGATGACCACCGGATCGGCCGATACGGTGTGTGCAGTCAGCCGGATGGAGTTGTCGCTCGCAATTGCGGCATCGATGACTGCGGGATCGGCACTGGCCACCGTAGCAAGCGCAAGACCCCGGTCGCCACCGCTCGCATTCACCAGAACGTCGCGGATGTTTTCCCCCACAGCAGGGCTGAGTGTCGTGTCGTCGATGACGGGCAGCACGATGGGCCGGTCGATGCGGTGTGCTCTTGCCTGGGCGGTAGCATTGGGCGCGGTCGCCAGGGTCATCGTGTATTCGCCCTTCAGATCGACACCGCGCAACACCGTCCGCGTCGAATCTTCGTAAGCCAGGCTCGCCGCACTGCCCGGCGGAGCCTGCAGCGTCCAGTGATACTGCTGAGCGAACAGACTGCACGAACCGTCGAGCGGATAGTCGATCCCCGGTTCGATCTGCACTTCGCTTCCCGCACTCGCACTGCTGAAAGTCGCGCCCACGCCCGTGAAACAGGCTGACGCAGTCCCTGGCACGGTCAGCACCGGTCGGCGCTCCGGCGGCAGCGCGGCGTAGGCCTGCGTCAGATGATCGAACAGTTCATCGCCTGCCGAACCGTTGGGATCAGGTCCGACCCAGAAGCGGTCCATGGTCAGACGGGCGAACGGCATCCGCCCTTCGCTCAGACGCTGCGCCAGATTGCGCGCTGATACGAACTGCCGATAACAGCCGATCGGCAACTGATTCGGCGCACCCGTCCAGGCCGCTTCCCCCGCGGGTTCGCTGGCATCACATTTGTTGTAGGTACCGTTGTTGTCGGTGATCAACTCAAGCGCATCGCCGGAGGCTTTCGGCGCGGGCGCCTGAACCACGTGGCAGGCCCGGCAGTACCGCGCGAACACATCGTGATACAGCGCCGGCGAGCTCGCCGGATTGTCATCGGCCGTTCCGGGCATGCCATCGATGCCGTTCTCCGTCCAGCCAGCCGGCGTATACGTGCCGTCGAAAGCGGCGTTGACGAACGCCTGAGCAGGCGGCCCTGCCTGGGTTCCATACCAGCCATCCAGCAACTGCCTGACCAGTACATGCCGGGTCGGCCGTGTGGCGTCGTGAAATGTCAGATACGCGATCTGATTCATCTTGCGCAGACTGTCGGCCTGCGCGCTGCGGGTGTATTGCGAGCGCAGCGATTCTTCGCTGAATGAAGGATCGGCGTTCGGGCCGCTCGCGTCGGCGTACAGCAGTGCATCGAGGTCCCATGGCAGGAACGCCGCATTCACGTCGCCCGCATTGCGGTAGGTGTCATCAGCGTCGAGTCCACCCGGCGCGCCGCCATGACACACCGTGCAGACCTGCGGCATGAACTTCTCGCCGCGGCCATCCAGATTGGCGCTGAGGACACGACGGAACTCACCGCTCACCAGATCCGGTGCGAACGTGTAGAACTGCACGATGCGGCGCCCTGCACTGCCAGGCGTTGCGCGATATTCCATCGCGACCGCCAGCACGGGATTGAGCTTCTTGGCCGCACCTTCGAGGCTCGAATAGTTGATGACGACGGCTGCCGTGTCGCACTGGCCGACTCGCGCCACATCGAGCGGTCCGCCCAGAGAGGGCGCCGGACCGTCATCGCACTGGCCGACTCTCGCGTACATGTCGCGTCCGAAGCCGAGGTCGAAATTGTTGGTGTATACGGCGTGCGCGGCCGAGCCGGCGGCAACGTCCGTCCATCCGACCGTGGTGCTGGAACCGGGCAGAAATCCATTGACCTTGAACCAGTCGAGCAAGGTGGTGCGCTGTTGCTGCGGATCGATGGCCGCGTAGTACGCCGTCGCCGACCTGGCCGTATCCAGCGTCACCGATGCGTTGCCCAGCATTTCATCGCGTGTGAGCTCCAGTTTGCCGCTCGCAAGGTCCGTCTGCTTGCCTTGCGGTAATTTCGCCCCGGGTCGCGCCTTTGCATGTGCCACGACTGCCTGTGCCGCCTGAACTTCGGGAGCACAGACGACGGGTTGCGCATCTGCCGGCAGGACACCGCCGGTCACACGGATGGTGGCTTCCGTCTTCAACCGATACTGATCGACCAGTGCCGGATTCGGCCGTGCACTCATGTCTGTCGGATCCACCGCAGCCAGGATGTCGTCGATGTTCACGGCCGGCAGATCCATCCGGAATGACGGGCTCCGCGGATCGTCGGCGACGTCGCAAGTGGCGCTGGTACCGTAGCCCGCAACCCATTTGCCCGTCAGTGTTCGGGTGGACAACTGCACATAGGGGCCGTCCACGCCGGGCGTGGTGTAGTCGATCAGATCGCGCAGCGTGATCTCGAACGTCACGTCCTGCCCCGCCAGTTCGCCGGCTGCCACATCGCGGCTGGTCGTGGCCTTGAGCTGCAGCTGCTGCGCCTTGTTCATGTCATACGTCAGGAACTGATTGGTATCGCCGATGGCGATGACCGTCACTGCGACGTTCTTCGATGCCGACGAGCCGTTCGCATCGGTCACGGTCAGACGAAACTGCAGCGCCGTATCCTGCGTCACCTGCGGCGCCGCGAAACTCACGGTGTTGGCGCTGCGGGTCACCAGCGTCACGGTGTTGCTGCCCGCATCGACCTGCTCCCATTTGAAACGCAGCACCGGCGCGACGACTCCATCGCTGTCCTTGCCGCTCATGAACACCTGCGTACCGGCGCGTACCCGCGTGCTGACATTGCCCGATGCGTCGGAAGTGAAAGGCTGGTTCAACACGGACACGGCTGCGACCGGTGGCGTCTTCGCATCGTCCTGATGCCCTACATCGCTCAGGCCGCCGCAGGCCGCGAGCATCGTTGCCATGCCCGCGTACAGCCATGGTCGCAGGCTGCACATCGTCGATGCGATCTCAGAATTCATAGCGGAACCCCGCCGTGATGACGGCATCGCTGTAGGCATCGAGATCGAAGACTTTGAGGTACTGCGCGTAGCCGTTCAGGCCGTGGGGCAGCACGACACTGAAGCCGGCGGCTACCGTGTAGTACTCCTTGTCCGGCTTGTCCGTGCTGACGGCGAAATCGCTTTCCGGTACTGCCAGCAATTCGTTCAGGGCATCGGCGTAGCGCGCCGAGATGACGCGTGCGTCGTCCGACAGCTCGAAGTGATAGCGGCCGATTGCGTAGGGAATGATCACGCCGAATCGCGGCGTCAGGACGTACTGCAGTTTGAGCGAGGGCGCCACGTCGATGGATTCGATCGACTGCTTGCCGATGCGCAGATTGAACGGGTCGTTGCCGGAGCCGGGATTCAGGTTGTCGACGGACGTTTCGGTGAACGCGTCGACGGTCGTTTTCGAGTACGTCACATCGACGACCGGATCGATGGAGAATGCCCGGATCCGCCAGGAGTAACCGGCATTTGCAGTGCCCAGCAGTGCGCCGCTGTGAGCGGTGCTGGTGGCAGTGCTGTCGACTGCCTCCACGCTCGGATTGACGGACGGGTACGTAATTCGACGAGTCGTATCGTGGGTGAGCCGCTGATAGCCCACCGAGGCGGACGCATACGCATTCTGGCCTTCGAGCATGCCGAACAGCATGGCGCTGAAGCCGTCCGAATCGATCCCGCCATCGACAATGCTGAGTCTGGAATCGAAATCGATCCGCTTGTCGGAATAACCGAGGATCACACCGGCGACGAACGCAGGACTGAAACGGTAGTCGACCCCGACGGTTGCCTCCTTCCCGTCGAAATCGAAAGCGTCTTCCAGGTCCGTGGGATCCTTCGAGCCATATCCGAAGCTGCCATCGATGAAGGACCCCCATCGCGGAAAATCGGTTGGCATGTCCGCGCTGGCGCCCCCGCCGCGACGCTGAGCTCCGGCACTGGCCATCAAGGTCCCTGTGCCATCGTCGGAATGATTGCTGACGGTGCGCAGCCCCGAGACGCCCCAGCGCAGGACTGACAGCCGGGTGGACAGTGCGGACAACTGACTCGCCGCGAACCGCGTCGTGGCCGAGCCCTGCCCGGCCATTTCCTCCGCAGCAGTCCAGCGCAGGGCAAAACCCAGTCCTTCCGAATCCAGGCCGAGGCTGTACTGCGTCGGCCCGCTTCCGAGCAATTCATTGGCCGTCTGGACCAGTTCGCGCGTGTTCTCGAACACCACCAGTTCGCTGTCGCTGCACTGCGGCCCGACGCCGTTGGCGCAAACACCGACCAGCAGGTTGTACGTCGCCTGATTGGCTCGCGCCGCGGCGCGCTCGAGCAGATTGAAGCCTGCGCTGTCAGCGAGGTCGACCAGACTACCGCTCGATGCCGTCTGCGCAGAGACATACGCCGGCGCACTCAGCACTGCCAGCGCCACAAGGATTCGTCCGAGATAGCTCATTTACCGCTCCCGCTGCCGACGCGCCATCCCGGGAAAGGACCGGCGCGAGATCATCCACCGTCCTGGTTCTTGTTTCCTCGTGGACTGCGCGGCGCTGCGCAGACGGTCATCACCGCGCGTTTGTCGTTGCCTTTTCGGAACGCGGCGTAATCAGGACTTCACACTGGCAGTGTTGTACTGTCAAGGGTACGAATGATCCATACGCAGCGTGCGTTTGCCTGGCGGGCGTTGCAATTGCATAGTTGTTCGCATGGCAATGCACGATCCCGTCCTCGCCCGCGCCATCGCGGCTCACCAATCCGGTCGACTCAAGGAGGCACAGGCTGGTTATCAGCGCGTGCTGCGCAAACGCCCTGGCGATGCGGACGCACTGCACTTCCTGGGCATGCTCAGATTTCAATCCGGCGAGGCCGAAGACGGCCTCAGACTGGTGCGTCAGTCGCTCGCACGCGTACCCGGCAATCCGCACGCATGGAACAACCTGGGCAACATGCTGTCGGTGCAGGAT
The DNA here is from genome assembly GCA_035761425.1 of Povalibacter sp. Lineage (GTDB taxonomy): Bacteria > Pseudomonadota > Gammaproteobacteria > Steroidobacterales > Steroidobacteraceae > Steroidobacter. The sequence goes on from DASTRD010000189.1 coordinate 19,981, forward strand.
CGTTCCGCCGAAGCCCGTGAGGCGTACGAACGTGTCACCAGACTCGCTCCAACCCTGGCGGAGGTCTGGTACAACCTGGGCATCTGCTGCCAGGACGAGGGCGATTTCGCTGCAGCCCAGACTCACTTCCGCACCGCCATACAGCACCGCCCGGAGTTCCTGCGCGTTTACGAAGCACTGGGCATGCTGCTGTATCGCCTCGGCGATTTCCGCGGGGCAGCCGAGATCTACACAGCGTGGGCCCAGCGCGATCCCGGCAATCCAGTCGCGCGACACATGGCCGCTGCCACTTCCGGCATCGACGTCCCGGAACGGGCCGATGACGAATACGTGGCCGGCCTTTTCGACAAGTTCGCGGCCTATTTCGACCAGAACCTGAAGAAGCTGCGTTACCGCGCTCCGGAGATCGTCTCGTCCGCACTCGCCAGCCACTGCGCCAGCACGGATTCGCGGCTCGACATTCTGGATGCCGGATGCGGCACCGGGTTGTGCGGACCGCTGCTCAAGCCCATGAGTCGCTCACTGGCCGGTGTCGATCTGTCGCCAAAGATGATCGAGCACGCGCGCAACCGCGGTGGCTACGATGAACTCGCCGTGGGCGAACTGGTGCAATTCATGCGTTCGCGCCCGCATGCTTTCGACGCCATCGTGTCGGCCGATACGCTGGTGTATTTCGGTGCAATCGCCGAGGCCTGCGCGGCGGCATTCGACGCTCTGCGCCCGGGTGGTTTGCTGATCTTTACCGTCGAGGCCCTGCCCGCCGATGCCGCAGAGGACTTCCGCCTGGAGGTGCACGGTCGGTACGCACACAACGAGCACTACGTCCGGCACTGTCTGGAGGTCGCCGGCTTCGCTTTGTGCGAACTGCGGCGCGAATCGCTGCGCATGGAGCGCATGCAGGAAGTGATCGGCTTTCTGGTACTGGCGCAGCGGCCGGCGTAGCTTCAGTCCGCGATGATGTCCACCACGACGGCGCTCACGTTGTCGCGTGAGCCGGCCCGGATGGCTTCCTGCATCAACGACGCTGCGGCTTCCTGCGCATCGGGATGCGACAGCAACAGCGAACGCAGCGCCTGATGGTCGAGTGCGCCGTGCAGTCCGTCGCTGCACAGCAGGAACCGGTCGCCCGGATGCACGTGGCCGGTGCGGTGATCCAGCAGCAATGTCTCGTGTCCACCCAGCGCGCGCGTGAGTTCGCCGCCGCTCGGCGCAGGATTGAGTTCGTCGAAGTCGCCATTCCCGGCGCCTACCGAGTGATCGCGCGTCAACCCCCGCAGCTGGCCGTCGCGCAGGAGATAGGCACGGCTGTCGCCGGCCCACAGCACGCCCCAGTCCTGTCCGCGAATGCACAGTACGACGATGGTCGTGCCGCTGCGATCCGACTGCTGCGTACTGAGTGCCGCGCGGATGAGATCGTCATTCGCGCGAGCCAGTGCCACGCGTGCACCCTGCAATGCCGCGCTCAACGTTGCGGCGGGTTCGGCGGACGCAAGCACATCCACCGCAAGCTGACTGGCATACTCGCCGCGACTGTGTCCTCCCATTCCATCCGCGACCGCCCACAGGCCATCCTCGGCGCGCACCAGAATCCGGTCCTGATTCATCTTGCGCACCGAACCCGTGTCGGTCGTGCCGCCCGAGGCCATGTGATAGTTAAATGCTTCGGTCGGCTGCAGCACGACATCGCTGGCATCGCCCGACCATCCTGCGGCTTCCCAGTTGCCATCGAGCAGAGCGGCGAATCTGGCCGGGTCCGGCAACGCCTTGACCAGCAGGCAACTCGCACCGACGTCTTCCGACCCGTCGGTCCACCACAGCGACAGCGGATGCAGATGCCGCGCGGCGAGATCGGTCAGTGGATCGATGAGTGCGGCGGCAACACGGTCCACAGACAGCATCGGCACACGCCAGTGCGTGGCCGCCTCGGGAAAGGAATCGCCGAGTGTCAGGGCGAAATACTGTTCGACCTGCGCCAGATCTTCCGCGCTGTCCTGCACGGCGCGGTCGAAGTCCTCGACTTCGAATTCGTCGCTCTGCAGCGCGTGCAATGCCAGGGCTTCTATTTTTTTCAGCCAGTCGCGGCCCCGGATCGCAATGGACATCGGCGGCAGGCTCGCCGGCAATTCGGCGAACACCGTCAGCGGAAAATAGCGGCCGACCTTGTCGACACTCGGCAGCAGAATGCCAGCATAGCTGGAAGCACCGGCCACCCCTCCGGAGAGAAAGAAGCGCCAGACAGGACTGGTGAGATACACCTCGAGCCAGTTCTGTCCGAGCTGCTGACGGCTCTGCGCCACGCAGTCCTGGAGCCAGGGATCCCAGGCATTGAGAAAATCGTCCGGCGCGCGACGTTGCAGAAAATCGCCATGACTTGGCAGCTTGCCAAACCAGCCGATGCGCGCACCGGACACGCTCAGCGCTCCCCGCCCGGGTGAAACGCGCTTGCAGGACGTTCGTACATAGCTACTGTCCGTTGACGGTCCTGCCCGGGACTAGCCCTGGCAGTTGAAACCATGCACCAGATCGCGCGCGAACGGATTGCGCGATGAATTGGCCTGCACGATCAGGCGCACGGTCTTGCCGTCGAGCGTGAACGTGGCGAGAAAGCGCGTTTCGGTCTGTGCCTGGAATTGCGCCTTGCCCAGCAATCGATACAGCGCCCAGGGGCCCTGCTCCACGATGTTCGGACGACCGCCGGCCTTCTCGTCCATCGTGACGGCCGCCTGGCCCGGCGACGGTCCCGGCCACGTCATGGCGATCGCACGCTGCGGCCCGTGCCGATATTCGAGAATCTGACCGTCGACTTCGAACGTCATGCGTGTCGCCGATGCGTCCAGCAGATCTGGCGTCACTGTGAAACTCACCTGCGGCATCGCCGCACCGGCCGGGAAGTATGTGAGCCCGATTCGCGACGCTCGCTGGAACTGCGCTGGCACCGCGGCACCACCGCCGATCGCCGCCGCTTCAGGCTTCCAGCGCCAGACGGGACGATTGCTGTCGACGAAACTCTGCATCGTGCTCTTGTAGAACGAATCGAACGTGCCGTTCGGCGCGAACAGCCGCCCGAAGTCGGCAAGCGGAATATCGATGGCGCTGCCTGGCGCCAGCGGATATTTGCCCGCACCAAGCTCCTGACATTCGGCGACCACCTGCTGGCGATAGCGCGCGGAAAAATCGCTGCCGATGCTCGCTGTGGCAACAGATGCTCCCTTGCTGGTCGCGCGTGAGACGATGCCATCCATCGGGCCTGGCAGCGTTCTGGCATGCGTCTCCAGATCCTTGACTGCCATGGACAGACGCGTTGCCGTCTCGAGCGGCGGCGGACCGCCCAGCGCATTGATCTCCGCCAGCACGCCCTGAATGTTGGCGAACTTCTGCAGCGTGAGATCGATCGGCGCCGGCGATCCGGTCACGAGTTTGTGCAGCGACTCGAAATGTTTCGTTACCAGCGAACCAGGCGGTGCCGTCGTGGCGGCCGTCTGCGAGCTGCCGAATACCTTGCCGAGCGAACTCAGCGTACTGTCGAGTGCCGCCTTCGCCTTGTCGACGCTGCCCGGCTGCTGTTGCGGATCGACGAGGAGCGTGTTGTCGCGGACCAGTTCGAGCAGACGACGCAATGGCGATGTGGGTGCGCCGAGCAGGCCCCACAGCTGTGCCGCATCCTGAGTGCTGGTGGTCGGACGCAGCGTCAGATCGTTCATGAGCGCATCCCAGGTGCGGATGTAGTCCGCTTCGTACAACTGCATGAGCTGCGACATGAGCTGCGGCGAGCGTGCCGCGTCGGCGATGTCGCTGCCCATGACCCAGTTGTCGGCCACGAACTGCCGCACGAGTTCGAGCTGACCGGTTGTGCTGATCTGTTTGAATACAGCCTTGGTGTAGAGCGCAGGCATCGGGTCCGCAAGACTCTTGCCGCTCTTGCGGACGAAGACGTTGTCGCCGCCGAGTCCGATCTCCTGACCGATGTTGATGGCATGCTGCGTGTCGTCCGCATAGTTGAGCCGCATGCGGCTGTACATCAGCACCGGCAATGACGCCTGCTTCAGCGAATTGCGGGCGCGCTCGACGATGCCATCGTCGAGCTTCACCGGCTGGATGCGGTCCGGATCTGCGATCAACGCCGCGAAGTGCCGGTTGACGCGTTCCAGCGTGGCCGGATCGTTGGCGAACTCCCGCTGCCATTCATACTGGCCGATGAATCCCAGCTGCGCCGTACTCAGATGCTCGGGCTGGCCCAGCATGAGATACGCCTTGAGATACTCGTACAGCTTGTCCGGCTCACCGGCAAAACCCGCCAGCCGATTGCGGAAATGATCCGCGACCCCCGGCAGCAGACTCGAATTCAGCTCGCGGACGTAAGCGTCATGCGCCGCATTCGATACGGAGCGACCCTGGTACAGGCCCCAGCGCATGCTGAACGGAACGCCGCTTCGATACTTGTCGGCGACCTGAATGATGGCGTCGAGCTGATCGAGTCGATCGAGCGCAGCCGTGAATGGGCTGTTCGGCGCCGGCGGCGGTACCGCCCTGAGCTTGTCAGTCTCCTGCGCCACATCGCTGAGATAACTCTTGTTGCGCTGATAGCTGATCGAGAAAGCCAGAATGCCCAGGACGATCGCCAGCACCACGCTGACATAGATCGCACCGTTGATCATGGCCTGGCGCAGTTCCATCGCCCGGTTCACGCCAGCCAGGCCCGATTCCTTGAACAGAATTTCCTTCAGCAGCCGCTGGATGAAGTACGCGCGCCCCTGCCCCGGCTGCACGGCCGTCCCGCGGACATTGAGTCCGAAGGCGCGTGCGAGCGCCCCGAGCATGCGATCCACCGGCGTGCCTTCCTGCGTACCGCTGGTGAAATACACACCGCGCAGCTGCGTCTTTGCAGCGCCGCTGCCGCCGAACGCGTCGTTCGCAAATTCCACAAGGGAGCGACGCAGGGCCGCGAACTGTTTCGGAAAGGCGAAGATCAGCGCGCGACGGCGCACGTCGCGTTCGCTTTCCAGCCGCAGCATCATGCGCGAATTGAGACGATCCGCGAGCAGATCGAACTCTGCTGCAATGCGTTCGGCTGCATCGCCGGAACGCGAGGCCTCGATGGGGAACGTCATGCCCCACACCTGGGCGCGGCCTTCCTGATTGAGATCGTCGAAGAACTCGCTGAAACCGGCAATCAGGTCGAGTTTGGTGAGGAAAAAGTACAGCGGCAGGCTGATCTTCAATTCGCGATTCAGCTCTTCGATGCGCCGGCGGACCGCCTCGACGTGACGACGGCGTTCGCTGTCGGTCATCGCGAGCAGGTCAGGTGCACTGATGGCAACGATCGCACCGTTGATCGGTCGACGGCCGCGGTGCTTGCGCAGCTGGCTCAGGAACTCCAGCCATCCGGCCTGATCCGATTCGCTGTCGGAATCCTGTGTCGTATAGCGTCCGGCGGTGTCCAGCAGAATGGCTTCGTCCGTAAACCACCAATCGCAGTTGCGAGTGCCGCCCACACCGCGCAGCGCTTCCTTGCCGAACTTCTTCGACAATGGAAAATTGAGGCCTGAGTTGGCGATGACCGTGGTCTTGCCGGCACCCGGAGGGCCAATGATGATGTACCAGGGCAATTCGTAGAGGCTGACAGTCTTGCCCTTCGATTCACGCAGTGCTGCCAGCGCTTCCTCGAAGCGTGCCCGCAGTGCGGCAGCATCCTGTGCTCCCTTGCTCTGCGGCTTGTCGGCACCGCCGCTCATGTCCTTCGCCAGCTTCGCAGCCGCGCTGCGCGCCTTGAGCTGCTTGATGACGAGCCACACCACGCACACCAGAATCAGTACGCCGATGGCGATCAGACGTTTGGTGACGGTATCGAAGGGATGCATGCTGCCGAAGGCCAGATACGGCCCGCCGTACCAGATCACCAGCGACAGCAGCAGGATGGCCAGGGAGGTCAGAAACCAGCGACTGGTAAACAGGGACTTCATCGCGCAGCACCTTCATCGACGCTGACGATCTCGACGCGCCGATTGCGGGCGCGATTCTCCGCAGTGTCTACAGGCTGATACCGGGGTTGAGTCGATCCCACGCCGACCCACTCGAGCCTTCCCGGATTGTCGATGGTCTTCTTCAGCAGATTGGCCACAGTCACGGCGCGCTCGCGCGACAGTTCGAAGTTGTCTGCGAACTGCAGCGACCTGACTGGCTGATCGTCGGTGTGGCCGACGATCACGACTTTGCCCGGCACCTGATTCAGCGCGCTGGCCACCGCGTCGAGCGTGCCTGTGTACTGCGAACTGATCTGTGCACTTCCCGAACGGAACAGGTTGCTGGCGATGAGTGTGACCACTGTCTTGTCGCCGAAGTCTTCGACGGTGAGCTGACCGGCACTCTCCTGGGGCGCGAGGATCTGTTTGAGCCGGTTGGCACGGCTGACCGGCGCGGTGTACTGGACTTCCACACTCGGTTGCGACAGCGCCGCCATGACCGGAGCGGCAGCCGCGTTCAGCTTTGCCACATAGATGACGAAGGCGATGACCAGAATCGCGAGGCCAATGCACGCCACGATCCACCAGGGAACGTAGCGGAAAATCGGATTGCGCTTGTCTTCCACGCCGCGCCAGTGCACCGACAGGTCTTCATCCTTGAGCTGGCGTGCGTCGCGGATGATTCGTGACAGCCGGTGCTGCAGATCGGCCAGACGTGCCGCACCGCGATCGTCGATGCGGTACATGCCTTCGTAGCCGAGCGCGAGACAGACATACTGCAGCTCGATCAGATCGATGTAGCGCGCAGGCTGGGCACACAACCGATCGAGGATCTGGAAGAATTTCTCGCCGCCCGACTTCTCCTTGTGGAACATGATCAGCAGCGACTGGCCCGACCAGTCGCTCTGCGCACCCCACGGCGTGTTCAGCACGCACGAATCGAAAAAGGTGCATACGACATAGCGCGCCACCAGCGCATCTTCCGGCGTCACGCCCGCGGCACGCATCCGGTCGTCGAACTGACGCACGTCCTGCATGGCCTGACTGCGCAAGGCATTGATGTCGGCATTGGCCACCGTCGATTGCAGACGGGATGCGACTGCGATCAGCGGGCCGGCTGCCTGCAGGATGGGATTGCCACTGCCGGAAATGAAATCCGACGCAACCAGATTGCCAGCCGAAGGCGGCGGCGCATATTCCTGCCCGCCGCGGGGCGGCGGTGCTGCCGGTCTCTGGCCGACATCGCCCGCTGGACGTCGCGCGCCGCCCGGGCGCGGCCGCATGACAGTGCCGTCGGCAGGTGCAAACGGATCGTCGAAGTCGTTGGCCATTGTGGAAATGAAATGACGTGAGTAACGAACGTGACGTGCGTGACGCGGCTCAGTGTAACGAGGACTACCGTCGGTTGAAGGCGGGTACCCGGCGTCGGCAGGCAACGCATGCGGGCTTCGTCACTGTCGTCACTCGCGTCACCCTCGTCCCCTTGTGTTTACGATCCGCGAATAGCCCACATTTCCATCGCCAGCCCTGGAAACGAATCCGGCACGTGCAACGCGATGCCCCCGCCGCCCTTCAATTCGCGAAACAGTGCGCTGCCGCGATCGAGTTCGAAGTACGTGAAGCCGGCGTGGAATGGAATCTGGCGCGGAGCAACCGACAGCGGCTGCAGCGGAATGCCGGGCAGATGCTCGTTGACGAGCTTGGCAATCTTCTCCACCGAGGCGAGCGTGACCTGCGCCGGAAAATCTCGCCGGATCGATTCCGCAGTCACATCGGCACGCGCGGCAAGAACGAACGCGGCATCGTCGAACAACGATCGGTCCGCGACGGCGCCGACAGAAATATTGAATCGCTTCTTTTCCAGCGGAATCTGCACCGCGTTCTGCTTGAGCACTACCGCAAAACAGGCCCGCAGAGCGGCCATCAACGGTTCGTAGCACGCACGCAGATCGGTGTGCAGATACGCGGGCAGTTTGGGCGGGCGGCGAGATTCCGTGGTGAGTGTCGAGAGGTCGCCCACGATCTCCAGACACAAACGGAAGAAGTCTTCAGGATGCACCAGACCGCTTTGCGCGTAATGCGCTACCAGCGGCTCGTAGCGATTGACGGCCTGCAACATCAGGAAGTCGGCGATTTCCGCCGAGCCGCTGCGACCGCTGGCGACGGCGCGTGCAGCCAGCGCATCGCCGCGCTGGTGCAACAGCCCCTGCACTTCGGTCATGAATGTGGAAAGAATGGGCGCCTGGCGTGCATTCAGCACAGTGGGAATGAAACGATCGTCCAGCACGACCATGCGATCGGCACGGCATTCCAGAATGTGAGTTACCGGAATGACCGCATAGTCCTCGTGCGGTTCGTCCTCGAGCAGCAGCTTCGAGCGCAGACAGGCGACTTCCAGGGAGTGCTGCGCGTTGCTGTCACCGGTCACGTCCTTCACTTCCACGTCGCGCGCCTTGTAACGCATCACGCCATCGATGACATCGCGCCGATCGGATTCGCGCGCGCCCTCGCGGCGCACCGGAATTGCCAGCGAAACGCGTTTGTCGCGTACCTGTGCAGTCAGTTCGATCGGCGATGGCAGCGGATCGTCTTCGGGCATGGAAAACGGCGTGCCGTCGGGAAAGACGCCAGCCGCACGCTTCAGGCCCAGCTTGCCGATGGCGAGCAGATCCCGTTCGATCTGCACCTCCGTGAGTCCCCATGAATTGCTGCGCAGTGCCGCGCTGCGGCCTTCGATGAAGCGCTCCAGATAGCGATCGTGCTGCTGGAAGTGCTGTGGCCGCAGGAACATCCCCTCGGACCACACGACTTTGTTGTTGGATGACATGTTTTGTGTATTCGCTGGCGTGAGAAGCTGGCGTCAGTCGCCAACGGTGATGCTCGCCTTGTCCCTGCCGACATCGAAGGACACGCGATCCTTCCTGATCAGATCCATAAGCGTCTTGTTGGGCGCCTTGGCGACCACACGCCACTGGGCGTTGCGATAGTCGTTGTACTCGGCCATCAGACCAAGCACGCGGGCATCGGGAGAAATCTTCAGCTCGAATTCCCGGCTCTCGCCAGGCGAAAGGTCGAACTCAAGGCGTTGCACCAGTGCGCCTGCCAGTGTTTCCTGTTCCTTGTCGCTCAGCGCCCAGTAGTCGGCGCCCATGAATGCACCGTCCTCCTTGAGCTGGAAGATGCGCACATGGATGGGCGATGCCCTGCCTTCGCTGTTGGGATTCACATCTTCCGAAGCAGTGATCTTTGCCTTGGCGGACGCCGGTTTGGCCGGCGCCGATCCGCATCCGGCAACGAACAGCGCAGCCAGCAACACTCCCGTCCAAGCCCAACCCCTGTGCATGTGCGCTCTCCGCGTTCTTACAGAAAAGTGTCAGTGTCAGCTGCCGATCGTACGGCCGGTGGCCTTGAGCCGATCCATCTGTTCTTCATAGGCCTGTGCGAAGAATTCGCCGAACAGGCGCTTGAAACTCTCATCCGGATCGTCGGCGATGGCCTTGAACTGCTCGATATAGAGTTCCCGGAAACGCGCCTTGCCACCGCCGAGATTGAGCAGACCGCGCTTCGATTGCTTTTCAAGTTCCTCGTCGATCTTCTCAGGATCGAACTGTTCGATCATTGAATTGAAGGCTGTGCGAATCCCCTGCAGCACGGCGATCTGATGATTGCGGATATCGGTGAGCGCCTCCTGGAAGGCGCGCACCGTTGGCAGATAGCCGCGGTTGCGTTCTACCAGCAGTGTGTGCAGCGCAGCCTCGACATTCGGCGAGAACTTCAGCGGATTGTTTTCTGTCGGCTGCATGCGCGTCATGGACATGCGCAGCTGCGATTTGATCTCGGCCCGCGACTGCAGCACTTCCATCAGTCCCTGGACCACGATGCGCAATACCTGACCGAGTTCGGCCGCCATTTCGGCGGACATCTGCGATGCCGGCACGCCGGCCGCACGCAACAGTTCCTGCAGATCGACACTGCCGCCCGCGCCTTGCGATGCGGCAGCTTCAGGCAACGCACGATTTCTCGCCGTGGCACCCGTGCTCATCGACGGGGTCGGGGTCGGCGCGCCTGGCTGATAGTCGGCCGGACGCCGCATTGTGTGGCTGGGGGCCGTGCGGGCAGGCTCGGCCGCCTGCTTCGGCACCGTGTTCTGAGCATGTGCCGCGTCCTGCACCATCTGGGCAAGCGGCGGCAACTTCTGGGTGGGAGGTCCCTCGACCTTGGTGAAACGCGATTTGTCCCAGGTATCCGGAATGGAATTGTCTGCAGACGGAGGACTGCGCAGGATGTCGGCGGGCGATGCCGGTTGCGGTCGCGGTGACTGCGGCCTGCGCGGCGGCGGCGTGGGCGTCGGTACCTGTTGCCCCATCTGGGTAAATCCCGAGCGATCCCAGCTATCCGGAATCATGCCGCCGCTGGGCGGCGCTGACGGGGTCGGTATGGGCCGCGATGGCGTGACCGGCGACGGCGGACGAAAACTCTCTTCCAGCACCGAGCCCTGGTGGAGGTTCACCGGAGTCACGGGAATCTGTGCCGGGGGTGTGCCGCCCAGGGCTGCGAGCGGATCGAGATTGGAGGCATCGTCGGCCGTTCCATCGCTGATTACCGGCCCTGCGCCCCATGCCCCAGGCACGGCCGAAGATGCTGGCCCGCCCAACGGCGCAAAAGGATCCTCAGGAATGGTCGCCGTCGAGCCGCCGCTGTCCAGTGTCGCGCGGATCTCATATTGATCCAGGAAGAACCGATCGCCATTGCGCAGCAGATGCGGCTCATTGTTCGCAATGACCTGCTCGGGATCGTTGATCGCAAGCGGATTGCGTCCCATGCCCTCCAGATAGAATGCGCCGTTCACATAGCGCACACGCGCGTGGATCCGGGAGATGTACTGGTCGTTGATGACCCAGTCGCTCTCCTTGGAACGTCCGATCTGCGCCCCCTCGGGTCCCACGACCTTGCGACGATTGCTGCCAAGCAATTCGCCGTTGGGACTGATGACTTCGAGTGTGAGCTGCATCGCGTTGGATTATCGCCAGAAAACAATCAACTGCGGTTGGCTGGGCACTGTACCGTCCCCTTTCCACTGGCCGCAACGGTCAATCGACATGGGGCAGGCAACTTTGCCCGGCGCGAGATCAAATCAACAGGCCAACCGTCACAAAGATCACACCTACCAGCAGGTGTGCCCTGCTGCGCGCGTCGATGCGCCAATGCTGGCGTGCCATCCGTACCGCGCTTACGAGCAGAAAAGCACTGCCGATCACGATAAAAATGTAGCGCGTAGGGAACATCGACCGGCCGGCGTCTAGATCAACCGGCCGCCGAGATACCAGCGACCGGACTCGACTGCGCGCGACGCCTGCTCAATCCAGGCTCTGGCTCGTCCCAGATACCACTGCTGCACAGCGACTCTCATATCGGTCTCCATCGGCAGATCGAGTCCGTAGCGAATGAGCAATTCGTCGGTGACCAGATTCCGATAGGTTCTGGGGTAGATCTCGGATTCGAGGCACTGCAGCAGGACCCCCGGGTCGTACGGACGGCCCAGGCGATACCGCCGGCCCGCCACGAACCGACCGCTGTTGCCCTGCAGCCAGTCCGACCACGCCCGGACATCGACCGACAGTCGGCTGACGTTTTCGCCAAAGGGTTTGCCATCGCCGCGCAGCGGCATGGCCCCCGTCCTGCGGAACTCTTCGCGTTCGTGTTCGAACATTTCCTCTTCAGTCATCTCATCGACGACGAGGGTAGAGGCGAACAGGTCCGCTCCCGTGATCACGTAGAGGCTTTGCGCCACCGGAAGCGCGAGTTCTTCGACCTGCAGGAGCGCGAGCAATGGGCGAACCGAGGCCAGATCACCCAGCAACCCGAGCGCCACAATGACATCGCGAGGAGTTTCCGCACCGCGTAACGCCGGGATCAGTGCTGCCGCCATGGCGCGCTCGCCTGCGAGACCCGCCTCGATTGCAGGGCATTGCGCCGCGCCAAGGGCGGTCACTCGCTCGGCGGTGGTCGGGTCCTGCATACGCAGGCCGGCGCGCAAGGCTGCCGTCTGCACCGCGGCATCCGAGGATTGCAACCAGGCCGCGACAATGTCGGTCGAAATGCCGTTGCGAATCTTGCCGAGGGCCCAGAGTAACGAAGCCTGCTCCTGCGGACCGGCCTTGCGCAACGCATCCGTCAGCACGTCGGCCCTCTGCACGCGTCGATAACCGATGACTTTGGCGAGCAGCGAGACTATCGGTCCGCGACCGCTGGCGACAGCTCGCAGGAGGGGCTCGAGCCACGCATCGGGCATCTCGATCTTCAGAGCGTCAACCACAGCCTGGACGCGCAGCGGGTCGCCATAGTCGAGCTCTCGAAACACCGACGCGAGCAGTGAGGACTCGGTGTTGCGGCAGAAAACGCAGACCGCTGCGAACAGTTCACCCGGTTCCCCCTCCACCGCACGCCTGCGGGACACCTCGAGCGCCAGCGCATCGCCGACGATCAGAGCGTCAAGATGAGCTTCGAGACGTTCCTCGAAATCCTGGAGTCGAGTCCAGGCGACATCCTCACGGCTCGCCAGCGCACGGCGCTGATCGTAAAGAAACGCGGCTTCCTCGAGATGCTCCTCGTAGAGACCGACACGAAACTGCCGCAGGGACGTGCTCATGGGCTAGGCCACACAACGCACGGCAACACGCAGGATGTCGTGCAGGCCATTGCGCACAGGCAGGTGCGCACGCCAGGTAAGCGACAGACGCAGCTCATCCATGTCGACCACGACCGTGTCGAGCACAGTCATGATCGACATCCTGCGACGGCCACGCACTTCAACGACGCATTCCGGTGGCGCAATGCCCGGCAGATCGAATGCGACCCGTCCATGGGTGCTGGCACCGATGACAACCGCCGACTCGTCACCGCGCAGGTAACCCGGTGCGATCAGGCCGGGAGAAGCTGCATTGAAAAAACGCCGGTCGAAATCCACCGGCAGCAGCGGCTTCCTCTGTGTATCCCATGCTGCGTCATAGGTTCCGGCAAACGTGGCCCGGGGCTGCCAGTTCGGCGCCATGAAGCCGAACCCTGCCGGTTCAGGGGTATCGCCCCACGCACGCAAGGGCTGATCTTCATACTCGATATTGGGAAGAGCGGTCTGGTCGTCGATGTCGAGTGCAGCGACCCTGAAACCCACGCCCACCGGATTGCGCGCTTCGCACCTGTGCTCACGCTCGTCCTGGCTGCGTCGGTCCCAGCCGCCGAAGGCCCGCTCATAGATCAATGGAATCTTCTCGAACGGTCGCGGTTCGGTCGCGCTGACCGCGCCCGCGCGACGGACCATGAAGCGATCACCCATCACACGCACGAGCTTGGTCAGCGGTCCGATACGGATGCCGACACGCAGTTGCGTCGTGTTGGCTTCAGTGGCGCAGGCATGACCGCGCAGTACGACATCCGTTGCCAGCTTCAGGAACGCGATCTGCGGCTCCGATTTCACACTGCTGGTAGCGGGGTCGCCGTACCATTGGCCACCCACATCGATCGGTGGTTGCTCCTCGAGCAGTACCGGCGCGCCGCCGGCAGGATCGATTGCAAACGTCGCCTGCACCAGCGGCACGAATTGCGGCATTCCCTCCTCGTCATTGAGCACCAATGACTCATAGGCGAAGCGGGTGTGATTGTGGATTTCGAAGTGCGGCATCCGTCACTCGCCCGGAAAAGGCGCCTGCATCGGCACGCGTGCCGACGACGGACAATAGATGTATTCGCTCTCAGTCGCGATTTTCAGCCGCGTCGCAATCTGCAGCAGCGCGAGGCCTTCGACGTACACCTGCCGCTCGGCGATCATCGTCGGCTCCTCGATGCGCTTGCGCGCCTTGTCTGCCTCGATGGCGGCAGTACGCGAAACCAGCAGCGCCTCGAATGCAGCGTCGAACCCGGCCTGATCGCGCTCGACCAGTGCCTTCATGACGTCAAGCCGCGGGTCCTCCTGTCCATCCAGAACGCCCTCATACCGCAGGAAGAGCTGCTGCAAGCGATCCGTATCGAGTGGCACGCTGAGCAGCAGGTGCAGCAGCTGTGCATAGCAGAAATCATCCTCGTACTCGTGGCCCTGCAACCAGTTCCGGGGCGACAGCGCCACGATCTGTCGCGCTCTGGTGAAGTCCGCAGCCGCGATCACATCGAGCAACGGCCCGACCCGACCCGACGCCTGGTGATGTGCATCCGATACGCCGGCTTCACGCAGCCGTCGCAGATAGGCGATGCGGCAGCCGGCACTGCGAATGAGGTTGTGGTGATAGGCGTCGCTGTCGCCTTTGCCGACCAGGGCAATGATGGCGGCAGTACGCAGCTTTCCGGTGACATCGATACTGACATCACCCAGCTGATCGAGCGGATAGTCGGGGTTCTGAAACGCCGCCATCCAGAAGCCGATATCGTAAGCGATGATGTCGAGGTACTCGGTGAGCTTCACGTTCTAGGGTGCTCGTGAGAATCGTGCGCGCATGCCGGTACTCAGACTTCAGGGTAGTCTTCGAGTCGCTGCCAGCCCAGGCCCTGGAATCCCTGCTGGTCGAGCGCCTTCGCCACGTCAAGGTGCACGAGCGTCAGACCCCAGAATCCCAGCAGCCGGAACAACTTGCGATCCGCGGGAATACGGCCCTCATCGACGACGAGCTTCTCGAATGATTCGATGTCGTCGTCATCGAGAATGTTCGTTTCGAATACCGACTGATCCTTGTCGATGGCGTCCACCGGATGCACCGGATGAATGATGCAGTGATCCTTGCTGGCCACTCTGCCCTTGTGATCGACAATATTCACGGGAAGGTATTCCACTCCTGACGGCACGAGAGAGCGCACCGCCTCGCACAGCCGCTGCGAAGCAACGATGACCATGTCCGCATTCAGCACGTTGTCCACGATCAGAAGATCGTTCGGAAAATCCGGATCCATATGGAAAGACACGTCCGGGGGAAAGCCTTGCGCCAGCGGCGTGCCGTTGTTCAGCCGGAACGTCTTCTCGAGGCCCCTGAAGTCCTTGAGCACACAGGCGTCGGGAACCGACTTGTATTTCCAGATTACGAAATTGCTGTTCAACGTGATCTTCCTCGCTCGTGGTCCCGCGCGATCCCTTCGTCCGTGGCGCCTAGGCTGGCGTTGCCTTGATGGCATTCGCGATGCGCTGGATCCATTGCGCCGTCCTGGTGTCGAAATTGCGCATCGGAAAGCCCTTGCGGGTCAGCTTGACCGTCGATGCCATTGAGAACGGCTGACACCAATCCGACTCCGGATCCTTCGCACCCTTGGCCCATGCCGCGTGCGTACCGCCGACCCGGGTGCCGCGGACATTGAGCAGTATATTCCTGAACTTCCCGGCGAGTTGATCGAGCGCGGCCTTGAGATCGTCGCCCTTGATGTCGTGCCCGGCCTCTTCAACCTTCTTCGCCAGCTTCTTGCACGCCTCGGTCACTTCCCAGGTGTAACCTTCCTTGCAGTTGTGATCCCAGTCGTGCTGCGGGATGTTCTTGAAAGGCGGTGCTACCTTGTCCTCATTGAAATCGCCGCCGGCCGCAGTGATTTCGCAATACCACATCACCGAGTGACCCCACAGCGGCATCGCGATCATGTTCTTCTCGTTGTTGATGCACCACTTCGTCTGCGCGATGACGCCTTCGATCTCTTTTTTCGATACCACCTCGCCCGTCACTGGTGCCACACAGACGAGATGATGTGCTTCGTACTGCTTGTCAAAAGTGAACGCACCGGATTTCGCCTTGACCAGCCGCTTGAACGTGTGGCCGAACCAATCTTCTGGCTTGCAGACTTCGATGTAGTCCTTGGACCCCGGGCAGTCGCCACATTTCGGCTTGGCCGGAATCGCACAGAAGTTGTGTTTACGTTCGCCGCGGTCATGGTCGCCCATGGATCACCTCAGTCCTGCGCCCGTGCGCTTTCGAGACACAAAGCTGCCCGCCCGGGTCCTTCCGAGGCGGCAGCAATCAACGCCGTCGCTGCCGGCGCGTAATTGCGATCCCAGGCCCGGGCCGCAATGCAGATGCCGGCAAGCGCACTCGCGGCGCCAATGTCGCCGAAAGACGCAGCGGGATACCACACCACGGGTGCCGCGAAAGATTCGAACTGCGAGCGCAGGCGCACCAGCGCATAACCCCAGTCGTTCGCGCGATACACCTCGCCGTTGTGATCGCTGACCACCCACGCGATCTCGCCGGGCACCGCCTTGGCGCATTCGGCGATCGCCGTCGCCAACCCCTGCCCGGTCCCACTGCCGCCAGCCAGCAGACTGCGCGGCTCCTGCGCAATGCTGACGGCGCGCACCCGTGGAGCTGGGCGTGCAGGCGCTTCCAGAGTCAGCCCGATGGCAACTGCAGCTTCACCCGGCTGACAGCCCGCCGGGGTTGCGTCGCACTTGAGCCGCTGACATGAATTCAACCAATCGAGCGTCTCTTCATCCAGCAACGAGTCGATGCCGAGGACCACTGCAACACGAGCGGCATTCGTCGACAGATCACTCAGCGCAGCATTCACAGCTTCCAGGCCTCCGGCATGCCCGGCGAAGCACGTCGGCGCCGGGATTTCAGTCGGCCACTTCGCCAATGCAGCAGCCTTGCGCAGGATCCTCGTACCACGAACGGGATCGGATCTGTGTCCGGCGGACGCAGTATCTTCCCTCAGTGCCGCGAGCTTCGCGGCACGGGCGCGTTGTCCTTCCTCATCGGCGATGAGTTCGATGCCTTCATAGCATCGCCATGCGGAAGGCAGTGCCATGTAGAAACGCACACCACCGGACATCCAGTCGACACCGGCGCTGCGTGCCATCAGATCGGTCAGAGCACCCTGTGCCAGGCGCACCAGCCTGGCTTCACCTTCGAAGCCGCGCGTGAACAGGCTGGCCTGATGACCGATGACGGGCTCCGGATCGCCTTCCACTTCGGAACGCACCAGATAGTGTTCCACCGGTGCAGAGCGGCTCAGTCCCGCACGCGCCGCCGCGCAGCTGGTGGCCACATCCGTACCCAGCGATGCCACCATGCCCAGACCCACAACGTACGCAGGCTGCATCGAGAAGATGCTCAGAGAGCCTTGCCGCAGAAGTAGCACGTGCCCTTGTCATCGCCCATGGCAATGACCGGTCCCTGGATCACGGGAAATGGCGGCGTGTTCTTGTCATTGTGAAGCATCAGATCCAGGGCACGCGGCACGTTCTTGCCGTCGAACTTCACGTCGAACGAGAAATTCACGAACTCCGCTTTGCCTTTGATCTTGTTCGACGCCACGCCGAGCAGACTTCCTGCTTCATCGCCAGTGCTCATCATGAAGTTGGAATCCTTCACGCACACCGGATTGCCGTCACATTTGACCGTCGAGGCGCCCTGCGCGGTATCCGAAGACTTTGCCACGTTCGGATAGGGAATGGGGATTGGCGGCGCCGGCGGCGCGGGCGTCTTGCATACGTCGGGAAAGGCCATCGTCACACCGTTGCTGCCGGCATGCACGACGGACATGAAATTGACACCCACTGTCACTGGCATGTGCGCGTCCTCGAACGACGTTGCATCAGTTGATCTGTACCGATGCGCC
The DNA here is from genome assembly GCA_035761425.1 of Povalibacter sp. GTDB lineage: Bacteria > Pseudomonadota > Gammaproteobacteria > Steroidobacterales > Steroidobacteraceae > Steroidobacter. The sequence goes on from DASTRD010000189.1 coordinate 37,521, forward strand.
GCGGATCTTGTTGGTCTGCGATGCACGGCTGACCAGCTTCGTGCCTTTGAGCACGATCTGCCCGTCGGCGCGCAACGTGATCGAGCCCTGACCGCATTTCAGCACGATTTCGTCCCGACCCTCGAAGATGAGCGCCTTGCCGTTCAGCTCCACGGTATGGTTGCCACTCGCCGGCACGGCCACAGTCGCAGCGGGTGCGGTGTCGAAAGTGTTGCGCACGAAGCCAACGATGATTGGCAGATGCGGATCGCCGTTCTCGAACACCAGCAGCACTGTGGGCGTGGCCTCGACAGCAGCGGCATCGGGCAGCGGCTGCGCTGTTGCGACGCGTGCGGGCACACCCTGTAACGGCCCGCCGCCATAGGTCACCAGAGGCCGGCCGTGCGGATCGATGCCGGTCAGCTTGCCCAGGCACATTTCGTCTGCCGGGCGTACACGCTCCACAACGGGAAGTCGCTTTATCGTTGCAGGTTGTCTGGCCATCTCAATTCTCCGCGATCTTGCTGCCCTTCACGA
>DASTRD010000190.1:0-15399 GCA_035761425.1 Povalibacter sp.
GGCAGCAGGAAGATGAACAGCGGCGTGAGCTTCAGGTAGGCCGCGAAAATGGTGCCGCGGCGCGACTCGCGCAGGTTCTTGCCCGTCAGTACGCGCTGCACGATGTACTGGTCGGTGCACCAGTACCACAGGCCGATGATGGGAGAGCACAGCAGTACGCCAAGCCAGGGTGTATTGCTCGGATCGAACAGGAAGCCGGGGAATCCCTGCGCTTCTGCCGTGGTCGACAGCGGCCGCCACAAATGAATGGTTTCCGGATTCGCAGCCCGCAACGCGTCGAGACCGCCGATCTCGTGCAAGCCGACGAACAGCAGCACGGTCGAGCCCGCAAGCAGCACCGGCACGTGCATGGCCTCGGTCCACAGCACCGACTTCATGCCGCCCAGAATCACGAACACGCCGGTCACGACCACCAGCGAGAACGCGGCAAACCAGAAGAAGTCTGTCTGGCCGAGGATGGGCAGATCGACGTGCTGATAGCCGAGGATGGTCTGAATCGCGAAGGCACCGGCGAAGATGGTGACCGAGGCCTTGGTCAGGATGTAGCTCACCAGGAAGATCACCGACAGCACGGTGCGTGTGGCCGGCGTGTAGCGCTTCTCGAGGAATTCCGGCGTCGTGAAAATCTTGGCGCGCAGATAGAAAGGTGCGAACACCCAGCCGAGCACCAGCACCAGGTACGAGTGCAGCTCCCAGTGCGCGAAAGCAACGCCCGAGTCCGCACCGGAGCCGGCGAGACCGATCAGATGCTCGGCGCCGATGTTGGAAGCGAAGATGGAAGAACCGATCAGAATCCAGCCGGCGCTGCGACTGGCGAGGAAGTAATCTTCGGTGTTCTTTTCTTTCTGAAGCGCGCACCACACGCAGATGGCGGTGTTGAGCACGAAATATGCGGCCACGACGGCCCAGTCGAGCCCTGAAAATACAACTGCGGTACCGGTCATGTTTCCCGTCCTGTCATTGTTGTCTTTACACGGGCGCGACCGCCCTCCCCCCAAGGGTGCGAAACCATAGCAAACCCCGTGCGCGTTCGGGTGAAATAGTGTTACCGCTACCGTGGGTGCTGATCGAACCCCGATCTCGCTCGGCCGTTGCCTATGGACTTATGTGACAACGGAGCCCATATCGGGCAGGCGCATCGCAATCCACCGGATGGGTCGTCGGGTCAGCGGTGCAATTTTGTCTGAGTTATAGTATTCAACGCAATCAGCTGGAGAGAGTCATGGCCGTTTCCGGAGCATTATTCATTGGCGGAGAACAGGTAAGGAAATCCGAAACCTTTCAGGCCGCAAACCCCACTACTGGCCAGAGCCTCGATCCGCCGTTCAGCGCTGCCGGTCCCGCCGAAGTGGAGCAGGCCTGCCGTCTGGCATGGGCTGCATTTCGTCCCTTCAGCGAACTCGATCCCGAGCAGCGCGCCAAATTCCTGGAGACCTGCGCCGACCAGATCATGGCGCTGGGCGATGAGCTGCTGGAGCGCGCTCACGCAGAATCGGGCTTGCCGCTTGCGCGTCTGACGGGTGAACGCGGACGCACGGTGGGTCAGTTGCGGCTCTTCGCAGACGAACTGCGCAAGGGCGGCTGGATGGGATTGCGCATCGATCCCGCCATGCCCGATCGCAAGCCGCTGCCGCGCTCCGATCTGCGCATGCGCAAGGTCGCACTCGGACCTGTCGTCGTGTTCGGCGCGAGCAACTTCCCGCTGGCGTTCTCAGTGGCCGGTGGCGACACCGCTTCCGCACTTGCCGCGGGCTGTCCTGTCATCGTCAAAGGTCATTCGGCTCATCCGGGCACCAGCGATCTCGTCGCTCAGGCCATGACGGCTGCCGTCAAGGCCTGCAATCTGCCTGCGGGCGTCTTCGCACTGCTCAACGGCAACTCGCGCTCGCTCGGCCAGTCGCTGGTCGCGCATCCATACGTGAAGGCAGTGGGTTTCACTGGTTCGCGCACCGGTGGACTTGCGTTGCTGAAGATCGCAAGCGAACGTCCTGAACCGATTCCCGTCTACGCCGAAATGAGCAGCATCAATCCGGTCGTGCTCATGCCAGGCGCGCTGGCCGCAAAGGCTGACGACCTGGGCAAGGCCTTCGTCGCCTCGCTGACGATGGGTGTGGGTCAGTTCTGCACGAATCCCGGACTGGTGCTGGCACTGGAGGGCCCGGACCTCAACAAGTTCGTGGCCTCCGCATCTGCTGCACTCGGCCAGGTCGCGCCTGCGACGATGCTGACGGCCGGCATTTACAGCGCCTACGAAAAGGGCGTGAGCAAGCTCGCCAGCCACGCGAAGGTCAAGACCGAGGGACGCGGGCTGGATCAGCCTGGCCTCAACTGCGGTCGCGGTGCACTCTTCTCGATCGCTGCGGCGGATGTCATCAAGCATCCCGAGGTCACCGAAGAAGTGTTCGGGTCCTCCTCGGTGCTGGTGCGCTGCACCAGCGATGCCGAAATGGTTGAAGTGCTCGAGCACCTGGAAGGTCAGCTCACGGCCACGCTGCATCTCACCAATACCGATCATGCGCTGGCAGCGAAGCTGATTCCCACGCTGGAGCGCAAGGCGGGACGTCTGATCGTGAACGGCTGGCCGACCGGTGTGGAGGTGTGTCACGCGATGGTTCACGGCGGGCCGTTCCCGGCCACGTCCGATGGCCGCACCACGTCGGTGGGTACGCTGGCCATCGAACGCTTCCTGCGCCCGGTGTGCTACCAGGATTTCCCGGACGATCTGCTGCCGCCGGCATTGCGCAACGACGCACCGAAGCGTCCGCGTCGCTACGACGGCGTCTACAAGGTCGATTGATCGATCAGCCGCTGCGCAGTGCATTCACGCGCTGCGCACTTTCCCTTGGAGGCGCGCCACACGGGGGGCGCGCCTCATTGTTCTTGAGTGAATGACAATGACGCTACGACTCATCCAGTTACGCGCCGACGACGGCAGACGATATGTGGCAGCCAGCGATGACGAGGGGGTTGCACGCACACTGGAAGGGGTCACGAGCACATACGAACTCGCGCGAGCCGCGCTCGCCGAGGGCACAACGCTCAGCGCCGCAGCCGCCAGACGCGCAACTGGCGAGACCATCGATCTGAACGATGCGCAGCAGGCTTCGCGATTGCTGGCGCCCATCGACCATCCTGACACCGCACATCTCTATCTGACCGGTACGGGCCTGACGCATCTCGGTTCTGCCGAAGGCCGAGACAAGATGCACAAGGCCGCTGCGGCCGGGAATGTCACCGACTCCATGCGCATGTTCATGATGGGCGTGGAAGGCGGCAAACCCGCTGGCGGCCAGATCGGCGTGCAACCGGAATGGTTCTACAAGGGCGACGGCTCGCATGTCGTCGGCACCGGTACGAGCCTGCTCTCTCCGGAATTCGCACTCGATGGCAGCGAAGAACCGGAGATCGCCGGCATCTATCTCATCGACGACGCCGGCAATCCGCGTCGTCTCGGTTATTGCCTCGCGAACGAGTTCTCCGATCACGTCACCGAGCGCGGCAACTATCTGTGGCTCGCGCATTCGAAACTGCGGCACGCAGCGCTCGGCCCCGAACTGCTGATCGGCGATCTGCCCGCGGACGTGCGCGGCACCAGTCGTTTGCTGCGCAAGGGTGAGAAGATCTGGGAGAAGCCCTTTCTGACGGGTGAGGCCAACATGTCGCACACCCTGGCCAACCTCGAACATCACCACTTCAAGTATTCGCTGTTTCGCCGGCCCGGCGATCTGCACGTCCATTTCTTCGGCACTGCGACCCTGTCGTTCGCAGATGGCCTTCGCACTCAGGAAGGCGACGTGTTCGAAATTGAAGCCCCGCCGTTCCGTCTGCCGCTGCGCAACCCGCTCAAGCTCGTTGCCGCGCCAGACGTGAATGTCACACAGCTCTAGCAGACACCGAAATTTCACACGGAGTCACGCAGGAACACGAACCCGAAGAGGGTCTCTCAACTGCGTGACCTGCGTGTGAAACTCCGACTCCGTCATTCCTCATGAAGAAAATCAGAATTGCATTGATCGGCATCGGCAAGATTGCGCGCGATCAGCACGTGCCGGCACTGGCGGCAAATCCCGCGTTCGAACTCGTCGCAGCAGCGAGCCCGAATCACAAGCTCGAAGGCGTGCCCAACTTCAAGGATGTGCAGTCGCTGATTGCGGGGATGGAACTCGATGCGGTTGCAGTCTGCACGCCGCCGCAGATCCGCTACGACATTGCGCGCTACGCACTCGAGCAGGGCAAGCACGTCATGCTCGAGAAGCCACCGGGAGCGACGCTCAACGAAGTGAGCGCATTGATCGAGCTGGCTGCGAGCAGGAACGTGGCGCTGTTTTCGACCTGGCACTCGCGGGAAGCCCCCGGTGTGGACGCGGCCCGTCAATGGCTGGCTTCACGTACGGTGCGCAAAGTGCAGGTCGACTGGAAGGAAGACGTCCGTGTGTGGCACCCCGGTCAGACGTGGATCTGGAAAGCGGGCGGGCTCGGCGTCTTCGACCCCGCCATCAATGCCCTCTCCATCATCACGAAGATCCTCCCCGGCACGCTGGTGCTGCGCAATGCCGAGCTGTCTTTCCCGTCGAACTGCGAAACGCCCATTGCCGCGCAGCTGCAGCTCAGCAATGAATACGCAGCCGATGTGCGCATGGATCTCGATTTCCTGCAGACGGGTCCGCAGACCTGGGATATCGATGTCGAGACCACCGATGGCCGGCTGAAACTTTCCAGGGGCGGCGCGGTGCTGCGCATCAACGATGAGCCGGTCATCGAATCGCCCGAGCGCGAGTATCCGAATCTGTACGCCTGTTTTGAGCACATCGTGCGGGAACGCCGCATCGATTGCGATGTCACACCTCTGCGACTGGTCGCCGATGCATTCATGTGCGGACGGCGCATCGAGGTCGAGGAGTTTCACGAATAGCGCGCCGCAAGTCGGCAGGCAACGAAATGCCGACAAGTGCGCCGAAACAAGAATTTTCAGAGTTTCAGACAACGTCCGGGAGAAGGGGGCTCTTCATGAAAAGATCAGCATGTGCGGCAGTGCTTGCGGGCGCTGTCCTGATGGTGAGCGCGATCGGCGCTCAGGCACAGACGAAATCGACCGTTACCGTGCACGCGGATCAGCCGGGTGCCACGATCAACCGCCATCTGTACGGCCAGTTTGCCGAACACCTCGGCCGCGGCATCTACGAGGGCATCTGGGTCGGTGAGGATTCATCGATTCCGAACACGCACGGTTATCGCAATGACGTGGTGAAGGCGCTCAGGGAGCTGAAGATCCCCGTCGTGCGCTGGCCCGGCGGCTGCTTCGCGGATGAGTATCACTGGCGCGAAGGCATCGGGCCGCGCAACGAACGTCCCATCAAGGTGAATACGCACTGGGGCGGTGTCGAAGAACCGAATACGTTCGGTACGCACGAATTCCTCGACTTCGCCGAACTCATCGGCGCTGACGCCTACGTCTCCGGCAACGCAGGCTCGGGCACGGCGCAGGAAATGGCGGACTGGGTCGAATACATCACCGCCGACAACAATTCGTCGCTGGCGCAGCTGCGTCGCAAAAACGGTCGTGAAAAGCCGTGGAAGCTGCCGTTCTTCGGCGTGGGCAACGAAACGTGGGGCTGCGGCGGCAACATGCGCGCCGAATACTGGGCCGACGAATTCCGTCGCTATCAGACGTTCGTGAAAGCTCCGCAGGACAACCATCCCGTGAAGGTCGCCAGCGGCGCCAACGGCGATGACTATCACTGGACGGAAGTGCTGCTCTCGCAGGCGGCGCGCTTCATGGATGCGTACTCCGTGCACTTCTACACGCGTCCGCGCCAGGAAAAGTGGGCGGACAAAGGACCGTCGACGGGCTTTCCCGAAGCCGAATGGGCCTCGACGCTGAAGAACACCATGTTCATGGATGAACTGGTCACGAAGCACTCGGCCATCATGGACAAGTACGATCCGGAGAAGCGCATCGGTCTGTACGTCGATGAATGGGGCACCTGGTACGACCCCGCACCCGGACACAATCCCGGCTTCCTGTGGCAGCAGAACACACTGCGCGATGCACTCGTGGCGGCACTGAATTTCAACATCCTGCACCGCCACGCCGATCGCGTGCGCATGGCCAACATCGCGCAGATGGTGAACGTGCTGCAGGCCATGATCCTGACGGACAAGGAGAAGATGATCCTGACGCCGACCTACTACGCATTCCAGATGTACATCCCGTTCCAGGATGCGACGTATCTGCCGGCCGAAATTTCCTCACCGGATTACAAGTCGGGCGACATCACGATGCCGGCGGTGGACGTGTCGGCCGCGCGCGGCACTGACGGCCGCGTCCACATCGCGCTCGTCAATCTGGATCCGAACAAGCCTGCCACGGTGTCCACGAAACTCGCCGGAGTGAAGGCGCGCGGTGCATCGGGCAAGGTGCTGACGGCGAAGGCCATGGACGCGCACAACACGTTCGAGCAGCCGAATGCCATCGCTCCGACCGCATTCAAGGCAACGCGTCAGGGAGATTCGCTGGTGTTCGAACTGCCTGCGAAGTCACTGGCAGTCGTCACCGTGGATCAATAGCAACGCCGTTCTTGTCAAGGCATCGCAACGGCCCAGGGACTGCCACCTGGGCCGTTGCATTTCGGAGATCCTTCCATGACCTTCATCCGCTTCATGTGCACGGCGATCGCGGTGCTCTTTGCCTCGCAGGTATCCGCAGCCGGACCGAAACTTCCCGAACGCCTCACGAGTCCCGATGGACGGCTCGAAGTCACTGTCGGCGTATATGGCTGGTCGAACGAACCGCGCTATTCGGTACGGCTGGATGGCAAGCCGGTTCTGAACGAATCGCACCTCGGCCTGGTGCGTCGCGATGCTGACTTCTCGAAAGGGCTCACGCTGGTGAATGCCTCCGCAGTGACGCCCTATCACGATGAGTATGAGTTGCTGACGAGCAAGCGTCGGCACAACGTCTACGACGCCAATCAACGCAACTTCGATCTCGAAACCAGGGACGGGCGCAAACTCCAGATCCAGTTCCAGGTGTCGAACAGCAGCGTCGCGTTCCGCTACCACTTCCCCGAGAGCGACGGCGCGATGCACTACGTCGAATCCGAAGCCTCGACATTCAATCTGCCCTCCGCCACACGCGCATGGCTGCAACCGATCGCGGTTGCAAAGAGCGGTTGGTCGTCGACGAATCCGTCCTATGAGGAAATCTGGAACAAGGACATTCCCGCAGGCACGCCCTCGCCCAGCGGTGCGGGCTGGGTCTATCCGGCTTTGTTCAACACCGCAGACACCTGGGTGCTCATCAGCGAGACCGGCCTCACGCGCAACTACAGCGGTACACGTCTGCAATCCACGTGGCGCAGTCCCGAATACCGCATCGTGTTTCCCGATCCGCTCGAGAACTTCGAGAACGGTCCGGTCAATCCGCAACATACCCTGCCCTGGACCACACCCTGGCGCATCATCGTGATCGGCAATCTCAAGACCATCGTCGAGTCCACACTCGGTACCGACCTTGCTGCAAAACCTGAAGGCAGGGCGCCGACGCCGGAGAACGGTCCCGGCAAGGCGTCGTGGAGCTGGCCGCTGCTGGGCGATGACAAGACGGAATACGACACACAGAAGCGTTTCATCGACTACGCCGCGCGCATGGGCTGGCAGTACACGCTGGTCGATGCGTTGTGGGACACGCAGATCGGCTACGACAAACTCAGGGAACTGGTCGATTACGCGCGCACGAAGAACGTGCGCATTCTGGTCTGGTACAACTCGGCAGGCGAATGGAACGAGTCGCCGCAGACCCCGCGCAGCATGCTGCTGACGCATGAGAGTCGCATGCGGGAGTTCGCGCGTCTGAAGGACATCGGCGTTGCGGGGCTGAAAGTGGATTTCTTCGGTGGCGACGGTCAGTCGGTCATCGGGTATTACCAGGACATCCTCGATGACGCCGCGCAATTCGGCTTCCTCATGAACTTTCACGGCGCCACGCTGCCGCGCGGCTGGCAGCGCACCTACCCGAATCTCATGACCATGGAAGCCATTCGCGGACTGGAGTTCGTGACGTTCGATCAGAAGAACGCCGAGGACGAGCCCACGCATGCCGCAATGATCCCCTTCACGCGCAACGTGTTCGATCCGATGGACTTCACTCCGGTCGTGCTCGATCGCATCAACAACATCGAGCGACGCACTTCGAGCGCGTTCGAGCTGGCACTGTCAGTGCTGTTCACCTCGGGCATTCAGCATTACGCCGAGATCCCCGAAGGCATGGCAAAGGCGCCGGCTTACGTGCAGGAATTCATGAAGCACGTACCGGGCATCTGGGACGACGTGAAGTTCATCGACGGCTATCCCGGCAAGTTCGTTGTCCTCGCACGTCGCGCCGGCAAGCAATGGTTCATTGCCGGGATCAATGGCGAGAACGTTCCGCACGACGTGAACATCGATCTTGCTGCGTTCGAGGCGAAGGGCATGTCGGTCATCAGCGATGGCAAGAGCGACGCCAATCTGTCGTTCGCCCAGAGCCGGCATTCGGGTCCGACCGTGAAGCTCACGCTGAAACCTCGTGGCGGATTCGTCGCTACGGTGAACTGACGAGCGGCAGCAGGCCGGAGTACCGCAGGAAGATGTCGAGAAGGAACTCAAGACGAAAGAAGCGCTGACGCTGTTCTTTCCATCTTCTTTGCGTGGTAGTCCGGCCTGCGTCGCACGTGACGTCGCGGAGCCGTTTGCACCTGTGCAGAATCCGCACATGAGGCTCCGCGACTCCCCTGCTTTCCGCATTGGCCTGTCGATCGCCGTCGCCACCGGCCTTTACGGCATTTCGTTCGGCGCACTCGGCGTCGCCTCCGGTCTTTCGGTGTGGCAGACGATTGCATTGAGCCTGCTCATGTTCACCGGCGGTTCGCAATTCGCCTTCATCGGCGTGATCGGCGGTGGTGGAACGGGATCGGCGGCATTCGGCGCGGCAGCACTGCTCGGCGTGCGCAACGCGATCTACGGCATGCAGATGAATCGCATGTTGAAACTGCGCGGCTGGCGTCGGCTCGCGGCTGCGCAGGTCACCATCGATGAATCGACGGCCACGGCGGCTGGCCAGATGGATCGCGATGAACAGCGTCGCGGCTTCTGGACCGCCGGACTGGGCATCTACGTGCTCTGGAATGTATTTACTGCGTTGGGTGCCGTGCTCGGCGATGCCATGGGCGACCCGCGGCGCTGGGGCCTCGATGGGGCTGCAGTGGCTGCCTTTCTGGGCTTGCTGTGGCCGCGACTTCGCTCCCGCGAACCCGTCGCCATTGCCATCGTCTGCGCGCTGGTCACTGTCGTCGTGGTGCCTGCTACGCCGCCCGGAGTACCGATCATCGTTGCTGCGGCGGTCGCCGGCATCTGGGGCTGGTTCAGTCACGGTCGAGCTGGTGCCGGACTCGAACCTGATATCGATCCCGGACGATCCACGTCGCGGGAGCCGCAGCAATGACGCTCTGGCAGTGGATTGCGCTGGGCAGCCTCGTCGCCTATGCGACCAAGCTTGCGGGATATCTCGTGCCCGCACGCTGGCTCGAGAACGAACGCATGACGCACGTGGCCGGCACCCTGACCATTGGCCTGCTGGCGTCGCTCACGGCCATGAATGCCTTCAGCGGCGGTCAGACGCTGGCGATCGATGCGCGTTCGGGTGCACTGCTGCTGGCCAGCGTCGCCCTGTGGCTGCGTGTCCCGTTTCTGGGTGTCGTCGTGGTCGGTGCAGCAACTGCGGCGTTGTTGCGATTTGCTGGGGTGGCGGGATAAAGCAGAGTGCCGCCAGAAGCGCGCAGAACGCAGACAAGGAAAAAGCGATTCGCCTCTGCGTTGCGTTCCCGCGTTTTCTTGCTGCTGCTTCGGCCTCGCAGCGCTGCTTCAATGATTGTGGCGCGGCACGCCGATGGTCTGCGCGATCTTCTGATACTTGACCGCGTCTTCGAGCACTGCACCGGTGCTGGCCTGACCGATCGTGGCGCGCTGCATCTCCTGCCAGGGTGTCTGGCTTGCCGGATACGGATAGCCGCCCGCCGCTTCGAGTTCCTTGCGGCGCTGTGCCAGTTCCTCGTCGCTGATCAGAACATTCGCCGTGCCCCGACGCAGATCGATACGTACGCGGTCGCCGGTTCTGAGCAATGCCAGTCCACCGCCGGCAGCCGCTTCGGGCGATGCATTGAGAATCGAGGGCGAACCCGAAGTGCCTGACTGACGACCATCGCCGATGCAGGGCAGGTTGTGGATGCCGGCAGTGATCAGATAGGCCGGCGGACGCATGTTCACAACCTCGGCCGCACCCGGATAACCGATCGGGCCGGCGCCGCGCATGAACAGCAGCGTCCTGTCATCGATCCCGAGCGCCGGATCGTCGATGCGTTTGTGATAGTCCTCCGGTCCGTCGAATACGACCGCGCGACCTTCGAAGGCATCGGGATCGTCCGGATTCGACAGATAACGCTGACGGAAATCGTCCGAAATCACGCTCGTCTTCATGATCGCCGAATCGAACAGATTGCCGCGCAGCACGGTGAATCCGGCCTGCTTTTTCAGCGGCTGATCGAACGGCCGAATCACGGCTTCGTCCTCGATGGTGGCGCCACGACAGTTGTCGCCGAGACTCCTGCCGTTCACCGTCAGCGCGTCTTCGTGAATGAGTCCCTTGGCCATGAGCTGCGCGACGATGGCGGGCACGCCACCGGCACGATAGTAGTCCTCACCCAGGTATTCGCCGGCCGGCTGCAGATTCACCAGCAGCGGAATGTCCAGGCCGTACTTCTGCCAGTCATCGATGCTGAGCTCGACGCCGATATGGCGCGCCAGCGCATTCAGATGAATCGGTGCGTTGGTCGAGCCGCCGATCGCGGAGTTGACGCGGATGGCGTTGATGAATGCTTCGCGGGTGAGGATGTCGGACGGCTTGCGATCCTTCTCGACCATCTCGACGATCTGCTTGCCGGTGAGATAAGCGCATTCCTGGCGATCGCGATACGGCGCCGGAATGGCCGCCGAACCCGGCAGTGTCATGCCGAGCGCTTCGGCCAGACTGTTCATCGTCGTGGCCGTGCCCATGGTGTTGCAGTAACCGGTGGACGGCGCGGACGAAGCGACGAGCTTGATGAACCCCTGGTAGTCGATCTTGCCCTGAGCCAGCAGCTCGCGCGCGCGCCACACGATGGTGCCGGAGCCGGTACGCTGCCCCTTGTACCAGCCGTTCAGCATGGGGCCGACCGACAGAGCGATGGCCGGAATGTTGACCGTTGCCGCCGCCATGAGACACGCGGGCGTGGTCTTGTCGCAGCCGATGGTGAGCACCACGCCGTCGAGCGGATAGCCGAAGAGCACTTCGACCAGGCCGATGTAGGCCAGGTTGCGATCCAGGCCCGCCGTCGGGCGCTTGCCGGTTTCCTGAATGGGATGCACCGGAAATTCCAGGACGATGCCACCTGCCTCGCGAATGCCTTCTCGTACTCGTTCGGCGAGCACGACATGATGGCGATTGCACGGCGAGAGATCCGAGCCGGTCTGCGCAATTCCAATGATGGGCTTGCCCGACTGCAGTTCCTGCAACGTCAACCCGAAATTCATATAGCGCTCGAGATAGAGCGCCGTCATGTCGGCATTGGCAGGGTCATCGAACCAGGCGCGCGAACGCAGACGCCGGCCGGCAGTGGTTTTCGACGCAGTCATTGGATGAGCTGAAAATTCGTTGGAGTCGGACGGCACCTCGGCCCGGCGGAACCGGGCGTCGGCGTCTGCCTAGTGTCGCACGGTCGAGAACCGGTAGACGATGATGTTGCTGTAGGTCTGACCGGGGTTCAGTCGCGCCGACGGAAATTCGGGACGATTCGGCGAGTCCGGAAATACCTGCGGCTCCAGACACAATCCGTCGCCCTGGCGATAGATGTGCCCGCTCTTGCCGGTGACCGTCGCATCGAGGAAGTTGCCGGAATAGAACTGCACGCCGGGCGCCGCAGTCAGCAGCTCCATGACTCTGCCGGAGTGCGGATCTTCGAGTCGCACTGCGGGCCGTACGCTGCCTGCCGGGCCACGCAGGACGTAGTTGTGGTCATAGCCGCGACCGATGCGCATCTGCTCGTCCTTGCCGTCACGAATGCGCTCACCGATGGCGACCGGCTGCCGGAAATCGAACGGCGTGCCCGCCACATTGCGACGTTCGCCCGTGGGGATCAGCGTTTCGTCGACCGGCGTGTAGGCGTCCGCCATGATCGTGAGCTTCTGGCTCATGATGTCGTCGTTGCCTTCCCCGGCCAGATTGAAATAGCTGTGGTTGGTGATGTTGAGGACGGTGGGCTTGTCGGTCGTGGCGCGGTACTCGAGACGCAGCTCGTTGTTGTCGTTGAGCGAATAGATCGCCGTCACCGACAGCTTGCCCGGGTAGCCTTCATCGCCGTCAGGGCTCACATGGCTGAGCGTGACGCTCGCCACCTCGCCGCTTTTCACCGATTCGATCTTCCACACCGCCTTGTCGAAACCACGCTTGCCGCCGTGCAGGGCGTTGGGGCCGTCATTCCTGGCGAGCTGATACTGCTTGCCGTCGATCGTGAACTGACCGTTGCGGATGCGATTGGCGTAGCGACCGACGCTGGCGCCGAAGTATTGAGGTTTGGCCAGGTATTCGGCTGGCGTGGCATAGCCGAGAACGACATCGGCGGCCTTGCCGTCGCTGCCCGGCACCATCAGCGACTGGAGAATCGCGCCGAGATTCATGATGCGCGCGCTGACGCCGTGAGAATTCGAAAGCTCAACGGCTTCGATGGGTGTGCCATCAGCCAGCTTGCCGAAGTCCATCCTCTTTGCCTCGACGGCGCCGGCACTGGCACTGGCCAGAGCAAGAACGGAAAGCACCATACCGCGCATGAATCCTTGTTTGAGCATCGTTGTAACCGTCTGAGTGGCAGATCGTGACCTACCCGGGGCGCCCCCGCACCCGGCCCAGCAAAACTCAGACAAAATGTCACTAATCAGCGCCGCAGGCAAGTCCTGCGGCCGCCCGGGGCCGGGTTGCCGATGACGGAAAATCCATCCAATTCAGGGCTGTCACAGTCTTGCGCGTCACGCCGGGGCGCGCCGCCGACTGGTCCCCATCGTGCGCATATGCATCGATCCGACCTTCGGAAACTGTGACCGGATCAGGATCGACGCCAGCCGGCGCAGGGCTGGACCGGTGCCAGGAGGGCGCAACTGAGCTTTGATTTTCCTGCGCGGCTGTTGCACGGTCCATGCATGAGCAAGGTCATGGTGATCACGGGGGCGAGCCGTGGCATCGGGGCGGCAACAGCCCGGATGGCGGCGCAGCGCGGCTATGCGGTGTGCGTGAATTATCGCGCGGACAAGTCAGCCGCCGATGCACTGACAACAGACATCGTGCGCAGTGGCGGCAAGGCGATCGCAGTAGCCGCGGACGTGGCGCTGGAAAGCGACGTGGACCGCCTGTTCCGGACTGTCGATCGCGAACTCGGTGCTCCCGAGGCACTCGTGAACAATGCGGGTGTGCTGGAAACGCAGATGCGCGTCGAAGCCATGAGTGCCGAGCGCATCGCGCGCATTTTTGCCATCAATGTGATCGGCTCCATGCTGTGCGCACGCGAAGCGATCCGGCGCATGTCGACGGAACACGGCGGGCGTGGTGGCGCAATAGTCAATGTCTCGTCGATGGCCGCGCGACTGGGCGGTCCGAACGAATATGTCGACTACGCTGCCTCCAAAGGCGCAATCGATACGTTCACCGTGGGCCTGGCGAAGGAAGTCGCCGGCGCAGGCATTCGCGTCAATGCAGTACGACCGGGACTGATTTACACGGATATGCATGCCAGCGGCGGTGAGCCCGGTCGCATCGAGCGACTGAAGCATTCCGTGCCGCTGCAGCGTGGCGGGCAGCCGGAAGAAGTGGCCGCCGCCATCTTGTGGCTGCTGTCCGACGAAGCCTCCTACACGACCGGAACGTTCATCGACGTCTCTGGCGGACGCTGAGTAACCCGAGGATGGCGAGCAAATCGCCGCGGATCGTCATGGACCCGCGGCGATGAGCCGGTGATCGGTTCAGCGCGATGCCAGCGCCGCAACGATTGCGGCGTTGCCTGAGCGACGCGCGCGATCCGCCGTTGTCAGACCATCCGCACCCTTGTGATTCGGCTGCGCTCCGGCCGCCAACAGCAGTCGCACGATTTCGGCGCGATCGGCAGCAGAGGCCGGCGACCAGCCAGGTGCGCGATCGGCGGCATAGTCCAGCGCCGTGTACTTGCCGCCATTGGCGAAGTTCGGCGATGCGCCACTGTCCAGCAGAATCTTCACGGCATCGAGCGCACCGGCATCGGCCGCGATCATGAGCGGACTCAGGCGCGTCGGACCACGCGCGACTAGCACATCGAACTGCGGCTTGCTTGCAGCCAGCAGACGCAGCACCGTCAGTGCATCGTTGTATTTCGGCGCGATGTAATCCTCTTCGCCGCGACGTGTGAGCACTACGCCGTTGATTTCGACAAACGCGGCCGACAAGGCGTTGCCGATCGTCGGATCCTTCGCCTGACGGTTCGGGTCTGCGCCGTGCTCGAGCAGGAATCGAACCATGGCCGGCTTGTTTCTCATGGCCGCGACAATCAGCGCGGTGCGTCCCTCACCCAGGTCGGCATTGACGTCGACGCCGCTCTTGAGCGCGTTCTCGGCCAGGGTCGTGTCATTGCGCGTGACGGCGATGGCGAGCTGATCCCTATCGGCCGCGTGCGCGCTTCCGGCGCACAGGGACAGCAAGGCGGCGACTACAACGATTCGCATGAAAGAAAACCTCATGAAGTGATGCGTGGAGTGTGTACATGTTGCAGGCGCACGGCACCCATAACATCGCCCGGAGGAGCCATCGCCCTGCTCCGACCGGGGCCAGCCGCAGTGATGTACACATCGTGACGTCCCGGCTGTACTGCTTTCGCGATGCGATTTCTGACGGTGCGCCGCGTGCCGTCTCTCCCGTAAGCTTCACGGAACCTCTGCACCCGTCGCGATCGATGCGTCGTCGCGATCCACCGAGAACTGCCATGTCCTGGACCTTTTCCCAGCGCGCCCAGAAGCTCACGAGCTCGGCCATCCGCGAGATCCTCAAGGTGACCGAACGACCGGAAGTGATTTCATTCGCCGGCGGTCTGCCCTCGCCCGCCACGTTTCCGGTCGAACGCATTCGCAGCGCATGCAGCGAAATCATGAGCCGCGATGCATCGCCGGCATTGCAGTACGGCCCGACGGAAGGCTATCTGCCGTTGCGCGAATGGGTGGCTGAGCGCTACAGCACCAACGGCGTAAAGATCGGCGTGAACCAGGTACTGATCACCACCGGGTCGCAGCAGGGGCTCGACCTGCTCGGCAAGGCGCTGA
>DASTRD010000191.1:0-6497 GCA_035761425.1 Povalibacter sp.
GCGAGTGCGCCTGGCCGAAGCAAAGTATGGCCGCAAAAAGGCGCAGGGGACGCACAGCAGAAAATCTGATCCTTCCTGTGGGGTCCGGCTTCAGCCGGACGTCATGGCCTCGCATGGTTGTCGACGGTGTCGATTCCGTCAGGCTGAAGCCTGACCCACAAGGAGAGGCGAGTGCGCCGATACCGTCAGGCTGAAACCTGACCCACAAGGAGGCGAGTGCGCCGATACCGTCAGGCTGAAGCCTGACCCACAAGGAAAGGCGAGTGCGTCGATTCCGTCAGGCTGAAACCTGGCTCACCCTCATCCAGTTCCCGAGCGCCAACAACCCGGCTGTCGCTGCCGCGGCGCTTGTGTCGGACGTCACACTTGCTGCGCCAACTTTCCGGCGCCGTCATGCGAGTGTGCGCTGATTCACACTGTGAAAAACGCGAAAAACACTGTGTTTAAAGGCACTTCGCGCGCATCGTGCAGTCGTGGCACAGCGCTTGCTAGTAATGCGGCAACCGATTGCCGAGGTTGACGAAACATGGTCGATGCTGCCGATGCCGAGACTCCTCCGCCGCCCAGAAGCGGTCCGAGTCTGTTGATGATCATCCTTGCTGCCGTGATCGCGGCAGCGCTCGCCGGTGGCGGCGTGTATTTCATGACCGCGAAGAAGGACGATCAGGGCGTCGAGGAGAAGGCAGAGGCCGCCGGGAAGCAGGGCAAGAAGCCGAAACTGCCGGCGCTGTACGTCAAGCTCGATCCCCCGTTCGTGTCGAACTTCGAGAACCGCGGCTCCATGCGTTTCCTCCAGGTGTCGGTCGAGGTCATGACCCGCGACGCCGCCACGGTCGATCTGATCAAGCAGCACGACCCCATGATCCGCAACGATCTGCTCATGCTGCTGAGCGGCCAGACCTACGAAACGATCAGCACACACGAAGGCAAGGAGCAGCTGCGCAGCGCCGCGCTCGAAGCCGTTCGCAAGGTCATTGCCGGCGAAGGCGGCGACGCGAAGAAAGTCGAACAGTTGTATTTCACCAGTTTCGTCATGCAATGAGCAGCAAGGTGCGGAAGGCTGTAGTCCGTGGACCGTAGGCAAGAGAAAGAAATTCAGACAGGAAACATCGTGAAGCTCAACGTCATCATTCAGCGCCATCACTCTCTGGCTGCAGCCAGCAGCCAGCAGCCAGGAGCCTGATCATGTCCGGCCAGGACGTACTCAGCCAGGATGAAATCGATGCCTTGCTGCACGGCGTCGACAGCGGTGCGGTAAAGACCGAGGACACAGCCCGTCCCGGCGAAGCCCGTGCGTACGATTTCGCCAATCAGGTGCGCATCGTGCGTGGCCGCATGCCCACGCTCGAGATGATCAACGAGCGCTTCGCACGCCTGTTCCGCACAGCCCTGTTCAACATGCTGCGTCGTGCACCGGAAGTGTCCGTTGCGCCGATCAAGATGCAGAAGTTCAGCGAGTACGTGCACGGGCTGCACGTGCCGACCAATCTGAATCTGGTCAAGGTGCTGCCGTTGCGCGGCACCGGACTGGTGGTGCTCGATCCGAAGTTCGTCTTCACGGTCGTCGACAACTTCTTCGGCGGCAACGGCCGCTTCGCGAAGATCGAAGGCCGCGAATTCACCGCGACCGAGACGCGCGTGATCCACATGCTGCTCAAGCACATCTTTGCCGGCATCAAGGAAGCCTGGTCGCACGTTGCACGTCTGGACGTGGAATACATCAATTCCGAGATCAACCCGCACTTCGCCAACATCGTGAGCCCGACCGAAATCGTGGTCGTCACCAGCTTCCACGTGGAACTCGACGGCGGCGGCGGCGACGTGCACATCACGCTGCCGTATTCGATGATCGAACCGCTGCGCGAGCTGCTGGACGCAGGCGTGGCCAGCGATCGCGTGGAACACGACGAACGCTGGGCGCTGGCGCTCAAGGAAGAAATCGAGGATGCGGAAGTCGAGCTCACGACGCTGCTGGGTCGTGGACGCATCACCATGCAGCAGCTGCTGGAACTGGAGCCGGGCGACATCATTCCCTGCGACTTCGCCGGGCGCGCCACTGTCATGGCCGAAGACGTGCCGATTTTCCGCGGCACCTTCGGCGTATCGCATGGTCAGCAGGCCGTGCAGATCGAAGAGCGTGTCAGCCGCTACAAGCCGCGCATTCTCGACACCTTGCTGACCCAGAAGATCTGACCCGTTTCACCCAGGACCCGAGACTCCCATGAGTGCCAAATCCAACGATGCTGCTGCCCGCGCCGAGTTCGGCGACCTGCAGGACCAGGGCCCCGACGAGGGCGCCCGCGACGTCAATATCGAGGTCATTCTCGATGTGCCCGTGACGCTGTCCATGGAAGTGGGTCGCACACGAATTCCGATCCGCAACCTGCTCCAGCTCAATCAGGGCTCCGTGGTCGAACTCGACCGCGCAGCGGGCGAACCGCTGGACGTCTTCGTCAACGGCACGCTGGTCGCACACGGGGAAGTGGTGGTCGTGAACGAGAAGTTCGGTATTCGTCTGACGGACGTGATTTCGCCGGCCGAGCGAATCAAAAAGCTGAAGTAGGTTACGTGATGCAAGTGATGAAAGTGATGGCGGTGATGAAGGGAGGCGGGCAGCGGCACGTTTCTGCGCTCTCACGTCTTCTCACTTTCATCACCTTTCTCACTTTCATCACCACGGCCGTATTCGCCGCCGACAAACCTTTCGCCGCGCCGCAGACGCCTGAGCATCCCGCCGCGTCCACGGCTGGCAGTCTCCTGCAGGTGACACTGTCGCTGGCGCTGGTGCTTGCCGCCGTGTTTGCCGCTGCCTGGGTCGTGCGGCGCCTGCGCGGCTTCGGCCGATTCGGCGCCAACGCCATTCAGGTGGTCGCGGACGCGCCGCTGGGCACCAAGGAACGTGCGGTGCTGGTGCAGGTGGGTGAACAACAGTTGCTGCTGGGTGTGACGCAGAGTCAGGTGAATCTCCTGCACGTTCTGCCGCAGCCAATTTCGATCGCGCCGCCACCGGCGCCCGGTGGGGAGCAGGGCAATCGTCCC
Organism: Povalibacter sp.; assembly: GCA_035761425.1. Lineage (GTDB taxonomy): Bacteria > Pseudomonadota > Gammaproteobacteria > Steroidobacterales > Steroidobacteraceae > Steroidobacter. The sequence goes on from DASTRD010000191.1 coordinate 3,040, forward strand.
GACTTTGCCGCGATTCTGAAGCGGAGCCTGGGACTGAAATGAAACGCCTGCCGATGCACATGTTGACGGCCGATGGTTGTCGGCCGACAGCCGGAACGTCGATCGCGACTACCGACCGTCGACGACCCGCGCCCGATGGTCGGTGCTTCCTGCTGTTGTCCCTGCTGTTTGCGCCCCTGCTTGCATTCGCCGCACCCGGACTCGATGCCGTCACCGTTACGACGAATCCGGGCGGCGGGCAGACGTACTCGCTGACGTTGCAGATCCTGATTCTGATGACGGCAGTGACCCTGCTGCCGGCCATTGTCCTCATGATGACGTCGTTCACGCGCATCGTCATCGTGCTGGCCATTCTGCGCCAGGCGCTGGGCGCCGGTCAGTCGCCGCCCAACCAGGTCATCGTCGGACTGTCCTTGTTTCTCACGCTGTTCGTGATGGGCCCGGTTATCGATCGGGTCAACACCGAAGCAGTGCAGCCGTACATGGCAGGTACGATCGATGCGAACGTCGCGATGGAGCGCGGTGTGGTGCCGCTGAAGAAGTTCATGCTCGACCAGACCCGCGAAAGCGACATCGCTACCTTCGTACGTATTTCCGGCGGGCAGGGCTTCGACAAACCGGAAGACGTGCCCATGCGCATCCAGGTGCCGGCCTTCGCCACCAGCGAGCTCAAGACCGCCTTCCAGATCGGCTTTCTGATCTTCATCCCGTTCGTGATCATCGATCTGGTGGTCGCCAGCGTGCTGATGTCGATGGGCATGATGATGCTTTCGCCAGTGCTCATCTCATTGCCCTTCAAGCTCATGCTGTTCGTGCTGGTGGATGGCTGGGCACTGGTGATGGGAACGCTGGCGACGAGTTTCTACACCTGAGCGCTGCTCAGGTGGCTGGCTGGCAAACTGGTCAGCTGGCCAACTGGCCTGCCGGCAAGAGTGAGCAAGAGAGTTGATATGACCCACAGTGATCGTTCGGTTTCGGGCCGGCGGACCAGTCGGCCAGCAGACCAATGGACCTTTCCGGAGTCACGACTGTGACTCCGGAAACCGTCATGACAATTGCCCAGCGAGCGCTCGAGATCACCATGCTGCTCGCGGCGCCGATGCTGCTGGCCGCGCTGGCGATCGGCTTGCTGGTGGGCGTGTTTCAGGCCGCCACCCAGATCAACGAGATGACGCTGTCTTTCATCCCCAAACTCATCGGCATGGCTCTGACACTGGTGATCGCAGGTCCGTGGATGCTCAAGCTCATCGTGAGCTACACGCGCGAGCTCTTCGAGGCGATACCGGGGCTGATCGGATGACACGTGAAGCGGGCAGCGGACAGCGGACAGCGGGCAGACGCCGGCCGATATCCGTCGTTCGTGAGATTGGCGTTGCATCTTGTCACGCACGGTCGCCCGGATCCGTGCGCTGTTCGTCCTGTACTGTCCGCTGTCCGCTATCCGCGGTCCGCTCGCGATGCTGTCGCTGAGCACCGGCCAGCTCGAAGCCTGGCTCGTCCAGTACTTCTTTCCGTTCATCCGCATCGGCGCGTGCTTCATGGCTGCACCGGTGTTTGCGGCCAACTTCGTGCCGGCAAGGGTGCGGCTGCTGCTGGCCGGGGCGGTCACCATCATCATCGCGCCGCTGATGCAGGCGCCGGACATCACACCGTTCTCACTCGCCGGAGTGATCGTCACGATTCAGCAGATCATCATCGGACTCGCCATTGCCTTCGTGCTGCAACTGATCTTCGATGCGCTGGCCATGGGCGGGCAGTTGCTCAGCAACACGATGGGTCTGGGCTTTGCGTACAACGTCGATCCATTGCGCGGCGTCGGCACTCCGGTGCTCGGTCAGCTCTACATGATTCTGGTCACGCTTACGTTCCTGGCGCTGAACGGACATCTGCTGCTGATCGAACTGCTGGCGCAGGGATTCACGACATTGCCGGTCGGAACGGGCGGATTCGGCAGCGAACAGCTCTGGACCGTTGTCGCGTGGGGCTCGCAACTCTTCAGCGGCGCACTGATGGTGGCATTGCCCGGCATGACGGCGCTGCTGGTCGTCAACCTTGCCTTCGGTGTGATGAGCCGCGCCGCGCCATCGCTCAACCTGTTCGCGGTCGGCTTTCCGATCTCGCTGATCTTCGGTCTCGTCATCATCTACATAGGCATGCCAGCGGTGCAAAGCACCTTCATCGAGTCGCTCGACGGAGCGTTCGGGCTGATTCGGGAGTTGATGAGATGAAAGCGGACTACAGGCCAAAGGGTACAGGCTACAGGCTACAGGCTACAGGCTACAGGCCAAAGGCTACAGGCTACAGCCAGAAGGAAAGGGCTGTTCTGACGGTCGCCCGTTGCCTGTCGCCTGTGGCCATGAGGGGCACCGCTCATGGCTGAGAACGAAGACGGCCAGGAAAAAACTGAAAGCGCAACTCCCAAGCGCCTCGAGGAGGCGCGCCGCAAAGGGCAGATTCCTCGTTCGCGCGATCTGAGTACGGCGGCAGTCGTGATGACGGGAGGCGTGGTGCTGTCGTCGATGGGCAGCCAGATCGGTGGGCAACTGTATTCACTGATGGAGCGCGGACTCACGTTGAGTCGCGAGCAGGTCATGGATGCCTCGCTGCTGGTGCCTTCGTTTGCAAGTTCAGCGGCAGACGGTCTGATGGCTGCCATGCCAGTGCTTGGGTTGCTGTTGCTGGCAGCCGTGCTGGCGCCTCTGGTACTGGGCGGCTGGAGTTTCAGTACCGAAGCGCTGATGCCGCAGTTCAGTCGCCTCAATCCGCTGTCGGGTATCAAACGCATTTTTGCCATGCGCAGCGTGGTCGAGCTGACCAAAGCGCTGGCGAAGTTCGGCATCGTCGCGCTGATTGCCTCGCTGGTCCTGTGGCGCGATGCCTCTGAATTGCTGGCGCTCGGTCGCGAACCGACGGCCCAGGCCATCATTCATGCCGTCAAGGTGAGCGGCAGCGCCTTCATTCTGATCTCCGCAGGACTGCTGGTGATTGCCGGCTTCGACGTGCCGTACCAGCTCTGGCAGTACGCCAAGCAGCTCAAGATGACGCGCGAGGAAGTGCGCCGCGAAATGAAGGAGAGCGAGGGCTCTCCGGAAGTGAAGGGCCGCATCCGCCAGGTGCAGCAGCAGATGGCTCGCCAGCGCATGATGGCGGACGTGCCGAAGGCCGACGTGATCGTCACCAACCCGACGCACTTCGCCGTGGCACTCAAGTACGACGACAAGAAGATGCGTGCACCGATCGTGGTGGCAAAGGGCGTCGATCTGGTCGCCGCACGCATCCGCGAGATCGCCACCGAACACGCAGTGCCGATCTTCGAAGCGCCGCCGCTCGCCCGTGTGCTCTACAAGAACGTCGATATCGGCGGCGAAGTGCCGGCGTCTGTCTATGTCGCCGTCGCACAGGTGCTGAGCTACATCTATCAGCTCAGGACTGCCCGCAAGAGCGGCGCCCGCCCGCCG
>DASTRD010000192.1:0-12105 GCA_035761425.1 Povalibacter sp.
ATACGCAGCGCGAAAACGTGCAGCAGCAGATCGAAGCGGCCCGCCGGCAACTCGGCGAGGCCGCCACGGCCACGGCTCGTTCGGATCTGCGCGAAAAGCTTGCGGTCCTCCAGGGTGAGATCGATCTGATCAACGCGCGTCGCAACATGATCGCCAACATGGCGAGCTATGAATACCAGAGCGACACGGAAGGCTTCGGCGCCAACGCCCTCAAAGCACACATCGACGCCATTGCTGCGTCCATTCCGCCCAGCGCCGCGGGACCGGCAGTCGCGCCGGCTGCGCCGACCCAGCCAACACAGTCGCCGTCGGCGCTCAGCACGTCGCTCGCCAATTTCGGAATCTGGGATCTGGGTTCCGCCGTGCTGCGACTTTCCGCCAAGGCACGCACCATCGAGAACGTCGATCGCCGCACGGCCGATCTGCAGGACATCTTCCACAGGATCAGCGCTGCCCCACAGGAGCGCCTGAGAGAACTGGCGGCGCGCGGCGATGCGCTGGCGGCGCAGAAGGAGACTGACACCGCCGCTTTGCGCGCCGTGCGCGATCAGTACGACACGCTGGCCTGGCTGTTTCAGCAGACCTCGTCCATCGTCACTCCACTGAATCGCGCCGAAGTTCTGCTCAAACAGTACCGGCACAATCTGAACAACTGGCGCGAAGCCACGCATCGTCAATATCGTGAGGCCCTGATTGCTCTGGGCGTACGTCTGCTGATTTTCGCCGCCTTGCTCGCGCTGGTCTTCCTGGTCGCCGAAGTGTGGCGCCGCGCGGTGTTTCGCTACGTACACGACCCGCGCCGGCGTTCGCGCCTGTTGCTGTTGCGCCGGATCATTTTCTGGCTGCTGGTCGCGATCCTGGTGGCAGGCACGTTCGTGACCGAACTCGGATCGCTCGCTACCTTCGCTGGCCTGATCACAGCTGGCCTGGCCGTGGCCATGCAGAGCGTGCTGGTCTCGCTCGTCGGCTACTTCTTCCTGATCGGCAAATACGGCGTGCGCGTCGGCGATCGCGTGCAGATCGGCTCAGTGACCGGTGAGGTCATCGATCTGGGGCTCGTGCGCATGCATCTCATGGAACTGGGTGGCGAGGGATCCCTGAGTCCGACAGGGCGCGTCGTCGCATTCGCGAACTCGATCATCTTCCAGGCCTCGAGCGGACTGTTCAAACAGATCCCCGGCGTGAATCTCGCCTGGCACGAAAGCACGCTGACTCTGCCGCCCGATGCGGACTACGCCGCGCTCAAGGACAAACTGGCAGCAGCCGTCAGTCACGCACTGGCGGAATATCACGACGACATCGTGCATCAGACGCGTGAGATCCAGCGGACTGCATCGATGGAGCAGAGCAGCGACGTGCAACCCCAGGTGCAACTGCATTTCGCCGCCGCAGGCGTCAAGGCCTCAGTGCGCTATCCGGTGCTGCTGCGGCACGCCGCCGAAATCGACGAACGGGTGTCGCGCGAACTGCTGAATGTCATTTCGTCGTATCAGACGAAGTCGTCCGGTGAAGGCTGACGCACGGAAGCTGAATGGATTCCTGGCGCTCACAGTTCGCGCTGCGCAGCGCCATTCTTTTCGTAGCTGATGTCGACCCAGCAATGGCGCGACTCGCCGCTGGCAAGTTCGATCAGCCGCTCGCCGGTATTGAGAGCGTTGCCCGGGCAGGTCCAGGGTTCCAGGCAGATGTAGGGTTTGCCGGCGACCGACCACACTACCCAGTACGTGAATTCCTCCGACCCGCTCACGAGGATTGCTGAACCATCGTCGAAGGTCATGCGGCTGGCCGTCTGTGTCTGATCCATGAGATGCAGATCGACTTCGGGTTGAGTGAAGTCGAATCCGCTGAACGGTTCGATTTTCCTGGTGACGTTGTTGAAGGCCCGCGTGGCATCGGTCTCGATACGCACGCCCCGCTTGTTGTCGACACGGAAGTACGGGTGATAGCCCAGGCCGAAGCGCATCGGCCGGTTGCCCGTGTTGTGAATCTGCATGCCCAGACGCAGGTGGGTGCCTTCGAGGGCGACGTGGAAGACTGCGTTGAAGTGCGAAGGGTATCCGGCCAGCGTCGATTCGTCCGACATCAGCAGGAACGAGGCATTCGACTGGCCGACTGCTTCGACCATCCACGGCAGATTGCGGGCGAAGCCGTGCTGCTTCATCGAGTGCTGCCGGCCTTCATCGTCATGCCACGAATCGCCCTCGAGCTTTCCGGGCGACGGAAACAGGACGGGAATGCCGCCCCGAACGTTCTTTTCAGGATCGTCGAACGTCGCCTGATCGAAGTACATCAACTCGCGGCCTGCGACACAGAACGATGTCACGATGGCGCCACGGGCGGGCGCAATGACGACACTGCTGTTGGCAGCAGTGTCGGTCAGAACGACGGGGCCGTGAGTGGCCCCGTGCGGGTGCGGTCGGGTCATGCGTCGAAGGAAATCGGCTGGGGCACTGCGGATTCTCGCCCAGGCCGCTGGTGCAGGACAGCACAATTTCCGCTCGACGGCGCGGCATACGCCTTCCGATCAGCGCCTCGCCGGTGCAACAGTGCCCGGCGAGGACGGTTCGTCAGTGCTGCGAAAGCCGGGCGGCAGCTCTGTCGCGACGCTGGAGTCCCGGAATGAGCATGGGCACGCGACGCCGATAATCCGCATATTCGCGATGCACGGTCATGAGATCGCGTTCCTCGAATCGCACTGCGATCAGGATATAGGCGGTCGTCATGGTGGCGAAGAGCACATGTGCCGAAGTCATGACGGGCGTCGACCAGAACACGAGGAGCCACCCGACGTACAGCGGATGACGGACGACCCGGTAGAGCGCAGGGGTTTTGAAGGGCAGTTGAGTGTACGGACGCCCACGAAAGTGCATCCAGACCTGCCGCAGGCCGAACAGATCGAAGTGGTTGATGAGAAACGTCGACAACAGCACGAGTACCCACCCTGCCGTGTACGCGCCGTAGATGAACAGCACGGCCAGCGAATCCTGCACGCGCCAGATTATGCCGCCGATGGGCGACCAGAATGCGAACAGGGCGATGAGCAGCAGGCTCGAGAACAATACGTAGGTGCTGCGCTCGGCGGCCTCGGGAATGAGGCTGGTCCACCAGCGCTTGAACGCGGGCCGGGCCATGATGCTGTGCTGAAGAGCGAACGCGGCGAGCAATCCCAGGTCGATGAGCAACGCGATGGGCAAGGGATCGCGCGGTGGCGAATCGATGGTGACTGGAACGAACAAATTGCCGATGAATCCGATGGCATAAAGAAATGTGGCGAAGAACACGGCATAGGCGACAACGCCGTACAGCAGGATCAGCGTACGTTTCATGAAGATCTCCGGATGGGGGTGAAAGCGCGTGACTATGTGCGCCTGCGGGTGCGCAGGTCCTGCTGTGGCGTCGGTCCGGACTGTCCGAGCGTCCGCGTCTGTCGCGCCGGTTGACCTGTCGTCTGCACTTGCTGACCGAGCGTCCGGAGGTGCCCGAACGCTGGCCGCGGGAGACTGGCGACCACCCGGCGATTGCGGTCAGAATTCACCACCACGACAGGCGGGGCAGCCGATGTCCATTCAGGAAGTTGCGACGGCATTGCGGCGCATCGAGACGGTGTTGCGCCATCGTCCCGACAAGGGACTGCACGATGACGCCGGAGCGAAAGTGCGCTGGCACGGCGGACTGCGCATGATCGCGAGCCACGCCAACGGCACGCAGATTCATACCGACATGCCCATGGAAATGGGTGGCACCGGCGCTCAGGTGACGCCCGGATGGCTGCTGCGTGCAGGACTCGCTGCATGCGCCGCAAGCTGCATCGTCATGAGTGCGGCGCGCCGCGGCGTGGAACTTGACGTGCTGGAGGTCGATGCCGACAGCCGCTCCGACACACGCGGGATGCTGGGCATGACGGGCGTGGCGGATGAGCAGGTTCCGGCGACGCCACGCGATGTGCGTCTGAGCGTGAGAATCGGATCCCGTCACAGCAACGAAGATGTTCTGCAATCGATCGTTCGCGAAGGAATCGCCTGTTCGCCGGTGCCGTGTGCAATTCAGCAGCCGGTGGAGCTGGCACTGAACATTGAAGTGGTGAACGGCTGATGGACGCGCTCTCCGAAACGCTGCGCGTCGTGCGACTGATCGGTGCAATCTTCATCAACGCACGCTTCACTGCGCCGTGGTGTTATCAATCCCCCCGCGCCGATACGGTGGCACCGCTGCTCGAACCCGGTGCCGATCGAGTGGTGATTTTCCATTTCGTCACCGAAGGCGAATGTCACGTCGAGATGCCGGGAGGCGAGGTGACCAGGCTGATCGCCGGCGATGTCGTGTTGTTCCCGCAGGGAGATGCGCACGTCATGACGTCTTCGCCGGGGCTGAAACCGGCCGCGGGATCCGCGCTCGATACCGTGTTGGCGCGTCGTCCACGACAGTTGTCCTATGGAGGTGGCGGCGCGACGACGCGGTTGGTCTGCGGCTATCTTGCCTGCGACGAACGGCTGGCTCGCATGCTGCTGGCCGGGTTGCCGCGACTGGTCCGGGTCAATGTGCGTGGATCGAATGCGGGTGCGTGGCTCGAAGCTTCCGTGCGTTATGCGCTGGCTGAGGCACGCTCGCCGCGGCCCGGCGGCCAGGGTGTGCTTGCCAAACTGGCCGAAGTGCTGTGTATCGAAGTCCTGCGGCTGTACATGAATCAGCACGGCGAAGGTCGAACGGGCTGGCTCGCCGGCGTGAACGATCGCATTGTGGGCGCGGCGCTTACGGCGCTGCATCGCAAGCCGGCACAGGACTGGACCCTCGAAGAGCTGGCGCGCGCGGCGGGAACATCGCGGTCGGTGCTGGCAGAGCGTTTTCAACTGCTCGTGGGCGTTGCGCCCATGCAATATCTGACGCAGTGGCGCATGTTGCTCGCGGCCAATCTGCTCTGCCGCACCAATGCACCGCTGGCGCGCATCGCCGAAGACATCGGCTATCAGACCGACACGGCATTCATCCGCGCGTTCCGTCGCGAGTTCGGTGCGCCGCCGGCGACCTGGCGCCGTCAACAGGCAGATCGCAGCCGGCTGCAGCCTGCTCGCTGAGTCACTCCACTTCGCACAGCGATTGTTCAGCGCGCGCAGCCGCCGAGAAACTCCTCGATCGCCCAGTTCGTCACAATGGGCTGATCGAAGGTGAGGAAGTGACGCGAGCCCTTGATGATCTTCACCTGCGCCTGTACCTGGCCGGCGTACTGCTTGCGATAGAGATCCAGCGTGGTCGCAGCATCCTGAGGCTGCGACGGCTCCCAGGGTACGAGCACCAGTGTCGGTGCGCGGATATCGGCAATGCGCTTGCGCAGATCGGTGGCGAGCATTTCCTTCAGAGCATCTGCCACGGCGTGGCGGTCCGACTGCCGGGCCCAGTCGACCATCATCGGCACTGACCCGGCATGGGTGGTGAGCGAGCTCAACGCTTGTTCCTGCACGACTCCGACGCCGTTTGTTGCTTGCGGTGACGTCACTGCCGCCGGATAGGGAAGGGCATCGAGCACGATCAATTGCCGAATGCGCTGCGGATGATCGATCGCCAGTTGCAACCCGAGAACGCCGCCCAGGCCGTGGCCGATGACGATCGCATTCGTCCCGTCCAGGTTGCCAATGTAGTCGCTCAGCGATCGTTCCCATCCTGCCAGCTGCGGACCGCGATTGGCTGGCTGCCCTGCGAATCCGGCCAGCGTGAATGTGTGAGTGCGAAAGCAGCGCTGCAGGTCATCCGCAATGGGCTTCAGCGCAGTGCCTGAAGAAGCCAGATCGGGCACCAGCACGACATCGGGTCCGCTGCCTGCGACGTCGACATGGTTTTCGGCAGCTCTGCTGCCATGGACGAGCGGCAGGACCAACATGAGCAGCGCCATCGACATCCGCACTGCGCGCGGTGACTTGCACATAAAACTTCTGTCATCCCGGGCAACATGCATGTCGACGCTGTCCGGCGGAGTTCTTTCGGGGCTTGCCCGCTTGCGTTGCAGGAACAGGCCTAGTGCAATCGGTGTCTCGTGAATGCGAACCATGTCTCACTCGGGGTCCGGACGTTTTTGTAGATTATGTTCATCGGTCGTTGCAGCGGCCGCATATTAAAAGAATCGATCCATGCGCACTCTCGTGGATTTGTTGAGCAACGAGCACGGCTACGCGCGCATCTATTCGGATGCCGAGGGTTTCGGCTACGAGTTGCTGACGTATCTGCCGCGCCCGATGGCCGATCTGTTCCGGCACATGGGCGGGTTCGCATCGCTCGCCGAAGCGTGCATCGCTGCGGAACAGCAGCTTGCGTCGATGCAGCAGGTTCGCGCGCGTCGTCGCGCTCCATCGCGCCGATCCCGCGCCCACAGTTCACCGCCGGTCCAGACCTTCTTTTTTGCAGGCCACGCCTCTGCCTGACGACGCGTTGGTGATGGTTGCCGCCGGGCAGGGCAGATCTGCGTGACCCGTGCAGATTCTGCTTCGGGGATCATCGGCGTCTTTTTCGCGATGTCCCGGCTTGTGCCGCAGTGCTTTCAGAGGATTTTCAGCACCTGATAGCAGTGCGATGAATCGCGATACACCGCCGCACGCGTGACGCTGTAGTACTTGGTGGGCGAAGCGACGCACAGGATGACGATGCCCGTGCCGTATTCACGGAGCTTCTTCTCGCTCAATCCGTTGATGAACTTCGGGATCAGTCCCTTGGTGGACGACTCGTTGAACACTTGCACATCGCTGCGCTGTTTGAATTTCTCCCACGCTTCCTTCTGTGGCATCTCGCCATCACCGTTCACTTCGGTGTCGACGTGATTGACCATCGCGATGCCCTGATCCTTGTAGACACCCATGATGCAGCCGGTGAATTCGCCGCTGATCACTTCACCGCCCGACATCGGCGTGGCGGCATTCGTGCCGCGCTTGTACGGCAGGATCCGCACCGGATGTTTGCCCGAGTCGTCGCCGAAAAACTGGATGACGTTGCGCGATGTGAGATGGCTTTCGAAGTTCCAGCTGCCGTCGCTGGCGTCTCTGCCCGTGCTGATCAGTTCGAACAGCCCTTCGATGCGCACACCCTGCTTGAGATAATCCTTCAGCATGATCCGGTTCCTGAAATCATCCGCGCTCCTCGCCTGAGGCGCACGCGAGCGGTGAAGGGAGTCAGCGCACCCTGCCCGCGGCGTTCTCCAGCACCACGTTCGAGAGCACGGCGCTGTCGACGGTTTCCGGCAGATGCGAACAGAAGCCGATGCCGACGTAGAAGGGCGCATCGAAGTGCAGCGTGATGGGCGGGCCGAACTGATGCATGGGCTCGCCCTCCAGGCTGACCCAGAGCGTGAATTCATCGCCGTGCTTTTCGATGCCGATGCGTCGTGCCAGGACTGTCACGAGGCTGTCGGGCGATTCGCCGCCCGGGCGACCGCGGCCGCCGATGCGATATTCCATGTCCTTGACGCGCGCCCCCTTGGTGGGCCGCTGTGCGAGATGGATCATGCCGCCGCCGTGCAGGGCGACGATCGCTTCCTTCGAGTTGTCGTCGAGGTCCTGGCGGATGACCAGCACGGCCTTGCGATCGAAGAAGCCTTCCGGATCCGGATATGCGATGTCGGCGGCGAGCGAAATGTCGCCGGACATCTGTTTCCACAGATAGCGGAATTCATCGCGCGTGTACCAGATGTTGTAGCCGGCGGAACGGATCGTGTAGCTGCCGCTCGCTGCATCGTAGGAAGCACTGCCCGGCACGACCGCAGTGCCGATGTCGGATTGGCCGTCGAAGATGCCGATCGGTGTGTTGAATGTGGTCGTGGGGCGGCGGAAATCCTGGGGCGGAGCCACCTGAGTGCGTGTGGCAGAGCCCGGCTGGGCCCATTCCGGTGCTTGCGGTTTCGCCGGCGCATCGGCTGCCGTGGCCGTTCCCGCATTCACGACGTATGCGCCGAGCAGAATGAACACGCTGCGGGCTGTGCTTCTCATGGTTGTGCGCCCTGAAGTGAAGTCGGGGCACATTGTGGCTTGCGTGCGTGCCACGGGCAACGCCAGCGATGACAGAACCGCTGCCCGCCGCGAATGCGGGCGTCAGGATCGCTTCGGAATGCTGAGTGCGCGCGCCACCGCGGGTCGTTCGAGAAAATCAGCGAGCGCGCGCATCACGTTCGGAAAGTCTTCGATGCCGACGAGTTCGCCGGCCTCGTAGAACCCAATGAGATTGTGAACCCACGGAAAGATGGCGATGTCGGCAATCGTGTAGTTGTCGCCCATGACCCATCGACGTTGTGAGAGGCGTTGTTCCAGCACACCGAGCACTCGCCTCGACTCCGCCACATAGCGATCCCGCGGTCGCTTGTCTTCGAACTCACGGCCGGCGAATTTATGAAAGAAGCCGATCTGGCCGAACATCGGACCCAGACCGGCCGCCTGGAACATGAGCCACTGGATCGTTTCATAGCGCGCAGCCGGCTCCGCCGGCAGAAACTGTCCGCTCTTTTCGGCCAGATAGATCAGGATCGCACCCGACTCGAACAGCGCCAGCGGCCGATCGCCCGGCCCGTGCGGATCGATGATGGCGGGGATTTTCCCGTACGGATTGAGCGCCAGGAACTCCGGCGATTTCTGCGGTCCGTCGAGCGTCACCAGATGCGGCTCATACGCCAGTCCCGTCTCTTCCAGCATGGTCGAGACTTTCACGCCGTTGGGCGTGTTCAGCGAGTACAGCTGAATGCGGTCCGGGTGGCGGGGCGGCCACTTTCCGGTAATGGGGTGGTCCGACAGCGTTTTCATTCGCCCTGCGAGCCCGTTTCGCCCACGGAGGCGTTCAGCGCCGTGGCCAGCGCAGCTTCGCCGCCGACCAGATCCGTCCATGCCAGCTCCACGCCGTTGCGATGTCCCTTGCGCGTGATTTTCAGTTCAGTGGGCGTCAGCGTGATGACGTAGGCCTCGTCCTTGATCTGGATTTCGCGCTTCAAGGGTTTCTCGAGCTTGGTCATGAGGCTTCTCCTTCGTTGAACATCCCATGCAGACTCCCCGGCGGCGGCGGAGGTTCCAGGGGATCCATTACTAATTATTGAACGGCCTCAAATGCGCCTGATCGCTGGCGGCTCATGCCTGCCGGTCATGGGACTGATTCCTGCACGAGAGTGCAGATATGGGAATGTCGGCGTCTAGAATTCATGCCTCCGTTGCAACAATTGTGACCTCCATGACCAGCCGACTGTTTCAACCCATCGCCCTCGACCAGATTGAATTGCCCAACAGACTCGTCGTGGCGCCCATGTGTCAGTACAGCGCGGACGACGGTTCCGCCACCGACTGGCATCTGCAGCATCTTTCGCAGCTTGGTTATTCCGGCGCCGGGCTGGTGATGGTGGAGGCAACGGCGGTCGAACGTCGCGGACGTATCACGCACGGCTGTCTTGGTCTGTACAGCGACGACAACGAGGCGGCGTTGCGGCGCGCCATCGATGCCGCGCGGCGCGTCGCGGGCCACACGCGGTTCGGAATCCAGCTCGCGCACGCCGGTCGCAAGGCTTCGAGCAGTGTGCCGTGGCTCGGCGGTGCTGCGCTGACAGCGAATGAAGATCCGTGGCAGACCGTGTCATCCAGTGCAACGCCTTTCGGTGAAGGATGGCATGTGCCGCATGCGCTCACATCCGGGGAGATCGACGCCACAATCGATGCATTCGTGCAGGCGGCGCGGCGTGCAGTACGCATCGGCTTCGATGTCATCGAAGTTCACAGCGCGCACGGGTACCTGCTGCATCAGTTTCTTTCGCCGCTGGTCAACGCCCGCGACGACCAGTATGGCGGCTCACTGGAAAATCGCATGCGCCTGCCGCTTCAGGTCATTCGCGCGGTTCGTCAGGCCGTGCCTGCGCACATCGCCGTGGGCTTGCGTGTCTCGTCGACCGACTGGATCGAGGGCGGCTGGGACATTGCTCAGACCATCGAGTACGTGCGCGAAGCGAAGAAGCTCGGCATCGCCTATGTCTGCGCATCGAGCGGCGGCATTCGCGCCGGAGTGCACGTGCCGCTCAAGCCCGGATATCAGGTCGATTTCGCGCGCCAGATCAGAGAGGCGACGGGCGTTGCGACCCGCGCGGTTGGCTTGATCACGGAGCCGCATCAGGCTGAACAGATTCTGGCGGACGGCAGCGCTGACATGATCGCGCTGGCGCGGGCCTTTCTCGATGATCCGCGCTGGGGCTGGCATGCAGCCGATGCGCTCGGCGACAAGACGCATTTTCCCTCGCAGTACTTCATGGCGCGCGGCGAGTCGTGGCGCAAGTGGCGCGATGAGATTGCCGCCGCGGCGACTGCAACGACCCGCTGACCGGCAGTCGCGATCACAAGGCCTGTCGGCGCCGCCGCAGTAGCTCGCGCTCCTGCTCGTTGCCGCAATGTTCGATGGCAGCCTCATAGGCGGCAGCTGCCTCCTCGCGACGCTCGAGCCGTCGCAACAGATCGGCACGAACTGCATGGAACAGGTAGTAGCCCCTCAGAGCCAGCCGATCCACCTGCGCCAGCGCCTGCTGCGCTCCCGCGACTTCCGCGAGCGCGACGGCGCGGTTGAGTGCCACAACAGGTGTGGGCTGCATCGCATACAGCTGATCGTACAGAAGCAGGATCTGCTGCCAGTCGATGCGGGTTGAGTCGCGCGCATCGCTGTGGACCGCATTGATTGCTGCCTGAATCTGGAACGGACCTGGGCGGTTGCGCCGCAGACATTCCCGTAGCAGAGCCTGGCCTTCAGCGATCTGGTCGCGGTTCCACCGATCGCGATCCTGGTCGGCGAGCAGCACGGGCACCCCATGGGAATCGATGCGGGCAGCGCGTCGCGAATCGATCAGCAACAGCAGAGCCAGCAGACCCAGTACCTCAGGATCGTCCGGCAGGAGTTCGTACAGCAGGCGCGCAAGACGAATCGCGTCGTCACACAGATCGCCGCGGATCAGTGTGGCGCCACTGCTCGCGGCATACCCTTCGTTGAAGATCAGATACAACACCGCCAGCACGGCCTGCACACGTTGTGTGAGTTCGCCGCCGTCCGGTACCCGGTAGGGAATGCCGGCGTCGCGGATCTTGGCCTTGGCGCGCACCAGGCGCTGCGCGAGTGTTGCCTCGGGTACCAGGAAGGCGCGGGCAATCTGCGGCGTCGACAAGCCGCCTATCAATCGCAGCGTGAGCGCCACCTGCGCATTGAGACCCAGCGAAGGATGGCAGCACGTGAAGATGAGTCGCAGCTGATCGTCGCGCACAGTGGCGTCCTCGGATTCGTCCTGCTCCATCAGCAGCACTGCCGCTGCGTGGCGCTCCTGACGCGATGATTCGCGCCGCAGCCGATCGATGGCGCGATGACGTGCGGTCGTGATGATCCAGCCGGCCGGACTGGGGGGTAGTCCGGCGGATGGCCAGCGTTCCAGTGCAATTGCAAAGGCGTCCTGCACGGCATCTTCGGCCGCATCGATGTTGCCGAAGACCCGTGTCAGCACTGCCACTGCACGGGCATGTTCGGTGCGGAAGATCCGTTCGATGTCGGCCGCGGTAGCGGTCATCAGTGGTCGTCGCGGAATGGCCGTACTTCGATGGGAAGCGTTGTGGCCGCCGAGAGCTTCTTCGCCCAGTTCAGCGCTTCATCCAGATCGGCGGCGCGAATCACCGTGAAGCCGCCAATGTGTTCCTTGCTCTCGATGTAGGGGCCGTCGGTGATCAGCGTTTCGCCGTCGGTCACCTTCACCATGGTTGCAGAGCTCGGCGCATGCAGCCCGCCCGCAAACAGCCACGCGCCCGCCGCTTGCATCTCACTGGCAACCGCGTGCACGTCGCTCATGATTTTCTGGAGCACTTCGGGCGGCGGCGGGCTGCCCCCGGCCACATCGCCATCGGGCTGAATCACGCTGAGCAGATACTGTTTCATGGCATTCCTCGGGTTGTCGCCGGCCGCTTGCCGGCTTGCAACTGCCAAACGAACGAGCGCAGGCGGAATCGACATCCTGCCCCGATTCCATAATGCCTGATGAGCGCGGGGGTTGGACCTTGGGCGGCCTGTCACATCGTTGGCGGCCGCGCGCTCCCGCCCAACCGCCGTTGCGTGGGGTTCAGGGCGACGTGGTGCCGTCAG
>DASTRD010000193.1:0-16211 GCA_035761425.1 Povalibacter sp.
ATGGCCCAGCAACGGTCCCGATGACGTCGGCGGCGCGTTCGAAGTCATTCCGGCTTTCGGTCTGCCGGCCATCAACACCGCCATTCTGCTCACCTCAGGCGTGACGCTGACCATTGCGCATCACGCGCTCAAGTCCGGCAATCGCAAGGTACTGAATATTTTCCTGGCAGCGACCTTCCTGCTCGGCTTCACGTTCGTGTATCTGCAGGCGCATGAGTACATGGAGGCATACCACGAGCTGAATCTCACGCTGGGCAGCGGCGTTTACGGCTCCACTTTCTTCATGCTGACCGGGTTCCACGGTTTCCACGTCACGGTGGGCGCGATCATGCTCACGGTGGTCTGGCTGCGCTGCCTGAAAGGTCACTTCACACCCACGCATCACTTTGCCTTCGAGGGCGTGGCCTGGTACTGGCACTTCGTCGACGTGGTGTGGCTGATCCTGTTCGTGTTCGTGTACTGGCTGTAAGCGCGACGAAAGTGACGAGTCACGAGCCTCCACTCGTGACTTCGTCACTCACGTCACCGTCGGGCTATTGCCCGCTGACGCCGTGGGGCTGAATCAATCCCTGTGACCAGGCAATCAGCAGCAGGATGAACAGCCCCACCGACAGTGCCACTCGCACTGTCAGCGCCTTCACCATCTTTTTCGAATCGCCTTTGTCGGTCATGAGGTGAAACATGGCCGAACCCAGGCTGACGACGATGGCAATCAGGCACGCGAGAATAAAGATCTTGATGATGGGCATGATGAGACGCGCGATGAAGTCGTGATGGGACGCGGCGGTGTCGCCGGGGCAGAATCCACTACACTGCCTGCCCGTCATCACATTATCACCGCATCGACTGCGAACGCACCGTGCCCTTGCGCATCGCTCACCGACGTTTCGCGCCTTCGCTGTTTGCGACCCTCCTGACGCTGGTGGGAATCGCAGCTTTCGTGCGTCTGGGAATGTGGCAGCTGCACCGCGCCGACGAGAAACGTGCGCTCGAAGCGCACTTTGCGGCCGGGACGCACTCGACGGTCGAACTGA
Source organism: Povalibacter sp. (assembly GCA_035761425.1). GTDB lineage: Bacteria > Pseudomonadota > Gammaproteobacteria > Steroidobacterales > Steroidobacteraceae > Steroidobacter. Next base: position 1,035 of record DASTRD010000193.1, read on the forward strand.
ATGCAGCAAATGCCGGAACCTTGCCGGCCTTCCAGCACGTGCATGTTGCCGGGCACTACGATCCTGCCCATCAGATCCTGCTGGACAACATGCCCTCGCAACACGGACAGGCCGGTTACCGGGTCGTGACGCCTTTTCGTTCGGAGCGCGGCGAGTGGCTGCTGGTCGATCGCGGCTGGATCGCGCCGGGGGCGACGCGCAGCGCTCTGCCTGACGTCTCGTTCGACGCGGACATGCAGGAAGTGACGGGTCGATTCGACGCCTTGCCGCGCGCCGGTATCGCGCTTGCTGCGCCGCCGGCAATGCCTGATGCGCCCTGGCCACGCGTCATGAATTTTCCTCAGCACGCTGCCCTTGAGCAGGCGCTGAACCGTCCGATTCTGCCGGGGCTGATATTGCTGGATCCGGATCAACCGGGCGGCTACGAACGTGTGTGGCATGCCCACTTCAATTTCGGCCCGCAGCGGCACATCGCTTACGCCGTGCAATGGTTCGCCTTTGCTGCGGTTGCCGTCATCATCTATCTGATCGTGAGTTTTCGACGCGAGTCCGCCGATGTCCCTACCGAACGTTCCCCCTGATGCGAATGCGCGCAGATCGCGCGCGCAGGTCTGGCTGTTGATCGGCATGTTCTTCGCGCCGCTGGCCATCGCCTTTGCGCTGTACTACGGCCTGGGCAGTGGCGGCTGGCGGCCGCATGGCAGCACCAACAAGGGCGATCTGATTCATCCGGCGCGGCCGTTGCCGCAGGTGACCTTGCAGACCCCGACGGGCGAGCCGCTCGAGATCCGCTCCCTGCAGGACCGATGGATACTCGTGTACGCCGGCGACGGTCAGTGCGATGCGCGGTGCCGCGAAGCCCTGGTACTCACGCGTCAGACCCGTCTTGCGCTGAACCAGGACATGACCCGCGTCCAGCGGCTCTTTCTGGTGAACGCGCATTGCTGCGATGAGCAGTATCTGCACACCGAGCATCCGGATCTCATCACGGCGCTGACGGATGATGACGCCGGCCGGCAGCTTCTGAGCGTCTTCCCGGAGGGCAGCGCGGCAAGCACGCAGGGACGTATCTACATTGTGGATCCCCTCGGCAACCTGATGATGAGCTACTCGCCGCAGGCGCCGCGCAAGGGACTGCTCGAAGACCTGAAGAAGCTGCTCAAGCTGTCGCACATCGGTTGATTGCCCGTACGCGGCCGCCGCGCCGTGCTTGCGGTTTTCCGCAATCGCATGGGCGTTGCGCGGGCTTTAACTGTTCATCCCGGAAGTGCTGTGACAGACTCGGATCGACTTCGCTCCTGACGACCGCGAATCTGACGATGACGATGACAGGAGGAACTCATGAAGTGCCTGTACTTTCTCGCATCCAGTCTCTCGTGCACCCAGGACGTTTCGGACGATCTGCATCGCTGCGGCGTCAGCGACTTCTATCTGCACGTCATCAGTCGTGACGAATCAGGTCTGAAGAAGCAGCACATCCATTCGAGCAACTATCTCGAAACGCTCGACGTCATCCGCGATGGCGTGCTCGGCGCGTTGCTCGGGTTGATCGTCGGGCTGCTCGGCATCGGGCTGCTCATGTATTTCCGACCCTTCGGCCCTGACGTGCAGGTGCCGACGCTCGTGTATGCCGCGCTGGTCGGCGTGGCGACCTTGCTGGGTGCGTGGGAGGGCGGGCTGATCGGTATTGCGTCCGAGAATCGCAAGTTGCAACGCTTCAGCAATGCCATCGATGCCGGCAACTATCTGATCCTGGTGTACGTGCGGCGCAAGCAGGAACACACAGTGCGCAGGATGATGCAGGAGCGTCATCCGGACGCCGAGCTGGTGGCAGTCGACAGCCACTTCATCAATCCGTTCAGCGCACCTAACCAGGCGCCGGCGTCGCAACCGCGGACCAGCGCGGTCTGAATGTCGTGTGACTGACGGAGGAAACTCCTGCCAGCAGGCCACGTCCGGCCCGCAGCGCGGCGGAAGACCTTTCCATGCAGGCGCCGGACCGCTATAAGACTTCCCCCGGCCGCCGGGCCTCCGCCGTGTTCCGCGATTAATGATTGCCACATCTCCCGCCTTTGCGCGGGCCGCAACCTCATCGTTGGGGAGCTGCCCCGCGACATGACTTCACGTCTGAAGCTCTTTCGCCGCCTGGCTCTGGCAGGCGCGCTCCTCGCGCTCGTCGTCGTCGTGCTGGGCGCGTGGGTGCGCCTGAGTGCTGCGGGACTCGGCTGCCCCGACTGGCCCGGCTGCTATGGCCATCTCACTGTGGATCAGGCAGCGCAGAACGCCGATGCCATCAATCAGGCGTTTCCCGAGCGGCCGTTCGTGTATCACAAGGCCATCAAGGAGATGGTGCATCGCTATTTCGCCTCGACGCTGGGTCTGGTGATTCTGGTGCTCGCCGGCGTTGCGCTCTCCAATCGCCGCGATCCGAATCAACCGGTGGCGCTGCCGGTCGCGCTGGTCGCACTGGTGATTCTGCAGGGACTGCTCGGCATGTGGACCGTCACGCTGCTGCTGAAACCCTTGATCGTGGTGCTGCACCTGATAGGCGGACTCACCACGCTGTCCCTGCTCGCATGGCTGTCGATCGATCCGGAACGACGTTCGCGAGTGAAGGAAGAAATGGGTCTGCGGCGTCTGGCCCTGATCGGCCTCGCTGTGCTTGCGTTGCAGATCGTGCTTGGCGGCTGGACCAGCAGCAATTACGCAGCACTCGCATGCCCGGACTTTCCAACCTGCCAGAACGCCGCCTGGCCGAACATGGACATTCGCGATGCGTTCGTGCTGTGGCGCGGGCTGGGTATCGATTACGAAGGCGGCGTGCTGGACCATCCGGCACGCGTCGCCATCCATTTCTTCCATCGTCTGGGCGCGATCCTGACGGCCCTGGTGCTGCTGACGCTGAGCCTCATGACCTGGCAGAAAGGACGCAACAGCTCGGTACGCATCGCCGGCGCGCTGGTCGGTGCCGTGCTGCTCGCTCAGCTCATCCTCGGGCCACTGATGGTCGTGCGCGGCCTGCCGCTGGTACTCGCCACCGCGCACAATGGGGTTGCTGCCTTGCTGCTGCTGAGCGTCGTGCGACTCAATCGCCTGCTGCGGCCTCTGCCGGCCAGATTCTGAGAGCGTCGTGAATACTTCTTCCCCTGTGCGTCCGGCGGCCTCCTGGCGCGACTACTACGAACTCGGCAAGCCACGCGTGGTGATGCTGATTGTCTTCACCGCGATCGTCGGCATGTTTCTCGCGGCACCGGACCTGCCGCCACCACAGGCACTGTTGTTCGGCACGCTCGGTATTTCGCTCGCTGCTTCTTCGGCCGCGGCCGTCAATCACGTGCTGGATCAGCGCTTCGACGCGCAGATGGCGCGGACACGCAATCGTCCATTGCCGACCGGCCACGTCACACAGACGCAGGCGCTGGGTTACGCGGCGGTTCTCGCAGTGCTGTCAATGACGTTGCTGTGGGGTTGGGTGAATCCGCTGACGGCCGTGCTGACGTTCTTCTCGCTGATCGGCTACGCCATCATCTACACCGTGTGGTTGAAGCATGCGACGCCCCAGAACATCGTCATCGGCGGAGCTGCCGGTGCCGCACCGCCAGTACTCGGCTGGACAGCGGTAACCGGGCAGGTCGATCCCTATGCGCTGCTGCTGTTTCTGATCATCTTCACCTGGACCCCGCCGCACTTCTGGGCCCTCGCCATCGCGCGCCGCGACGACTACGCCAAGGCGGGCATTCCCATGCTGCCGGTCTCCTACAGCGTCGATTTCACGCGCCTGCACATTCTGTTCTACACGATCCTGCTGGTAATCGTGACCCTGCTGCCGTACCTCACCGGCATGAGCGGCCTGATCTACCTGGCCGCTGCGCTCATTCTGGGCGGATTCTTTCTTTACCGGGTCATTCAGCTGAAGACGCGCCCGGACGCGCGCCTGCCGATGCGGACCTTCACGTTCTCCATCACCTATCTCGCGCTGCTGTTCTCGGCCCTGCTGCTCGATCATTACGTGAAAATAAGACTGTAAGCTGCAAGTTGTAGACTGCAGATCGGAAGAAGAATCCGGAGCTCTTCATGCAGTGCGCAGCGCGCCTACGGCTACGGCTCACCACCCACGGTCTGTCGCGTCGGTAACACCATCGTGTCAGCGCCGCGCTCCCGCACCTTCATTCCGTGGTTGTTGCTGGCGGTCGCGGCACTGATCGTCTACGGCTCGCTGTATCCCTTCAATTTCAAGCCGGATGCAATCCGGGGCGGCGTACTCGAGGCGGTACGCGAGCTGTCCTGGGCTCGCGCCGGGCGCGGCGATCGCATTGCGAACGTGCTGCTGTATCTGCCGCTCGGGTTCTGTCTGTTTCTGTGGCTGACGACCCGCTTGCGGCGCACCCCGGCGGTCGTCGTCTCCGCATTGGTGGGCACGCTGCTTTCCCTGTGCGTCGAAGTGGCACAGGTATATCTCTCCAGCCGTGTGCCCAGTCTTACCGACCTCACACTGAACGCGCTCGGCACGCTCATGGGCGCAACCGCAGGCGTCGCGTGGGATCGCATCGGCGGCCTCATGCACGTGCCGCGGCACGCGGAAAAGACGCATCGCGATCCGTCGGCAGCGCTGCTGCTCGCACTGTGGCTGCTGTGGCGACTCGCGCCGTTCGTGCCGCATTTCGATCTGGGCAAACTGAAAGCAGCGCTGCACCCGCTGTTCGATCCGCAGATCGAGATCGGCGTGGCCCTGATCTTTCTCGTGTACTGGCTGGTGATCTCGCAGGCACTGATGACACTCGTCAGCCGCACGCGCGCGCTCGAAGCGTTGCTGCTGACCATGGCGGCGGTACTGGTCGGACGTCTGGTCGTCGCCAATCAGGCTTTCGTGCCATCGGAGCTGCTCGCGCTGATCGTGCTGCTGCCGCTGGTGGTTCTCATGTACCGCATGACCGCCGGTCCGAAGCGCCTGTCGCTGCTCGGCGCGATATTGATCGTGTTCGTGTTCGAGCGGTTGGCGCCGTTCACGTTTTCCATGAGTTCGACGGCTTTCGACTTCTGGCCCTTCATGCACTGGCTCGACACAGGCCTCGTCGCGGCGTTCCTCGACATCGACTGGATCGGGTTTTTCGGCACGGTTTTCCTGTTCGCTGCGGTGCTCTGGGTGCTGCGCCATGCCGGGACGCCGTTTCGTCTGGCGTCGGGCATTCTGCTGGCGCTGGTGCTGACCACGGAAATTCTGCGCTTGTGGCTGCCGCTGCACTCAGCTTCGATCACCGACCCGACGATCGCAGTGCTGGTGGTCCTGCTGTTCCGCTACACGCAGCAGCGGCAGCGTCGCATGTTCAGCGGGCGTCCTGTTTCCCGACGCGGGCACACCCTGTGAATTCCTTTTCATCCAGCAGCGCTCGTGCGGTGAATGCGAAGTACTCGCCTGACATGCTGTCACGACACGATTGCGCATCGATGGCCAGTTCCAGTGTGCGTCCCGACGCGCTCGCGCGATACGTCACCGAGCCTTCCGCATCCTCGGACTGAAGCTCATCGAAGATGCTTTCCTGTGGCGCATCCGGCTGGCGCCAGATCATGTTGTTGTCAGTCACCTTGATCGACCAGAACGGTTCGTTGCCGCGGGCCAGCACCCGAAAGTCCGGCGCCGGCTGATCGCAACCGCGGCCTTCGCCGACCGCGCCCGCATACAGCAACTGTTCAATCACGAAGGAACCGGCCTGCGCCTTCGCAGCGGGCGGTGCGTCAGATACCGAGGCACGCTCGCCGTACGCTTCGACGTAGAAGGCGCTCTGATCGCCTTCCGTCAGCATCTGGGTCACGGTGCCGTCCGCCTCATCGATCAGCCACAACTGCGTCTTGTCATCGCAGGCCTGGAACAGGGCGTGATCGTCTGCCGAGGTCACGATGCCGCGCTTGATCGACAGACTGGAATCCGTCGGTGACTCCTCGGCGGGGCCCGATGACAGTTCCGAGACCGACGGACCTTCGGACACCGCGGGAAGCTGTGCCGGCACGGGCTCCTTGTGCGAACAGGCGGCGACGAACGATACGCTGCAGACAAGGGCCGTCAGCACAGCCGTGCGAAAGGCGGACATGGGTTCTCCCTGATGCCACGTCATGAATATCGGGCGCTGCTCGGTTGTGCCGTGGCCTCGCGCAGAATAGCGCAACAACGCGCAGCGCACGAAGTGAAGCTCTGACTCGTGACGCGGCACCGGGCGAGCTACAATTGCGCCCCTTTCGCGAATCGGCAGCTCACGGCGCGGGTCCTGACACAGAATCCCTCAGCCGCAGGGATCTGGCAGATTTCACCCTCCGGCACCTGGTGCCCCTGGAGAAGCTTTCGCATCCGGATTGACGATGGACGTATCTCACATTCTTGCAGGCCTGAACGACGAGCAGCGCGCGGCCGTGACTGCGCCGCTGGCGCCGACGCTGGTGCTTGCCGGCGCGGGCAGCGGCAAGACCCGCGTGCTCACACATCGCGTTGCATGGCTGGTGCAGGTCGAGAACGTCTCGCCGCACGGGATCCTCGCCGTCACCTTCACCAACAAGGCCGCCGGCGAAATGCGCGGTCGCATTGAGACGCTGCTCGGCGTACCGAGCGCACCGCTGTGGATCGGCACGTTTCATGGCATCGCCCATCGACTGCTGCGCATGCACTGGCGCGAGACGAATCTGCCGCAGTCGTTTCAGATCATCGACTCGGAAGATCAGCTGCGGGCCGTTCGTCGCATCGTCAAGGCGCAGAATCTCGACGAGGCACGCTGGGTACCCAAGGAAATCGTCTGGTTCATCAACGCACGCAAGGACGAAGGCCTGCGAGCCCGGGATCTGAAAGACGATGGCGATCCGAATCGCCGTCAGTTCATCCGGCTGTATGAGGCATACCAGGAGCAATGCGATCGCAGCGGCAGCGTCGATTTCGCCGAACTGCTGCTGCGTGCCTATGAACTGCTGCGCGATCGCCCCGATGTACTGCAGCACTACCGCCAGCGCTTCCGTCATGTTCTGGTCGATGAATTCCAGGACACCAACACCATTCAGTACGACTGGCTGAAGCTGCTGGTGGGCAGCGATGGCGTACCGTTTGCGGTGGGTGACGACGATCAGTCGATCTATCGCTGGCGCGGCGCGAAGGTGGAGAACCTGCAGCAATATCGCCGCGATTTCCATGACGTCCAGATGTTCCGGCTGGAGCAGAACTACCGCTCGACGGGCAACATCCTCGATGCTGCCAACGCCCTGATCGCGAACAATGCCGGCCGTCTCGGCAAGAACCTGTGGACCAGCGGCGAACGCGGCGAGCCGGTGAAGCTGTACGCGGCATTCAACGAGCGTGACGAAGCCGATTTCGTGGTCAATCGCGTGCGCGAGTGGACGCTCAAGGGCGGCCGCCGCTCGGAGTGCGCCATCCTGTATCGCTCCAACGCGCAGTCGCGAACGTTCGAAGAAGCGCTCCTGTCGGCGCGAATTCCCTATCGGGTCTACGGAGGTCTGCGGTTCTTCGAACGCGCCGAAATCAAGGATGCGCTGGCCTATCTGCGGCTGATCTTCAATCGCGCCGACGATGCCTCGTTCGAACGCATCGTGAATCTTCCGGCGCGCGGCATCGGCAACAAGACGCTCGATACGGTGCGCAACTATGCGCGCGCGAACGCCTGCTCGATGTGGCAAGCCGCTGCTGCGTCCATCAGCGAACTCGGCAGCCGTCTCGGCGGCAATCTGCACGCCTTTCTGGTGCTGATCGAACAGCTCGACCAGCAGATCCGCGATCTGCCGCTGCACGAGCAGGTCGATCACGTCATCAACGCGAGCGGACTGGTGGCACATTACAAGCAGGACAAGGGCGACCGCGGTGAGGCGAAGGTCGAGAACCTGGACGAACTCGTGACGGCAGCACGCGGCTACGAGCCCGATGAAGCAGCGCAGATGTCGGCGCTGGCCAATTTCCTGTCGCACGCGGTGCTGGAATCCGGCGATCAGCAGGCCGACGCATGGGAAGACAGCGTGCAGATGATGACGCTGCACTCCGCCAAGGGTCTGGAGTTCCCGCTGGTATTTCTGTGCGGCATGGAAGACGGTCTGTTCCCGAGCCAGCGTTCGATCACCGATCCGGGCGGTCTCGAAGAGGAGCGGCGTCTGTGTTACGTGGGCGCCACGCGCGCCATGAAACAACTGTATCTGTCGTATGCCGAGCAGCGCCGCCTGCACGGCACCGACACGTATGGAACGCCATCGCGTTTCATCAAGGAAATTCCGCCGGAACTGCTGGAAGAGATCCGGCCGCGTATCCAGGTGTCACGGCCGGTTTACACTCCACGCGGATATGGCGGCGGTCGCATCGAGGAAGAAGCACCGGCAGGCGGAATCCGCCTGGGCCAGCGGGTGCGCCACGGCAAGTTCGGCGAAGGTGTGATCCTCGATATCGAAGGCCAGGGCAGTCACGCGCGGGTGCAGGTCAATTTCGAACGACAGGGTCCGCCGAAGTGGCTGATGCTGGCCTACGCGAATCTGGAGCCGGTATGAGAAGAGGCAGGGTCGGTCGGCAAACTGGTCTCAGGTCTGCTGGTACGAAGAAGAAAGAGATGCCATGACTCGATTTTCCGATTTCTGGCCAGCGGACCAGCAAACCAGTTTGCCCGCCGGCGACGGCGCGAGACTTGCGCCGTGAAGATCATCATCCTCGGCGCCGGTCAGGTCGGCCGGACGGCGGCAACGCATCTGGCCCGCGAAGAGGCCAACGAAGTCACGGTCGTCGACGTCAACGAACAGTTGCTGCGTGATCTGCAGGATCGCCTCGACATCCGCACGCTGTCGGGCAATGGTGCCTATCCGGGTACGCTGGAGGCCGCGGGTGTCAGGGACGCCGACGTCTTCGTGGCACTGACCAACAGCGATGAAGTGAACATGGTGGCGTGCCAGGTCGTACGTACGCTGTTCAATCGCGACGCAACCCGCATCGCACGCATTCGCTCCTCGGATTACTCCCGCTACCCGAAGCTGTTCGAGGATGAGGATCGTGCGTTCGCAGTGGACGTGACGATCAGCCCGGAACAGCTCGTCACCGACCATGTCGTGCGGCTGATCAAGTATCCCGGCGCACTGCAGGTGCTGGATTTCGCTGATGGCCGCGTACGGCTGGTCGGTGTCAAGGCACTGCGCGGCGGTGCGCTGGTAGGGCAGCAGCTGAAGACACTGCAGACTCACATTCCCGGTCGCGATGCTCGCGTCGCAGCCATCTATCGCGGTGGCAGCAATATCAAGCCGCAGGGCAATACCGTCATCGAACATGGCGATGAAGTGTTCTTCCTTGCGGCGCGTGAGGACATCCGCCTGGTCATGAACGAAATGCAGCGCGCCGAAGATCCGGTGCGCCGCGTGGTCGTTGCCGGTGGCGGCAACATCGGCTTCCGGCTGGCCCAGCGTCTGGAGACGGAACACCAGGTGAAGCTGATCGAGCGGGATCCGCGCCGTGCGCGCCGCATTTCCGAGCAGCTCAGCAACACCATCGTGCTGAATGGCGACGCCGCGGACGAGGATCTGCTGCTGGAAGAAAACATCGACAGCGCGGACGTGTTCGTCGCCGTCACCAACGCCGAAGAAGCCAACATTCTTTCTGCCATGCTGGCCAAACGGCTCGGCTGTCACAAGGTGATGGCGCTGATCAATCGCCCGGCTTACGCCGAACTGGTGGAAAGCGGCACCATCGACGTCGCACTGTCACCGCAGCAGGTCACCATCGGATCCCTGCTCGCACACGTGCGACGTGGCGATGTAGTACGCGTGCATTCGCTGCGGCGCGGCGCTGCTGAAGCCATTGAAGCAGTCGCGCATGGCACACAGGGCGAGGGCCGCGTCATCGGTCGCAGGATCGAAGACATCCCGTTACCGGATGGCACCACCATCGGCGCCATCGTCCGCGGCGATGAAGTACTCATCGCGCATCACGACACCGTGATCCAGCGTGACGACCACGTGATCATGTTCCTCACCGACCGCCGTCACATCGAAGCCGTCGAACGCCTGTTCGAAGTGCCGAAGAGGACGGGGAGATGAGAACACCGGGGGACGCTGGCCAACTGGTTGGCTGGACCGCTCGCCAGGGACGAAACGCACAGCGGTTGGCGGTCGCTTGTCTTCTTCTGATCAGCAGACCGGTAGCCCGGCCGACCAGCCTTCCTGTCGCATGAACTTCCCCGTCGTTCAGCGCATCCTCGGTCTGCTGCTGATGCTGTTCAGCATGACCATGCTGCCGCCCATCGTGGTATCGCTGGAGTTCGATGACGGCAACTGGGAACCCTTCTTCTCGGCATTTTTCGCCCTGCTGATCATTGGGTTGCTGGCGTGGCTGCCGGTACGCAAACAGGCGCGCGAGTTGCGGCTGCGCGATGGGTTTCTGATCGTGGCGTTGTTCTGGGTCGTGCTGGGTCTGGCGGGATCCGTACCGCTGTATCTGTCACCGACACTGAACATGTCGCTCACGGACGCGATTTTCGAGGCGTTCTCCGGCTTCACCACAACGGGCGCGATCATTTTCCCATCCGTCGAGACGCTGCCGGAATCGGTGCTGTATTACCGAGGTCAGGTCGAGTGGCTGGGCGGCATCGGTATCGTCGTGCTGGCAGTGGCTCTGCTGCCCATGCTTGGCGTTGGCGGCATGCAGTTGCTGCGGGCCGAGACGCCGGGACCCGTGAAGGATTCCAAGCTGACGCCGCGCATCACTCAGACGGCCAAGGCACTGTGGATCATCTATCTCGCCATCACCGTGACTTGCGGTGCTGCGTACTGGGCGGCGGGCATGACGCCGTTCGATGCCGTGGTTCACGCGTTCAGCACTGTCTCCACTGGCGGCATTTCCACGCACGATACGAGCCTCGCGTTCTACGACAACGCGGTGATCGAGATCATCGCGGTGATCTTCATGTTCATCGGCGCCGTGAACTTCTCGCTGCACTTTCTCGCGTGGCGTCATCGCAGCATCGCGAGCTATCTGCGCGATCCGGAATTCGGTGCCTTCGTCCGCATCCTGATCTGCAGCATCGCGCTCTATACGCTGGTGCTCTGGCTGAGCCGTTACAGTCACGAACCAGGCAAGGCATTCCGCCTGGCGCTGTTTCATGCCATGTCGATGCAGACCACGTCCGGATTCGTGACGGACGATTTCACGCACTGGCCCGGAGCGCTGCCGGTGATCGTCATGCTGTCAGCGTTCATCGGTGGTTGTGCCGGTTCCACCTCGGGCGGCATCAAGATCGTGCGCTGGCTGCTGATCCTGCGGCAGGGGCAGCGCGAGGTGAATCAACTGGTGCATCCCAGCGCCGAGCTGCCGGTGAAGCTCGGCAACAAGCCGATGGACATGCGTGTCATCGACGCTGTGTGGGGATTCTTCGCGGTCTACGTCATCGCATTCGGCATTCTGATGATCGCGCTCATCGCAACGGGTGAAGACCAGGTGACCGCGTTCTCCGCCATCACCGCCTGCATGACGAATACAGGCACCGGCCTCGGCGCCGTCGCGACGAACTTCACGCACCTGGGCGACGTCGGCAAGTGGATCTGCGTTCTCGCCATGCTGCTCGGACGTCTGGAAGTGTTTCCGCTGCTGGTGCTGATCTCACCCACTTTCTGGCGGCGCTGAGACAAGTCTCGAGCGCCATCGTGTCCTGCGTGCCAAGCAACCAGGCTCTCGCCAGCCTCATCGGTGACGGCCTTGCCGTGAATCCGCAGGCTGCACAGAATTCGCCACCTTTTCGCCAGAATCTGCATTCACACTTCCGGATTCGTGGCGCGGATCTGCGGAACCTTTGTCTCGCCGGTCCGCTTTGGCGCTGACACCACTGCCGGAACTGCACCGACTCATGCCCGTACTGAAGACCTTGCGGAAGTTCCGCAAACAGATCCTGGTGGGAACCGCGCTGGCCGTCGGCATCGGCCTGATCGCGCTGCTCGCGTGGATTCTGTATCTCGACCGGATCGTCACCACGCAGTTCGAAGGAAGACGCTGGACACTGCCGGCGCAGGTGTATGCCGAGCCGACCGAACTGTATGTCGGACAAACCTTCGACGCCGACGCGCTCGAACAGGAATTGCGCCGGCTTGGCTATCACCGCGTCGATGCGCCGAAAGATCCCGGCAGTTACCGCCGTCGCGGCACACGCATCGACTTCGTCAGCCGCCGCTTCCAGTTCTCCGATGCCGTGCAGGAATCGCAACTCCTCACGGTCACCACCGGCCGCAACGCGATCGAATCCATCAGCAACGCCAGCGGCGCTGATGTGCCGATCTTCCGGCTCGATCCGCTGCTGATCGGCAGCATCTTTCCCATCCATGGCGAAGACCGTGTCGTGGTCACACCCGATGAAGTTCCGCCGTTGCTGCCCGCAGCGCTCAAGGTGGTCGAGGACCGCAAGTTCGATTCGCATCACGGCGTGAATGTCTCCGCCATTCTGCGCGCGGCCTGGGTCAATTTTCGCGCCGGTCAGATCGAGCAGGGCGGTTCGACGCTCACGCAGCAGCTGGTCAAGAGCTACTTCCTCGACAATCGTCGGACGCTCGGTCGCAAGATCGAAGAAGCGATGATGGCGATGCTGCTCGAAGTGCATTTCGAGAAGAGCGATCTGCTCAACGCCTACATCAATGAAATCTATCTGGGCCAGGACGGACGGCGTGCGGTGCACGGGTTCGGTCTGGCGAGTCAGTTCTATTTCGGCAAGCCGCTGGCCGAGCTGCAGTTGCACGAAATCGCGCTGCTGGTAGCCATCGTGCGCGGTCCTTCCTACTACGATCCCCACAGGCATCCGGATCGCGCGAAAATCCGTCGCGATCTGGTCCTGAAGCTGATGGCCGACTATCGCATCGTCGAGGAGAAGGCGGCACAGCAGGCCATGAAGAGGCCGCTGGGGGTAGTGCGTTCGGGCACGCAGGCCGGCAGTTACTACCCGGCCTTTCTCGATCTCGTACGACGTACGTTGCGTCGCGACTATCGCGAAGAAGATCTGACCGAAGCGGGCCTGAGAATTTTCTCTACACTCAATCCCCTCGTGCAGAGCCGCGCTGAAACCACGCTCGCCCAGGAGCTCGATCGCCTCGACAAGTCCCGCAAGAAAAAGCAGAGCGAATCGCTCGAAGGTGTCGTCGTGGTCACTGCGCCGCAGAATGGCGAGGTCATCGCGCTGGTCGGCGGGCGCCAGGCGACGTTCGAAGGATTCAATCGTGCACTCGATGCCCGGCGCTCGATCGGTTCGCTGGTGAAACCGGTGATCTATCTCGCGGCGATGGAGTCCGGTCGATTCAACGAGGCCTCGATCGTGGAAGACGGGCCCGTGGAGGTGAAGCTCGCCAACGGCCAGGTGTGGACGCCGAAGAACTATTCGCAGCAGTTCTACGGTCCGGTGCCGCTGGTGCGTGCGATTGCGCAGTCACTGAATCTTGCCACGGTACATCTGGGCCTCGACGTCGGACTGCCGAACGTGACGCGCGAGTTCAAGACACTGGGTTTGAGTCACGAACCCCCGCAACTGCCATCGGTGTTGCTGGGTTCGGTGGATGTGTCGCCGCTCGAAGTGGCACAGCTCTACAACGCCTTTGCCAGCGGCGGCTTCAACACGCCATTGCGCGCCGTGCGTGCCGTACTCGATGCCGAAGGCAAGCCGCTCAAGTCATTTGCGCTGGAAGTCACTCCGGTCGCCACGCCACAGGCCATCTATCAGGTGAACCAGATGCTGGTGCAGGTAATGGAGCGCGGCACAGGCGCAGCAGCACGCGCCAATCTGCCCTCCGGGCTCGTGGTTGCCGGCAAGAGCGGCACCTCCTCCGACTATCGCGATAGCTGGTTCGCAGGCTTTTCGGGCAGCCACCTTGCGGTGGTATGGGTGGGGTACGACGACAATGCGCCGACGGGGCTGACAGGTTCTTCCGGAGCATTGACCATATGGTCGAAGCTCATGGGCTCGATCAACACCAGTTCGCTGAGTCTCATCCAGCCTCAGGGACTGACCGAGACTTCCATCGAGTTCATGACGGGATTTGCCGCCCGACCTGACTGCGGTGAAGAAGTCATCACCATTGCCGTGCCCATCGGCACTCAGCTGCCGATCAAGCCGGGCTGCGAGCCCGGTGCACCCGACAGGAGTTTCGGCGAACGGGCCCGCGATTGGTGGCAAGGTATCATCCACTGACGCCCACGATGGCGGGCGAACTTGTTGATCGCGATGCGCGTCAGAAGCGCGTCGCTCCTGGAGGATGATGCATGCGCCTGCGTTCCGTTCTGCTGGTGACTTTTGCTGCCGCGCTCGCGGCCTGTGCCACGCAGCCCTATCAGCCGGCTTCGCCCGCCTCGACGTTGCCGCCCGCCCAGCCGCAGCCCTCGGTGCAGACGCAACCCGCGCCGCCGCCGGCCCCCGTCGAGGAACCTCAGCCCCTGCCTGCGCCCGTGATTCGCGAGCCCGTGCTCAGCCCGGCCTCGCGTGCACTGATCGGTCAGGCGCAGACGCAGCTCGCCTCCGGGAATTACGCGGTGGCAGCTTCGTCCATCGAACGGGCGCTGCGTATCGAACCCGACAATGCATTGCTGTGGATCGAACTGGGGAAGGTGCGGCAGGCGGAAGGCAACTACGTGCAGGCCGAGAACATGGGGCGCAAGGCGCTGTCGATGGCGATCAATGCGCCGCGAGCGCAATCATCGGCGTGGGCATTGATCGCCGAATCCTATCGGGCACGCGGCAAGAACAGCGAAGCGCAGGATGCGCAGGCCCGGGCCGATCAGTTGCGCTGAGCCGGGACGGAGTTGCCGCGAAGGAGGCTGGAAAACCTTCAGGCAGGAGTGGCAGCGCGCGGGCTCGAGACCGACACCTATTGGTGCGGTTATAGCCGCCAACTCCACTCAATGGCCTTTGCTCCTGTAATTATGGTTATGAAACCACACCCTGACGGCTGCACAGGTCGACAGCTGGTCAGTTCATTCCACTTGCTCTGCAAGTGCGCTCATGGAGTACTCCAAGCCATGGATCTGGAGAATCCTGGCTGGAAGGACCTCCGCTGGAGGTCTTTCTCCCCATTTCAGCTACATCGTGGGCTTAAGATCCTGATTTGTGACGGTTCTCGAAACCGTGTGGGAATAGACGGCCATTTCCTTATTTTCCCGACCCGTTTTCCGAGGCCAGCTATCTGACGGCGCGTCGACCT
>DASTRD010000194.1:0-70015 GCA_035761425.1 Povalibacter sp.
CAATCGCGACGAAAGTGTCTTCGCGTTCATGCGTCGGCGTCTGCCGGGCGAAGGTGGCACGAACCTGCTGATCGTTTTCAACGCGACGCCGGTGCCGCGGCCCGGTTACGTGTTCGGCGCGCCGTCGGCGGGGCGCTATCGCAAGCTGCTTGACAGTGATTCGCCTGCGTTCGGCGGCTCCGGCTATTCACAGCAGAACGAGGCGGATGCATGGAACGAAGAATTCCGTGATTTTCCGGCACGAATTCGCATCGACGTCCCGCCGCTCGCCATGACGGTGTGGGCCGGCCCGCAGTAGGAGCGGCTGAGAAGCAGGACGGTTTGATCGGACGACAGACACGCCGACAAGCACTGCTATCGCACGACAAACGGATCTTCGGCTCCGCAGCGGCAATCTCACGTTCCTTTTGTGACAATCCGGTCTCTCCATCCTCTTCTCAGCCCGCGCTGCATGCGTCACCATGCAGGTTCGTCGTCGCTGATCGATTTCTCGCACTCATGTCCTCCGATTACAGCAATGTAGTTCTGCAGCCCGGCTCGCCGTCCCCGCTCGGTGCGACGCTCACCGCTGAAGGCGTCAATTTCGCCGTGTATTCGAGCGGCGCAAGCAAAGTCGAGTTGTGCCTGTTCGATGCAGGCGGAGAATATGAGGTCGCGCGCTTTGCGCTGCCCGAGCGCACTGAAAGCGTCTCGCACGGATTTCTGCCACTGCCGCACGGCGTGGCCGGGCTGGTGTATGGCTATCGCGTCTACGGACCTTTCGATCCCCAGTACGGTCTGCGTTACAACCCGGCGAAATTGCTGGTCGATCCGTACGCGCGCGCACTGGCCGGAAAGTTCACCTGCGACGATGCCATGCTGGGCTCTCTGCCGCCGGCGGAGGGCAGCGAGCCGGACGCCCCGGAACAGCAGAGCACCCTCGACAGTGCGCCGTTCGTCTACAAGGCGCGTGTCATCGACAACGCATTCGACTGGGGCGAGGATCGCCCGCCCGCCACACCCTGGCGCGATACCGTGATCTACGAACTGCACGTCAAGGGATACACGAAGCTGCATCCGCGTGTGCCGGAGCAGCACCGCGGCACCTATCTGGGTCTTGCGCACCCGGATGTCATCGAACATCTGCGTCATCTTGGCGTCACTGCCGTCGAGCTGCTGCCGGTGCAGGCGTTCGTGTCGGAACAGTTCCTGCTGAAGAAAGGATTGGTCAATTACTGGGGCTACAGTTCGCTCGCCTGGTTTGCGCCGGCGCCGCAGTATCAGGTCGCCGATGCGGTCAGCGAATTCAAGACGATGGTGAAGGCGCTGCACGCGGCAGGCATCGAAGTGATTCTGGACGTCGTGTTCAATCACACTGTCGAAGGTGGAGCGCACGGACCGACGCTCAGCTGGCGCGGTTTCGACAATCCCGCTTACTACAAACTCGAGCCTACCGACCTGCGCCGCTTCGCCGATCGCACCGGCACCGGCAACACCGTGAATATCGGTCACGCAGTCACACGGGATCTGATCATCGACTGCCTGCGCTACTGGGTGGAGGAGATGCACGTCGACGGGTTTCGTTTCGATCTGGCGGCGGTGCTCGGGCGCGACGACAACGGCCGCTTCCGCACCGACAGTGCATTCTTCAAGGCGCTCGCCGGTGAACCATCCTTGCGGTACACCAAGCTGATTGCAGAGCCATGGGACGTGGGACCGGACGGCTATCAACTCGGTCACTTTCCAGCGCAATGGGCCGAATGGAACGATCTGTACCGCGACACCATGCGCGGCTTCTGGCGCGGCAACCCCGGCATTCTCGGCAACTTCGCCGAGCGCTTCGCCGGCTCCAGCGATCTGTTTCGCAGCAGCGGCCGCCGGCCGACTTCGAGCATCAACTACGTCGCCTGCCACGACGGTTTCACGCTCTACGACTGCACCGCGTACGACGAGAAGCACAACCAGGCCAATCTCGAAGACAATCGCGACGGCCACAACCACAATCTGAGCTGGAACTGCGGTGTCGAAGGTCCGAGCGCCGACCAGCAGGTGATCGAACTGCGCGAGCGACAGATCCGCAATCTGCTGGCGACGGTACTGCTTTCGCAGGGCGTGCCCATGCTGCAGGCGGGCGATGAGTTCGGTCGTACGCAGCTCGGCAACAACAATGCGTATTGCCAGGACAACGAAGTGAGCTGGGTCGACTGGAGTCTGGCGGCGAGACGCAGCTGGCTGATCACGTTCGTGCGTCAATTGCTGATACTGCGCCGGAGTGCGCCCGGCCTGCGCCGCGACACTTTCCTCAAAGGCGCCCGGCAGGTCGACGGCGAACACAAGGATGTCAGCTGGCGTCATCCGCTCGGGCACGAATTGAGTGCGGCCGACTGGCACGATGAGAATTCGCGCGCCATCGGCGTGCTGATCGGGCAGGCATTTACCGACCCGCATGGAACACCGAACGGCCATCTGCTGTTCCTGTGCAATGCCAGCGACGCGTCCATCGATTTCAAGTTGCCCGCGCCTGTCACCAATGCGGTCTGGCAGATCGTGTTCGATACGGCGCGCTGGCGTGCGATGGATCTCGGCAACCGCATGGCAGCGGGCGACAACTGTGTCGTCGCTGCGCATTCCTGTGTGTTGCTCGCCGACGGCGACTCGCCGTTGCAGGTACGCAGCGGATTTTCATTGCAGTAACGCGCGCCGGCATGCGCTGCGCACAATGCAGCGGATGAGCATGGGTCGCATGTCGCGCGCCACGAAAGGTTGGTGATATGGATTCAGGGAATCCGCAGACTGACGTGGCGCCAGATTCATCCGATCTTCTCGGACGACTGACCGATCTGTACGGCATTGGCAGCGCCTATAACGATTTTCGCGGCCGGCCAGTAGAGGTCGCCGCCGAAAGTCGCATTGCCATTCTCCGGGCCATGGGCGTGGATGCCGCCACGCCGCAGTCGATCTCCACGGCGGTGAATGCATTCGAGACGTCGAGCTGGATGCGCATGCTGCCCCCGGCCGTTGTCGCAACGATCGAGAGTGCGCCGCAGGTACCCATCTCCATTCCGGGCGAGCTGAACGCGACTGCATTGACGTGGGTCGTGACGCTCGAAGACGGTACGACCCGCGAAGGAAGCGCGTCGCTCGAAGCGCTCACCATTCAGGCAACCGGCGAGGCTGAAGGACGCAAATTCGCTCGTCGCGTGCTGTTGCTGCCCTCCGACCTGCCGCTCGGCTATCACCGCGTTGCCATCTCTCTCGACACCGGGCTGAGCGGGGATGCGCGTCTGGTCGTGACGCCGGCGAAATGTCACAAGGCTGCCGTCATTGGCGCGGGCCAGCGCGTGTGGGGTATCGCCGTTCAGTTGTACGCTTTGCGCTCGCGCAGCAACTGGGGCATCGGCGACTTCAACGATCTGCGCGAACTGATTGCGCTGGCGGCGCCGCTCGGCTGCGGACTGATCGGTCTGAATCCGCTGCACGCCCTGGTGCCCGCCGATCCATCGCACATCAGTCCCTACAGTCCCTCGAGTCGCCAGTTTCTGAACGTGCTGTACATTGCGGTGCCGGACGTCTCCGAGTACGCGGAGTGTGCGTCTGTTCGCGAACGAGTGGAGTCGGCGTCGTTCCAGGCGACGCTCGAGAAACTGCGTGAGCCGCTCAATGTCGATTACCCGGCCGTCGCGCGCGTGAAGTTCGAAGTCCTGCGCGAGCTGTACGAGCACTTTCGCACGGCACATCTGGATACCGGCTCGGAGCGCGCTCTCGCATTTCACCGCTACGTCGAGGAGCGGGGCGAGCCGCTGCGGCTGCATGCCGTCTATGACGCGCTCGATGCGTACTTCAGATTGCAGGGGCCGCAGTACTGGGGCTGGCCGAGCTGGCCTGAAGAATTCCGCGACCCTTCCTCATCGGCGGTGAACCGGTTCGCGCGCGATCAGGTCAGGGAAGTCGAATATTTTCTGTGGCTGCAGTGGCTCGCCGAGACCCAGCTCCAGTCTGCGCAACAACTCGCTCAGGCGGCCGGCATGCCTATTGGGTTGTATGGCGATGTTGCCGTGGGTGCGGATTCGGCGGGCTCGGAGACCTGGTCGAATCGACACCTGTATCTGCAGGGTGCGTCGGTCGGCGCACCGCCGGATGAACTGGCGTTGAAGGGACAGGACTGGGGCATTCCGCCGCAGAATCCGGCCGAGCTGCGCCTGCAGGAATACCAGCCGTTCGTCGTGATGGTTCGCAACAACATGCGCTGCGTCGGCGCGTTGCGCTTCGATCACGTCATGACGCTGTTCAGACTGTGGTGGGTCCCGGGAGGCATGATTTCCGCACAGGGTGCCTACGTTCACTATCCTCTCGGCGATCTCATTGCCATTCTGGCGCTCGAATGCGCACGCCATCATTGCTCGGTCATCGGGGAGGACCTGGGCACGGTGCCGCTCGAAGTGCGCGAGGCAATGGAGCAGTACGAGCTCAATCACTACAAGGTGCTGCTGTTCGAAAAATATGACGACGGTTCATTCAAGCCGCCGTCACAGTACGTGAAGAACGCGCTGGCTACCGTCACGACGCACGATCTGCCGACGCTGCGCAGCTGGTGGGAAGGTCTCGACATCGAACTGCGTGAAAGTCTGAATCTGTATCCGGGGCAGAAAGTGGTCGATGAAGTTCGCGCTGCGCGTGCCCGCGAGTTGCCTGCCATGCTGCAGGCGCTGGTCGATCAGGGGCTGTGGCACTGGCACGCCGGCGAACCGCTGCCCGATTACTCGCCCGCACTCGCGCGCGCCATCCATGCGTACCTGGGATTGTCGAGCGCCAACTTCGCCATGGTCCAGATCGAAGACCTCATCGGTGTCACCACGCCTACGAACGTGCCGGGCACCTACATGGAACATCCGAACTGGCAGCGCAAGGTCACGCTGGACACGCGCGCCATCTTCGATCGCCACGATGTTCGCGATCTGCTCGATGCACTGAACAAGGCGCGCCGAGGCGAACATCCCAATGCGTAAGAGGGTGACGGCTGACGGGTGACGAGCAGGAGCCGCGCCACGAATCTGTATTCGATCTTGCCGTCACTCTCGTTACCTCCATCACCTCCATCACCTCCATCACTTCCCTCACCACCTCCCCTGCCTCACGGTCTCCCCATGCACAAAAGTCGTCTCGCCGGATTCATCATCGATTGCCGAACGGAGGATCTCGAAGAGGCGGCGCGATTCTGGAGTGCCGCGCTCGGCTATCCGTTGCGCTCGCTCGATGAGGAATCGGCACCGCACAAATATCGGGAAATGCTGACGCAACCGCACGGGCTGCACATCGAAGTGCAGAAAGTCGATCATGAAAGCCGCGTGCACCTGGATATCGAGACTGACGATATCGAGGCGGAAGTGCAGCGCCTCGAGGGACTGGGCGCGCGACGCATCGCTCAGGGGCTGCGCTGGTGGATCATGGAAGCACCGACCGGTCAGCGCTTCTGCGTCGTGCGTCCGCAGAAGCCGGATTTCGCTGAACGCGCCAATACCTGGGAGTGAAGCAGGTCGTCGGGCGTTCGCCCTGTGCGATTACCTTTCCGGTTCAGCAGTCTGCACTCGGGCCCACAATTCTCCGATCGTCGTCGCCACGCATACACCGTAGCGTTCCGTCAGCCATTGCCGGTTGAGTCGATGCAATTCGTTGGTCGCATCGTAGCGGTTCAGAAACACAACGGCGTTCAGCGGGCTGAGACATTCGAGTGACAAGCGCACCGCGTTGAGCGTGCCGAGACCCGCGTCGGCAACCAGTATCACGCGACAGGGATGCAGCCGGCGCGCGAGGTCGACGCTGTCGGCGTCGTGAGCCAGTGGCGACAGCAGACCGCCCACCGTTTCCACCAGCGCAAGATCAGGCGATTCCGGCCAGCGCAATTCCCGCAGCAATTCATCGAGCAGAATCGGCGGACGTTGCAGCAGATCTGCTGCCATGGGCGGTGCCAGGGCCAGCGGATAGTGGCGATGCGGCGGGCAGACATCTGCTTCGGTTTCACCCGTGGCCTGCGCCAGCAGTTCGGCATCGGTGTTCGTAGCGGGAGCCTCGAACGACTGCACCGGTTTGCGTGCCGCGACGCGCAGTCCCTGCGAGCGTGCCAGCGTGAGCAGCTGGACACTGACCCACGTCTTTCCGACATCAGTGTGCGTGCCGAGGACGCAAAGCATGGTCTGAGGCTGCATCACACAACCCCGCGCGGCACGCTGAGCGACTGCAGGGCACTGCGCAGTTGCTCAACCATGGGCATGGTGTGGGCAGCGGACAGCGCAATCCGCAATCTGGCTGTTCCGCGTGGCACTGTGGGTGGGCGGATGGCCGGGATGTACAAGCCGCGGTCCAGCAGTTCGTGGGTCGCCTGCAGCGCCGCGCGATCTTCTCCCAGTACGACGGGAACGATCGGCGAAGGGTGCGCAGTGTCCAGTGCATCGATCAGTGTGCGCAGATGAGCACGCAGGGCATCGCCTTCCGCACTCGTCACGATATTCAGTGCTGCAAGACCGGCCGCTGCATCGGCAGGCGACAGCCCGGTCGTGAAAATGAATGAACGTGCCCGATTGATGAGCAGCTCGATCAGTGCGCGCGATCCGGCGACCCAGCCGCCGAGTGAACCGAGCGTCTTGGAGAGCGTGCCCACGCGCAACAGCTCGCATTTGTCCAGCGGCGGTTCCGGGCCCAGTACGGCATGCGCTTCATCGACGATCAGCAGTGCGTCATAACGAGCGCACAGCGCTGCGAATTCCGCAAGCGGCGCCACGTCGCCATCCATGGAGAACACGGAATCGCTGACGACGATGCGACGGCCCGACGCCTCGCGCAGTTGCGTTTCCAGGTCGTCGAGATCGAGATGGCGATAGACCCGCGTGGTGGCTCTGGCCAGGCGGCAGCCATCGATGATGGAGGCGTGATTGAGCTGATCGCTGAAAATCGTCACATCGGCGCCGCCCAGTACCGACAGCACACCGAGATTTGCCGCGAATCCCGTTGGAAACACCAGCGCGCGTTCGCTGTGTTTCCAGGCGGCGATGGCCGCTTCGAGTTCTGCGTGCAGACTGCGCGTCCCGACGACGAGGCGCGATGCCGTCGATCCCGTGCCGAAGGTCTCGATTGCCGCGCATGCTGCACGACGCACCCGTGGATGCTGGCTGAGGCCCAGATAGTCATTCGATGCAAAGGCGATGACGTGACGACCGCGCAGGCTGCCGACCGGGCCTTCCGCATCGAAGGGTACGAGCGAGCGCCACCGATCGATACGACGGATCTCCGCCAGCTCGTTTTCTGCCCACGCATCCCAGCTCATGCTGACACCTCATCCAGTGCTTCGCCGAGCGTTGCAACGATGCGATCGATATGCGCAGCAGTGACGGTGAGCAGCGGCACCAGAGTCACCACCGGACCCATGGAGCGACTCAGCACGCCGCGACGGACCATGGCCGCACACACGCGCCGCGCAAGCAGAGGATTGTTGCTGGTGTCGAGTTCGACGGCACCCATCAGGCCGACGAGGCGTATGTCGCGAACGGTCGATCGTTGTCGCAACGGTTGCAATGCCTGGTGCAACTGCGCGGAGCGTGCACGTACATTGTCGAGTATCGCGCGGGACTGCAGCAGTTGCAGATGCCGCAACGCCACCGCGGCGGCGAGCGCGTTACCGCCGTAGGAGTGACCGTGATAGAACGTTTTCTCGCTGAGATCCTCACCAAGGAACGCGCGATACACCCTGTCGTTGACGACAGTCGCCGACATGGGCAGATAACCGCCGGTGATGCCTTTGCCCAGACACATGAGGTCAGGACGCATGCGGCATTGCTCAGAGGCGAACAACGTGCCGGTGCGTCCGAAGCCGGTCGCGACCTCATCGCAGATCAGCAGCACGCCTGTTTCGCGACAGGCGTCGGCAAGGTGGACGAACGAGTCGGCGGGTGCACTGAGCATTCCGGCGGCTCCCTGCACCAGAGGCTCCACGACGACAGCAGCGAGCCGGTCGCGATGTTCGCGCACGAGATTCGCCGCGGCTTTCAGCGCTCCGGGCTGTGCGAAAGATGGTGCGCGCAGCACGGGAAAGCGCAACGGGTCGAAGATCTGAGTGCCGAATCCACCGCCGCCCAGCGACAGTGAACCCACGGTGTCGCCGTGGTACGCATCGCCAAATGCCAGATATGTGGTGCGGCCTGCGACGCCGAGATTCGTCCAGTACTGAAACGCGATCTTCAGTGCCTGTTCGACCGCCGAAGCGCCGTCGGACGCGAACAGGACATGCGGATCGTGGAGCGGCACGACGCGCGCGAGCGCTTCTGCAAATTCGACTACGACGCGATTGCCGTTGCCCAGCAAGGTCGAATGTGCAACACGATCGAGCTGCTCTCGCAACGCCTCATCGAGTTCAGGCACGCGATGCCCGAGCGTCGTGACCCACAACGAAGAAATCGCATCCAGATAACGCCTGCCATCGACATCGATGAGTTCGTGGGCCTCGGCCCGTTCGATGATCAAGGGAGTGTTGTCGGCGTAGCGCTCCATCTGCGTGAAGCCATGCCACACGACAGCGGCATCACGTTCTATCCAGTTCTTCCCAGTCAAGCGCCGTCCTCCGTTGCGGAGGCGGCGTTATGCAGTGAATGGGCGGGGACGTCAAGGAATGGGGAGGTGAGGGAAGTGAGGGAGGTGATACAGGTGACCCATCTGGGTGCCAATCGGTGCCTCCATCACAGGCCTCACTTTCCTCACCTCCCTCACCCGCGACAGCACAAAAAAAGCCCGGCTTGCGCCGGGCTTGCTGATCTCACCGGCCTGCTGCGATCGCAGGCCTGCAATGTCTGGTCTTATTCGTCTGCCTGGGCGAAGCGCAGGCGCACCATCGCACGCTGTTCGACGATCTGGCCGTTGCGGACCACCGGTTCGAAGCGCCACTGCTTCACGGCACGCACGGCGGCATCATCGAACACTTCGGCCGGGCTCGAGTTGCGGACTTCGACATCCGAGACCGTGCCGTTCAGCCCGACGGTGAACGCGAGTTCGACCCAGCCCTCGATGCCCTTGCGACGGGCAGAGTCCGGATATTGCGGCGTCACTGTGCGGGTGCGCTTCAGGGACGCAGCCGACACGATGTTGGTCTGTTCCGAAGACTGGCGCGCCGAAGCGAGTTCCGATTCGGCCTGTGCGATGGCGGCTTCGTTGTAGCGGGCACCGACTTCACGCGCGCCAGCCATCAGCTGTGCCGAGCGGTCATAGGCCTTGGCAGCCATCGCCTGCTTGGCGGAGTTGAGCAGACGATTGGACAAGTTGCGGGCCAGTTCTTCGATCTGCGGATTGTTCGGCGACTGAGCCACGAGCTGATTCAGTGAGTCGCGCGCGCTGGCGCCGGCCGGATCGATGAGCTTGCCCTCATTGGTGCGCTGACGGACTTCCGCCACCAGCGAGTCCATGTTGGGTCCGCCCGTCGCCGGCTTGCGAGCTGCTGCGGCGTTTGTGGCCGTGCGATTGGCATCAGCCAGCGCACGTTCGACGGCAGCCTGTGCCGAGCCGGCCGAGCCAAGCTGACGGGCGCTGGACAGGTATGCCTGCGCTTCGTCGAGTTTGCCCGCGGCGACGGCCTTGCGGGCTTCTTCGACCAGCGTGCCGCTCAGATCGCGGATGTTCTGCACCACCGCCGGATCCGTCGGATCGAGACGACGTGCTTCGAGCAGTGCGTCGCGGGCGTTGGAGCCCGACGGTGAAATCAGACGGCCGTTCGCAGTACGGTCGGCGGCCTGCGCAAGCAGCGTGCGTACCTTGTTGCCCACGTCGGCTGCCTGCGTGAGTTTCAGACGCTCACGCTCGCGAGCGATCTGCGTGTCGAGGAAGGCCAGGCGCGGGTGCGTCGGATCGATGGAGCGGGCCGTTTCGATGGTGCGAATGGCTTCTTCCAGTTTTTCCGCCGTGAGCGCGGCTTCGGCGCGACCGAGGACCTTGTCGACGACGCTGCGCACACCGTCCTTCGCCGCCTGACTCTGCGGATTGATGTTGAGCGCGCTGCGATAGAAATCGAGGGCGCTTTCACCTGCCGGTTCGAGATACTTGCCCTGATCGAAGGCTTCCTTGGCGAGCGCCAGTTCGGCCTTCTCCGGATCGGGTCGCTCGGGCACGCTGCTCTGTGCGGCAACCTGCGCGGGGGATTCGACCGGAACTTCCGGCTTGCTGGTGAAATGCTTCACGCCGAACCAGATGCCGCCGATCACGATCAGCAGACCCGCAGCGAGTGCGCCGTAGGTCATTACGTAGTTCTTGCCGGCACCGCCGCTCGAACTGCTCGAGCTCTGGCGATGGGCTGCGGCCGTCAGATCGAGGTGCTGCGTCAGTGCTGCTTCGAGCGCAAGGCGAGTCTGGCCGTGCGACAGCGGCGTCAGCAGGAAGCGGAAAATGCGGCCCGCAGCCGTGAGCTGCATGAGCGAGGCACTGTCTTCGCGCTTGCCGGCTACGACCACCACCAGTTCGGGGAAGTGCTGCGTGAGCTGCGCGACCAGCGAGGCCACGTCCGAAGCGCTGGCCGTATCGACGACCAGAACGCCGGGTCTCAGAGAGGGAAGCCGATCGGCGACCTGGTCCAGATCGGCCGCGTGAGTCGTGGAACCGCCGCGAGGCGTGGCCTTGCGCACCGTTTCCACCAGTGCGGCATCGCGGCTGAGCACCAGGATCGGTGTCTGCGTCGCGTTGTCTTCACCGAGGATGCGCGAGGTCTGCGTATCGTCGATTTCCAGGTTGACTTCCTCACCGGCGCCTGCCGGACGTACGTGCTGCGCATTCGCCATGGACCCACTCCTGACGGGTTTTCATGTGGCCGGAAACGTCGGTCCGCGGGCGGCAGATGCTCTGCTCGATCCGGACCGGTCGTCCCCGGCGCCTGTTGGATTCTCTTGGACGCTAATACTTGCTTATGAAAAGTCGCGCGACTGAGACCTGCATCTGGCTTTTCCGGGAATCTCGCGTGAACCAAGCCCCAGAAATTGCACTACAGACCCGGTCGTTCTGGTTCTTTCCCCGATCCGGCATTCCCCCGGAAATTGCCGATTATTCATGCCGCCGTGCATCAACTTCGGGCACGGCTTGTGATGCTGGTTTGACGCGAGCTTGCCTGCAGCTCTGTCTGCGGGTCGCGCGATCAGATCACCTTTTACGCGCCTGATCCGGGTCGTGACATTGCGCGCCTGCGACTTTCGCTGAAAATTCCCGCCTGATTACACCGAATCACTGCCGCAACGCGTCATTGTCCGGTCCGCCGCCGGTTTTTGCTCTCTGCGCGAGCGCGACCTCACCGGTAATATCCGGCGTCTGCCAGTCATGATTGTCCGATCGCCGTGACCGAACCGCCCCGGCCAGCCGCCCGTCCGCATCACGTCGAGTCGCCTCACGGCGTGCGCGAGGATCCGTATTACTGGCTGCGCGACGATACGCGAGCTGATCCCGAAGTGCTGGCGCATCTGCATGCCGAGAATGCGTATTCGGCGGCGATGCTGGCACCGGTGCAGCCGCTCATCGATGCGCTGTATGCGGAAATCGTCGGTCGACTCAAACAGGACGATGCTTCGGTCCCGGCGCGCTATCGCGGGTACTGGTATCGCGCGCGGTATGCGACCGGTGCCGAGTATCCCATTTACACCCGCCGGCGCGACGTGGCCGAGAGTCCCGAGGCCATCCTGCTGGACTGCAACGTGCTGGCCGCCGGGCATGCGTTCTTTCAGCTCGCAAGCTACGAGATCAGTCCCGACAACCGGCTGCTTGCCTACGCGATCGACACGGTGGGACGCCGTCAGTACCAGGTGCGCATCAAGGATCTGCACACGGGCGAGTTGCTGCCCGACGTCATCGAGAACGTCGAAGGCGATCTGGCCTGGGCCGATGACAATCGCACGCTGCTGTACATCGAGAAGGATCCGGTGACGCTGCTGGGACGACGGGTGCGTCGCCATCTGCTCGGTACGCCAGCGACTGAAGATGCTCTCGTGTACGAGGAGCCGGACGAGAGCTTCGGCCTGGCACTCGAGCGCAGCAAATCCGAGCGATTCATTTTCATCGGCGCAGAAAGCACCACGACTTCCGAATGGCGCTATGCACGCACCGACGATGCTGCGCTCGAGTTCGTGGTGTTTGCACCGCGCATGGAAGGTCACGAATACCAGATCGATCATCTGGACGACCGTTTCCTGATCCGCACGAACTGGCAGGCCGAAAACTTTCGTATCGCCGCAATCGCGGTAGCGTCTGTCGAAGCGCACCGCACTCCCGCGCGATGGCAGGACGTCCTGCCGCACGATCCACAGGTGTTCGTGCAGGACTTCGAATTGTTCCGCGACTTTCTGGCGATCAGCGAGCGTTCGGGCGGACTGAGCAAGATCCGCCTGCAGCGCTGGGGCGGCACGGCGCAGCTGCTCGCCGCCGACGATCCTGCCTATACCATGCACCTTGGCACGAACACGGAAATCGATTTGTCCCGGCTGCGCTATGTCTACACCTCGCTGACCACACCTGCGACCACCTACGAATACGACATCCATACGGGCGAGCGCACGCTGCTCAAGCGCGAACCGGTGCTGGGTGAATTCGATCCGTCGAATTATGCGAGCGAACTGCTGTGGGCACCGGCACGCGACGGTGAGCGCATTCCTGTGTCGCTGGTCTATCACAAGCGCACGCCGCGCGATGGTTCCGCGCCGTTGTTTCAGTACGGATACGGCGCCTATGGATTGTCGATGGATCCCGGCTTCAGCTCGTCGCGGCTGTCGCTGCTCGACCGCGGTTTCATCTATGCCATCGCTCATGTGCGCGGCGGTCAGGAACTCGGGCGGCGCTGGTACGACGCGGGCCGGCTGGAACACAAGCAGAACACGTTCAACGATTTCATCGACGTCACGCAGTTCCTGATCGCACAGGGCTACGGGTCTGCCGGGCGCATCTACGCATCGGGTGGCAGTGCAGGCGGATTGCTGATCGGAGCAGTCATCAACGCCGCACCCCAGTACTACGGCGGCGCGGTGGCGAACGTGCCGTTCGTGGATATCGTCACCACCATGCTGGATGAATCCATTCCACTGACGACGCTCGAGTACGACGAATGGGGCAATCCGAATGAGCCCGAGGCATATCGGCGCATGCTCGCGTATTCGCCTTACGACAATGTCCGCGCGCAGGACTATCCGCCGCTGCTCGTTACCACCGGCCTGTGGGACAGTCAGGTGCAGTATTACGAGGCGGCGAAGTGGGTCGCGCGTTTGCGTGCCGTGAAGACCGATCGCAATGTCGTGCTGCTGCACATCAACATGGAGGCCGGGCATGGCGGCCAGTCCGGTCGATTCGAACGTCTGCGGGAGATCGCGCGTGAATATGGTTTTGTAATCGCACTGGCCAGCGGCTCGGGACTCGGGGCGTGAGTCTTGAGCCGCCAAGAACGCCAGTTGCCACCCCGGCTCGCCTCGGGTCTCAGGCTTTATCTCTGGTATTCCAATGACAAATTCCGGTTACGTGCTGCTGGCCGACGACAATGCCACCGATGCTGAACTCACCACACGGGCCCTCGCCATCGGCGGCGTCAGTCGCAACATCGTATGGGTCCAGGACGGCGAAGCGGCGCTCGACTATCTGCTGCGCAAGGGACAGTACGCGCAGCGGCAGCCGGGCAATCCGCGGCTGATGCTGCTCGATCTGCACATGCCGAAGATCGACGGACTCGATGTGCTGGCCCGCATCAAGGCCGATCCGCAGCTGCGCTCCATTCCCATCGTCGTCATGTCCTCGTCGGACCAGGAATCCGACATGGTGCGCAGCTACGAAAAACACGCCAACAGTTACATCGTGAAGCCGGTCGACTTCAAACAGTTCACCGATCAGGTCTCGACGCTCGGCCAGTACTGGATGAAGGTCAATCGCGCCCTGGAGTAGGTGGAGCGAAGCGCTGCGCGGGCTGGTGCGGCCGGCAGCCCTTCCCGTGGGTCGGACGTCACCTGAATCCGGCTCTGTGTCGGCCGGCTGCCCATGTGCAGTCCATGTCGTGGTGCCGTGAACCGCGGTGTGCGCCACGTCTCTGTTCCGGCATCGCAGTCTGAATGGACCCGTGCCAATCAAGCACTTGCCCGGCATACTTGGGCATTGGCATCAACGATGGATGTGTCGCCCGCTCGCTCACGGGGATCGGGAACAGCAATGCCGCAGCCCCGTGCTGCCGGCGCGGCGAGGAGTCCTGGAGAGTCATGGCTGTCATTCTGGTTGCGTACGAGCGTGAGTCCGAACAGGTCGCGCTGGAAAAACTTCTGGCAACGCGCGGTCACCGGGTGGTCAAGGCGACCAATGGGCTGGAAGCGCTCGATGCGGCGCGCCGCGAGCCGCCGCATGCCGTGGTGTCCGACATCGTGCTGCCGCGTATGGATGGCTTTGCGTTGTGCCGCAAGTGGAAGCAGGACGAGCGGCTGGCGTCGGTCCCCTTCATTTTCTATACGCGACGTCATGACGATCCGAAGTACGAGCGCTTCGCGCTGGAACTCGGCGCCGAACGCTTTCTTGCGCGCACAGAACAGCCTGAAGCGCTGGTCAGGGCGCTCGATGAACTGGTCAAAACTCCGGATGCGCCGTCGGCTGCATCGAATGCGACCGTCCGCATGCCGGCACTCAGCGACTCAGCGCACCGTCCCGATGCGCTGGAACGGGCGCAGCAGGCACTGGCGATGGCCACCGAGCGTGCGCAGCAGGCTCAGGCACGACTGCGCAACCAGATCGGCGAACTGGAAACGACCAATCAACGGCTCGCTGCCGGCGAGGCACGGTTCCGCCGCATTTTCGAAGCCAACCCGCTGCCGATGTGGATCGCCGATCACGCCACCGGTGGCTTCATCGCCGTGAACGATGCCGCATTGCGTGCCTGCGGCCATTCACGCGCCGAGTTTCTCTCGCTCAAGGCAGAGGCTCTCATCGATACAACCGCGACGGTCGATGCGGGCGTCGTGGCCTACCGTCGCAAGAACGGATCGACCTTGTACGGCCAGACGGCCAGTCAGTCCATTGAGTTCGACGGTCGCAATGCCGATCTGGTGTCCGTCTGCGATCTCTCCGAGCGTATCCAGATTGAGCAGAAGCGCGTGCAGGAGGCCGCGGACGCCGAACGGCAGCGCGGCGAAGCTGCGCTGGCGGAACAACAGCGACAGCTCGAAGCTGCGACCGCCAGTCGCTCGCTTCTGGATGCGATGACTGACGGCTACTGGGTGCTGGACGCCGAGGGCCGCATTCTCGAAGCCAATGCCGCGTATTGCCGCATGTCAGGTTACAGCCGCGAGGAACTGCTCAAGCTGCGCGCCGCTGACATCGAGCAGCAGGGCTCGGGCGATGCCACTGCCCGTCTGAAGATCACGACCGCGAGTGCCGATCGCTACGAAGTTCAGCACAAGCGGCGCGACGGTTCGCTGATGGATGTGGAAGTGAGCGTCGGTCAGCTCGATGGCGGTCCCGCCGATGCCGTGCTGGTGATTCGCGACGTCTCCCAGCGCCGCCGCGAAGCCGCGGCACAGCGCCTCGAACAACGGCAACTCGAGTTCCTGGTGGAGCTGTTCCGCCAATCCGAATCCTTCGACGAATCAGCCATCGTGCGGCGCGTGGTCGAACAGGCTGCCGAGATCACCAACAGTCCGGTCGCCTATCTGTTCTTCGTCGATGGCGCGGAAAAGACCATGACGCTGAGCGTGTGGCGCGATCGTGCGCGGGGCCAGACGATCGCTGCCAATGCCGAGCCGCGCTCACTGTCGCGCTTCGGTGTCTTCAGCGAGTGCGTTCGCGCGCGTCACGCGACTTCCAGCAACGATCTCACATGGAAGCCGCAGCCCGATGGCTTGCCGGATCTGCAGCGCTTCGTTGCCGTACCGATGGTCGATGGCGAGGAAGCCGTGGCGGTGCTCGGTGTCGCCAATCGCGATGCAGGCTATGGCGAGGCTGATCAGCGCCTGCTCACTGCGCTCAGCGATGGCGTCTGGCGTGTGCTGCAGGCCAAGCGCGCGCATGGCCAGACGCTGGGTTCGCTGCAGCGTACCGACGTGGCGCTGCAAGGCATGATCGAGGCGCTGTTGAATCTGAGCGAGAAGCACGATCCGTACACTGCAGGCTCGGCACGCCGCGTCGCGGCGCTGGCAGTGGCACTGGGTCGCGAGGCCGGCCTCGATGGGGAACGCCAGCACGCGTTGCGCATTGCCGCGCTTCTGCACGATGTGGGCAACGTCGCCGTGCCGCCTTCGATTCTCGCCAAGCCGGGTCGGTTCAACGACATCGAAACGGCGCTGATGCGCACGCATGTGGAGGAGGGCTGCAAGCTGCTCGCCAACATCGACTTCGGTGCGCCCGTCGTCGAGATCATTTTCGAACATCACGAACGCTTCGATGGCAGCGGCTATCCGCGCGCCATGAAAGGCGAGGAGATCATGCTCGAGGCGCGCATCCTCGCCATTGCCGACGTCGTCGAAGCCATGTCTTCGCCGCGCCCGCACCGCCCGGCGCTCGGGCTCGAGGCCGCCGTGGACGAAATCAATCGGGGCGCCGGTGTGGCCTACGATCTGCACCTGGCCACCGCCTGTACCCGCCTGGTTCGCCAGCACG
Organism: Povalibacter sp.; assembly: GCA_035761425.1. Taxonomy (GTDB): domain Bacteria; phylum Pseudomonadota; class Gammaproteobacteria; order Steroidobacterales; family Steroidobacteraceae; genus Steroidobacter. The sequence continues at coordinate 16,600 of DASTRD010000194.1, forward strand.
GCTTCAGATTCCCCGAATAATCCTCGGCAGACCCCGGTCGTGCCCGGTCTTTGTCCGGGTGCGACCCACGCAGCGACCTGCCATCCCAGGCGCTTGATCTCATGCCGGACTCGTCCACCGCCTGACGGTGTCTTTCCGGCATCGTCCTGCCGGTGATGCGGGCGCGCCCGATAGGTCCCACCTTCGCTCCGCTGCACACTGTCAGGGTCGAACAAGGGCATACCCGTCGAAAGACGGTGACGCAAAGCCTCCGGTCCTCACTGCTCGCGGCATCAGCCACGAGCGGCGGATAGCGGGGTTGCCGCTGGAGTACTTCACTTCGGCGTCACTGAAACCGCTGCGGGCCTTCCGCCCCAGCCTGCTTTCCCTTGTCGGACATGGTTTTCGCTCAGGCACTGCCCGAGCGGAGTGACTTCTGTGCGCGTGGGAGAGTTACCTAGATGATCCTTGGGTATGTAACGTCCTTTCGTTTGCTGCCAAAGCTGGCGGCGTTGCTGACCGTGATTTCGCTCGGCAGTGTCTGGCCGGCACTGAATGCCAGCGCGGCCAATGTCAGGCCCGTAATTTCCGGCACCCCGCCGCAGACTGCGGTCGTGGGCCAGGCTTACTCGTTCACGCCATCGGCGTATGACCCGGATGGCAAGAGCGTGAGCTTCGGAATCCGCAATCAGCCGTCGTGGGCGAAATTCAATCGCACGACCGGCGCACTGACCGGTACGCCCACGGCTCCCGGTACCTTCTCCGGTATTCAGATCTATGCATGGGACGGCGTCTATGCCGCGACCCTGTACTTCGGCATCACGGTGACGGCCAAGTCCAATACCGCACCGACGATCTCAGGCACCCCGACGACCACCATTACCGCGGGCCAGGCGTACAGCTTCAAGCCGACCGCCAAAGACGCCGACGGCGATGCGCTGGGCTTCAGCATTGCCAACAAGCCCTCGTGGGCCTCCTTCAGCACCTCCACCGGTGCGCTGACCGGCACGCCCTCCGCGGCAGGTACTTTCTCGAACGTCACGATTTCCGTGAGCGACGGCAAGGCTTCGAAATCGCTGAGCCCATTCACCATCACGGTGAAGGCCGGCAATCAGGCGCCGAAGATCAGCGGCACGCCGACGACGTCCATCAACGCGAACAGCGCGTACAGCTTCAAGCCTTCGGCGAGCGATGCCGATGGCGACACGCTGAAGTTCACGATTGCCAACAAGCCCAGCTGGGCGAGTTTCAGCACGACCACCGGTCAGCTCAGCGGCACGCCGAGCGCCGCGAACGTGGGCGTCTATTCGGGTGTCGTGATCAGCGTCAGCGACGGCAAGGTCAGCACTTCGCTGCCCTCGTTTGCCATCGCGGTGAATGCTGTGTCACTCGGCAGCGCGACGCTGAGCTGGACGCCGCCGACCCAGAACACGGACGGCACGTCGCTCTCCAATCTCGCGGGCTATCGCATCGTATACGGCGTGTCAGCGACTGCGCTGAACCAGACCATCGAGATCGCGAATCCGAGCGTGTCGACGTATGTGGTCGATGGGCTGTCGCCGTCAACGTATTACTTCGCCGTGCGTGCCTACACCAGCGGCGGACAGGAGAGCGCGAACTCGAACGTCGCGAGCAAGAGTGTCAAGTAAGTGACCAGGAAATCCTGAAAGATGATTTGCCGCTGCCCGGGTGCAGCGGCGGTCATTTCTCGGGGACGAATGCGATGAATGTGGCGTCATGTTTCATGACGCAGTTATGTGAACCTCGGAAACTGTTTGAGCTGTCGTTACACAACGACAATTGCGAGAAATTTGTTTGTGAGGTCTACTGCGAACGCTTCACGAAAAGGGCAAACCCGCCGCAAGGTGGGGACGCAAAGCCTCCGGTCCGAACGCGCATGGGCGCAGGATAGCGGGGTTGCCGGCAAGAGGATCCGATCCCTCGCGTCGTCATACCTCAAGCATCCTCACTCAACGTAATCCACCGCAGGCTCAACGGCCGGCCCCCGCGCGTGCGCGTGAAGCGGTGTCGAGATCGAGTGTCAGGTTGAAATCGTCCGATTGAAATCGGTTCGAAGTTGAAAAGGGCAAACCCGTCGAAAGGCGGGGACGCAAAGCCTCCGGTCCGGACGCGTCGCAGACGCGGGGATAGCGGGGTTGCCAGCGATGAAGTTCATCGCAGTGTCTGCGCCATGGGCGCGACGCCGCGGTGTGACTGCAGGTCGACGATTCGGTTGGAGTCGCGTCCGCATTGCCAGGTAATTGCGTCACTGCCTGTTGAGCGCACCCGCTGTCGATGACTGTCAGTCACCGCCGGCGGCCACACAGTCAGGTGTAGCGATGCACGACGCAAGAGAGTTGGGGAGAACGAAACTGAACCGGTGGAGCCGACTGTTCATCGTGCTGTCCGCAGCGCTGGTGCTGAGCGCTTGTGGCGGAGAGTCCGATGACGGTACGCCGACGGCAGTCACGCCAACACCGACCCCCAGCGAAACCCCGCCCACCGCGCCGGTCGAGAACCATGCGCCGGAAATCTCCGGACTGCCCTCGAGCGTGGCCGATGCCGGACAGGATTACTCCTTCGTTCCCAAGGCCAGCGATGCCGACAACGACTTCCTCGAATTCTCCATCGTCAACAAGCCGGGCTGGGCGCAGTTCAGCGTCGAAACCGGCGCCCTGACGGGTAACCCTGCGGACAGCGATGTCGGCGAGAGCGCGGACATCACGATCAACGTGACCGATGGCCGCGATACCCGTTCGGTCGGACCGTTCCGGATCCTGGTGCGTGCGCGCGATGCCGCGCCGCCCGCGAGCAATGCGGCGCCGGTGATCGCCGGTACGCCGCCAACTTCGGTGGACGTGGCTGCTCCCTACAGCTTCAAGCCCGAGGCCAGCGATGCGGATGGCGACAAGCTCACGTTCTCGATCAGCAACCGTCCGTCCTGGGCTTCGTTCAGCACTGCTTCGGGCACGTTGAGCGGCACTCCCGCGACAAAGAACATCGGCAACTTCAGCAACATCGTCATCAGCGTCAGCGACGGCAAAGTGAGTACCTCGCTGCCTGCCTTTGCGATCAGCGTGAAGGGTCCTGACAACAACGCGCCTGCCGTGAGCGGTACACCGATGACATCGGTGCAGGCGGGCCAGGCTTACTCCTTCCAGCCGACGGCCACCGATGCGGATGGTGACGCGCTCACCTGGAGCGTGGCCAACAAGCCGTCCTGGGCGACGTTCAGCGCGTCCACAGGCCGGCTGACCGGCACCCCCGCGGCAGCGGATGTCGGTTCCTACTCGAACATCCGCATCAGCGTCAGTGACGGCAAGGTGTCGACGTCGCTCGCCACCTTTGCGATTGCCGTACAGGCCGCGCCGAACAACGCGCCCAAGATTTCCGGTTCGCCTGCCACAACGGCTACCGTCGGTATCGGGTACTCGTTCAAGCCGACGGCCAGTGATGCCGATGGCGATACGCTGGGCTACAGCATCCAGAATCGTCCCGAGTGGGCTTCCTTTGCCACCAGCACAGGCACGTTGAGCGGTACGCCGACGGCAGCCGGCACGTTCTCCAACATCATCATCAGCGTCAGTGACGGCAAGACCACCGCGTCGCTCACGCCGTTCACCATTACCGTGAGTGGCAGCTCGGCTCCGAGCAACCAGGCGCCGAAGATTTCCGGCTCGCCTGCCACGAGTGCATCCGTCGGCAGCAGCTACAGCTTCAAGCCGACAGCCAGCGATGCCGATGGCAACTCGCTTGCTTTCAGCATCAAGAACAAGCCCTCGTGGGCCACGTTCAGCACATCGACCGGTCAGTTGTCGGGCACGCCGGACGCGGCGGGCACTTTCGCCAACATCGTGATCAGTGTGAGTGACGGCACCGCCAGCACCTCGTTGCCGGCATTCAGCATCGTGGTGACGTCGAAGACCCTCGGCAGCGCTTCGCTGTCATGGGCCGCGCCCACCGAGAACACCGACGGCACCGCCCTGACCAATCTGGCCGGCTATCGCATCGTGTACGGCACCAGCGCCTCCTCGCTGAACCAGACGATCGAGATCTCCAATCCGAGCGTCACGACCTACCTGGTCGATCAGCTCGCCGCCGGTACCTGGTACTTCGCGGTGAAGGCGTACACGAGCGCCGGCACCGAAAGCTCGCTGTCGAACGTGGCCAGCAAGACCATCAACTGACGAATCCCCCTCCTCAAGGGGACCGACCGCCAGGTCCCCTTGTTTCTCTGCGGCACCGCCATCGATCGCTGATCGCTGTGCTTCATCCCGCATTACCCGCGTCAGCCGGGTTCATCGCAAGCCGCGGCCGTTGTCCGGTCTAGAATCGCCCCGGTTCGCGGAACCCTCGCGTCCCCGAGGAGTCCGCTGGTAAACGCCAGGGGGATTGCCAATGACACAACCGGTCCGCACCTCAGCGCTGGGAAGTGCCCTCGCACGTCTTGCGACGATCCAGCCGCAGGAGACTCGCGCCGTCGTAGCGGCCTTCTGCTTGTTCTTCTGTGTCATGGGCGGCTATTTCGCCGTGCGCCCTGTGCGCGAAACCGTGGGAACCTTGCTCGGCCGCGAGCGGGTCAGCGATCTGTGGGTAGTGACCTGGGTGGCTTCGCTTGCCATCGTGCCGCTGTATGGCGCGGTAGTGACCCGCCTGCGCCGAAGTGTGTTTCTGCCGTGGACCTATGGGCTGGTCGCCGTAGCGCTCGCAATCATGGGGCTGCAATTCGGCGGCGACAAAGTGAACGTGGCGACCGGCCAGTTCTTCTACGTGTTCATCAGTGTGCTGAACCTGTTTCTGGTCTCCATGTTCTGGAGCTTTCTGCTCGAACTGTTCGAAAGGGAACAGACCAAGCGATTGTTCGGCGTGATTGCTGCCGGCGGAACCGCAGGAGCACTGGTCGGACCGTTCATTACCGATATCAGCGTGGCGCACATCGGCAATGGCGGCGTGTTGTTCCTGGGAGCGGGACTGTTCGCAATCGGCATCCTTGCGCAGCGGGTCCTGCTGGGGATCTGGCATCACCGCGCTGCCGATGTACAGCCCGAGCGACCGGTCGGCGGCAATCCATTCGCAGGATTTGCGCTGGTAGTGCGTTCTCCGTATCTGCTCGGCATCGCGCTGTTCGTCGTCCTGCTCGCGACGGTCAATACATTGCTGTACTTCGAACAGCTGCGTCTGGTCCAGGCTGCCGTCAGTGACGTGGCAGAGCGAACGCGGTTGTTCGCCCGGCTGGACTGGGTCGTGCAGTCACTGACCATCGGTTCACAGCTGTTTCTGACCGGGCGGATCGCCAGACATTTCGGCGTTACCGCTCTGCTGGTGATGGTCCCGATTGCGATGGTGGGCGGCTTCCTGCTGCTCGCGGCGAACGGGACGCTGGCCATGCTGATCGCCGTGTTCGTGTTCAGGCGCGCGAGCGAATACGCGTTCGTGCGTCCCGGTCGGGAGATGCTGTATTCGCCGCTCGACAACGAGACGAAGTACAAGGCCAAGAATGTGAATGACGTGCCCGTCTACCGCGGCGCCGATGCGCTTGCGGCACAGGTCAGCAATGGCCTCAATTCGGCGGGTTTTGGTGCGTCAGCCACGGCGCTGCTTGGCGCCGTTGTCGCTGCGTTGTGGGGCCTGGTCGGCTGGTGGCTCGGGCGCCGATTCGATACGGCAGCCGCACGGGACCGCCAGTCAGGAACCTGACACGCGCTATTCCAGCGTGAATTGCATGCGCAATTGCGCACGCTGGTCGACCGGCTGGCCGTTGCGCAGGACTGGCTTGTACCGCCAGGTGCGCAGCGCGTCCGTGGCAGCGCGATTGAAGACGCCGCCGGGGCGGGATTCACGGACCTGGATGTCCCGCGTCGAGCCGTCCGCGGCAATGGTGAATTCGAGATCCACCCAGCCTTCGAGACCGCGGCGCAATGCATCGGGGGGATACACCGCGGCAGCTCCGCCAACCCGTTCGATGGAACCTGCGTTGACAACCGTTTGCGCCGCACGGCTGCTGACGGCAGATGCGATCTGCTGTCGCAGCGTCTGCACGGTATTCATGCCGGGGACGAGATCGTTGGCGCGTACTGCCAGCAGTTCTGCACGATCGAGGTCTCCCTCGACCAGCGCGGTGCGCGAGTGTTCGACCAGCGTGAATGCAAGGCGCTGTTTCTCGCTGCGCACTTCGGCGCTGTCCGGATACCTGGTCGCGATGGCCTGCAGCGTTTCGAATGCATTGCCACTCGCCGGTTCCAGCAGCTGGCCGGTCTCGCGCATGCGGATCGCAGGTGCGAGCGCTTCCATCACGGCGGCGCTGGCCGCGCGGGCCTGACTCGCCTGCAATGCTTCGATTGCACGCCCCGCCTCAGCCAGATCAGGAAGCGTCAGCCCGAATTCCCGGTCGATCTCAGTGACACTGGCGTACAGCGTCTGGGCTTCCTCGACGTTGCCGTTGGCGACAGCAGCATTCGTCTGATCGATCAGCCGCGATCCGAGATCGGTGGCGAGAATGCGCGTGGTCGAGTCCTCTTCATTCTGAGCATGGGCCTGCCGCAGAAAGAACAGCGCGTTGTCGCCATCCGGCCCAAGCAGCTGGCTGTCCGCCAGCCGCTGCCGCGCCAGGTCGTTATTGGTCGGGGGCTTCGCGGCGCTGCTCTGTGCGCGGCTGACTGTGGGTGCCGCCGAGGCGACCGGTTCGACGCTCAATGTACGAGACAGCGCGATGACCTGCTGACTCAGCGATCCGAGCTGCGGGTCGGCCGGAGCGGCCTGTTGCAGCACCTTGAGCGCGCGGGCGGCTCCCGGCACATCGCGGACCCGCAACGCGGTGCTCACCTCTGCCCGCAACGCGTCAATGACCTGTCGTTCGCCCGCGAGGGCAACGGCATTGCCGGCATCAGCCGCGAGCACGGCGCGATAACGATTCAGAGCATTGTCGCCGGCGGGTTCGACCAGATGTCCGGCTTCGAATGCGGCCCTCGCAGCTTCGAGTTGTCCGTCGAACGAGGGTTCATCTGCCACGCTCGTCGGCGCTGTGGGAGGCGCGGGCGATTCGGAAGTGCGTGCGAAAAACAGGAAGGCCGCAGCAGACAGCAGCACTACAGCACTGCCGATGAGCCACGCCGTCCGTCCCGATGAACGAGTGAGCTTTCGGACGCTTGCGAGCGCGGGTGAGGTCGTCGATGAAAGCTCGTGATAGCGGCGCGTGGCGGCGGACAGAAACAGACCGGCGCGTGCAGGAGAGACCGGCTTGTGCAGAAAACGATAGATGCTGCCGCGGGTGATGAGGGGTCCGACGGCACCTTCCTGATCGCGTCGTCCCGTCGCCAAAAGCACGATTTCAGGAAACTGGGCCAGCAACTTCTCGAGCAACGCAGTTGCGCCAGTCTGCAGCACGCTCAGATCGGCGATGAGGATGCCGCAATGACCGCCGATCAACAGCTCGACGGCTGCATCCGCGGTGGGCGCGTGCCAGATTTCGTGGGTGGCAGAAGCTGCTTCGCGCAGCGTACGCAGCAGCGCGTCGTCCTCACTGAGGACGACGACGTCTACAGCTTCAGCGCTACGGGCGCCGGCCGCATTGAGCGCGTGGATACTTGCATCGGGCTGCCGGCGCTGCATTGCATCGATGCGTAGGTGCGCGGTGGCGAAACGCTACCCGGCTTCCGTGCGTCCTGCCCGGATCATTCCAGGCAGACGACGAGCTGCGCAGAATGGCTGCGCCAGTTGATCGGAATCACGAACGAGCGCGTGTTGTCCGGCGTGGCGACCTTCTCGGGTTCACCCGCAATGACCGTCGGCACGGAGATCATGAAGTCCTTGCCGAAATCCCGGCGCGCATTACCCGAGATCGTGTTGGCCACTTCGCCAACCAGATCGCACATGTTTTCCTGCGTAAGCTCGGTTTCGCCCATGCGCATGAGCATGACCGTGAGCATGGGACGCGAAGCCGTGAAATAAACGATGCCCCGGCGTTTGCCGGCGATGCTGATCAGACCGGTGAATTCCTGAACAGTCGGACGACCTTCCTGCACGATGTACGGCGAGCCGACCGACGCCGGCTGATTTGCCGCGGTCGCAAAATAGTTCGTCGTTCCTTCGACGAAGGTCTCCAGTTCGACTTTAGTCATCATTGCCGGCGCCCCTCAGCAGCTCTTCAAGCGCCTCTGTCAGCTGACGATCAGTGAACGGTTTGCAGAGAAAGCCGTTCGCTCCCTTTTTCAACGCTTCGATGGCAGTAGCCTTGTCCGACAAGGCAGAGATGACGAGGATCAGCACGTCCGGCTTGATCTTCACCAGATTCTCGACGCACTCGATGCCGTCCATTTCGGGCATCGTGATGTCCATCGTCACGACGTCGGCCGGTTCCTTGCGGAAGGCCTCGACGGCCAGCTTGCCGTTCGCCGCGGTGGCGATGACCTGCAGACGATCGATCTGCAGCTCGCGCTCGATCTTGCGACGGATTATGTTCGAATCGTCGCAGATCATGAGCTTGAGCTTGCCGTTCGTCAACGGTTGAGCTTTTGCGTTAGCGATCGCCATTGAAGTCCCTCGTGGAGTTTTTTTCTGGTCCGGTTAGCCAGCAATTCATGCAGCGGCGGCGTTCGCCGACGCGGGTAGCCAGATCTTGAATTTCGAGAAGCGCCCGCCTGCGGAGGCGAGGCCGACGCGACCGCCCAGCTCGGCCACCAGGATGCGCACCAGGTCCATGCCCGCACCGCGGCCGGCATCGGTGGTCACCCTGTCCGCCGTCGAGAAGCCCGGGCGGAAGATCAGGGCCATGGTCTGACGCGGATCGAGCATGGCAGCCTGAGCCGGTGTGATCAGTCCGCGTTCGACGGCGACTTCCTTGATGCGATCGAGCTGCAGGCCGCGACCGTCGTCCTGCACCACCAGTTCGAATCCTTCGTTGCCGCGCTGATGGAATTCCACACCGAGCACGCCGCTTTCAGTCTTGTTTGCCTTGACGCGCTGGTCCGGCGTTTCGATGCCGTGGACAACTGCGTTGCGCACCAGCTGGATGGTGATGTCCTTCACCGCACGCTTGTAGGCTTCCGGCACGTTGTTCAGGCCGACGCACTTCAGCGTTACCTGCTTGTCGTGACTCGAGGCCACACGGGCGGCGAGATCTTCCAGCGTGCGTTCGAGACCGGCGGACACGTCGGATTCGCCAGCACCTGCCTGCGGCATCGCCTTCATCTGCATCGTCTGATCGGCTTTGCCTGCCAGCCATGCGTCCACCTTCTCGGGTGCGATCGTGCCGCCAGCGGTACGACGTGTCGCGATGGCCTGGTGCAGGTCGACCAGACGGCCGAGCATCTCGCGAACCTGAGCGAGGTGGTTGAACAGATCGTCGAGCTTGACCACGAGTGGCAGGAAGTCACTTCCTGAGAGCGCCTGACGCGACTTGAGATCGTTGAGTGATTCTTCGAAGGCGTGAGCGCGCTGTTCGACGGTCTTCAGACCGAGCGCTGCGGCTTCGCCCTTCACGGCGTGCACCTGGCGATAAATGCCGTCGATCTTGGCGCGGAACGCAGTTTCTTCGCGAGCCGGTTCCTTGAGGATCGAGTTCACCATCTTGAGCGACACATCGGCATCCGTGAGGAAGCCCGTGAGGCTATCCGGCTCGACGTGCAGGATGCGCAGCAGCAGATCGAGCTGAGCCTGCGCCTTCTCCTGCGATTCCTGCAGTTCGCGCGACAGCATCACGCGCTTCGTCACGTCGTTCACCGTGACCAGCAGGTGCGAGAGCGAGCCTTCGGACTTCACGCGGTTGAAATCGAATTCGAGATAGTGCGTGTCGAAACCGCCGGCCGGATTGTCGAAGTGCACTTCGACTTCGTTCAGCGGGTTGATGGTCTTCACCAGCTTTTCGTTGACGCGTTCGCCCCACAGCAGCGCCACATAGTCCATGGCGGTCTTGAGGGTCTTCTCCGGCACGATGCCCTTGAGCAGCGCGTCGAAAGTCAGATCCTTGAACTCTTCGCGGCGGAAGATGGTGTTCAGCGCCAGCGAACGTTCGCTGCCGAGCTTCAGATCCTTGTCGAGCAGGAACAGACCTTCGTTCACCGTGCGCAGAATGTCGCCGGTTTCCTTGCGGGCCCGCAGCGACACCGCTTCTTCCTTGCGCAGATTGCGCGCGAAGTAGAAGAAGATCGAACCGAGCAGAAGCAGTGAAGCGATCAGGCCGCCGACCTGCACGGTGCGCAGAACGCTTGCCTGTTTGCGGCTGTCGGCCTCGACCAGCGCAGCCAGCTGATCTGTGGCCTTGGCGAGTTGTTCGTGCGACGCAGCGCTGAACTGATTGAGTTCTTCGAGCGCAGCTTCGAGCTTGCGTCCGCGTGGGCTGAGGTGCGGACCCTTCTCCGCCGTCGGCGCAGGGGCAGCGGCGTTCTTGCCAGTGGGTGCAGGTGCTGGGGTGGGGGCTTCAGCCGCGTAGGGCGAGCCCGAGAATCGCAGAACCGGATCGAGCTTGGCCTTGTACGCGTCCCAGACCTTCTTGGCGCCGGATACGGAAGTTCGCGCCTCGTTGCTGACCAGCGCCGAGAGCACCAGCGTTTCGCCGTTGCTGTCGGACACCATGGCATCGTTCAGGCCGATCATGGCGTGATCGAATTGCGTCGCGTTCTTGCGCAGGGCTTCGATCGCGTCGTCGATCTTCTCGCCTGCCTGCAAGCGCGTCGTGACGAGCATGCCGTTGTCATGCATCGCCTTGGGCTGCGTCTGTGCCTGCGAGAGGAACTTGATGCCTGCGGCATCATCCGCGAAACGGCCGACCATGGCGTGATTCATCGCCATGATGACGGCGATGAACACCAGGAAGCCGGTGATCGCGAAGACGATTCCCTTGTACCGACCGAGATCTAGAATGCCCATTTACGATTCCCCTGTGACCTGAACGTCCGGTGCGCGCTGCGTGTCTGCGCTGATCGCACCCGTAGCCCGATTCCGACTCGCCGCTGGTTTCTCATGGCAGAGGACGGCGAACCCAGAGCCGGGCAGGCTGTATGCCTATATGACAATAAGAGCAATCCTGACGCTCGAACCAGTTCCCGTTTTTAAAGACTCGAACTTTGCGCCAGTTCAAAGTTTGGCCGTCATTCGCAGCCCGCTGCGGCGGTTCTGCGGGCCGACTGTGCCAAAGGTGGGCTCCGACCGCACCTGCGGTCGTGTCCTGCGAGGTGCGATTTACACCCGGACCAGTCGTGACTGCCATGCAACATCGGCCATCTGCATAACCTGCGCCAATGTCGAAAGAAGGCGCTGGCGCCACGACTTAGCTGCACGGTGTTGATGTCTCCTTTCAGCCACAGTGGCAAATTTATCTTTTAAAGGCAAAGAGTTACGAGGGCAAAGGAGGGCGGTAACCTCTCGACAAGCCGTGGAGCAGGCGTTCATGATGGGCACGGCCTTGCTGTTGAACGGCATTCGGGAGCCTTGGGGGCCTGGAACGAAGACCAACGGGTGGGATGCATGAGCAGCCAGATCGAATTCAAATCCTCTGTTCTCGTCAGATACCGCACGGCACTGGAGCAGCTGCTCTTCTTCAACGCCTGCCAGCAGCGAGTGGCGGCCGGTATCGCGGATGCAGTGGAAATGTTCGGTACGCCGGAAATCGTCACCAGCGAAGATCGCCTTCACGTCGTGCTGAGCGAAGTGCCCGACGCACAAACCGTGTTCGCGCTTGAAAAGGGAACGGGGCGTCCCGTGGGCGCCGCCATCTATATCCGGCCTGATCTCGAACATATCACGGTGCTTCATCTCAGCATCGCTGCCGAGTATGCAAGCGGCGGGCTGCGCGATGACGAGCAGCTGCTGTTGCGATTGCTGCGTGAAGTGCGGCGCTCGACCCGACAGATGAAAGGTGTCCGACGCCTGGAGCTGTATTACGGCAAGGGACGTACGCCCGCGACACGTTGGCGCGCGCCTGCCAAGGCACTGGCCTGAATCAACCGAGCGCGATTGCCGGAGCTGCTGAATTCACGCGCGAGGCGTTTCCGTGTCGTCGTTGGCGACGGCGTTCTGTGGCTTTGCGCAGCTGTCTGGCTTGCCTTTCTGCTGGGCCTTGCGGGCCAATGGTGGTGGGTGGCCGATCTGTTCGCCGCCTTCCGTATTCACTATGTCGTTCTGTTCGCCGTTGCAGTCGTTACTGCTGCAGTGTTGCGCCGCTTTGGTGTGCTGGTCGCAGCACTCGCGGGGATTCTCATCGCAGGTGGCAGCATCCTTCCGTATCTGCGGACTGCCGATCCGGTAGCCGCACCCGATCCTTTTCGGTTCGTGACGTTCAACAAGTACTGGCGTAACCCCGACACGGCAGCCATCGGCGCCTATCTCGAACGCTCCCGGGCGGATGTCATCGCTCTGCAGGAGGTCGAATCCGAAGCTACGGTCAGCTCGCTGGCGCAGCACATGCCCTCCTATCCCTTTCGCTACGTCAGCACCGATCGCAACCGGACGGCTGTCATGTTCAGTCGATCGCCGATCCGCGACAGCGGCACGATTGAGCTGGTGCCCGGTGGTGCGAGCGCGGCACGCATCGTGGTCGAGTGGCACGGTCAACTCGTGACCGTAGTGGGTGTGCATCTGCACTGGCCGATCGGCGCGGAAAATGTTCGCTTGCGCAATGCAGAGCTGGCGCGTCTGGCACAGCTGCCTCGGGAGCTGCCGGGCCCCCTGCTGATCGGCGGCGATTTCAACGTGACGGCGTGGTCGACCGTGTTTTCAGCAGCAATCGCCGATTCCGGACTGAGCGACTGCGCGAGCGGTCAGGGCCTGGTGCCGACGTGGCCTGCACAGGTGCCGCTGCTTGCGATCCGCATCGATCAGTGTCTGTGCAGCAGGCATTGGCAGGTGGCCGGAATCAGCCACGGACCGGCACTGGGATCGGATCACTATCCGACACTCAACACGCTTGTGCTGCGCGGCTCGCGCAGCGTGAGCCAGTGAGTGATTATTCTTCGCGCGTCACGCGCTTGATGATGTAGCCGCCGGATTTCTGATCCGGCTCCAGATCCAGCAGCTTGTGCTTGCGCGCATCTTCCAGCAGGTCGCTGAAAGTGCGGAAGCCATAGTAGGTTTCGTTGAAGCCCGGATTGCGCCGCTTGAGCGTCTGCTTGACCATCGAGCCCCAGATCTTCTCGTCCTGATCGCGCTCGCTCGCCAGTGCTTCGACGGTGTCGAGCACCAGATCGAATGCTTCCTGACGACGGTCCTCTTCTGTTTTCTCCGCCCGTGGCGGCTCTTTGGGCGCGCCGGTGGCTGCGGCCTTCGGTGCCGTACTCTTGCGACGCGCTCGCTGCTTCTTTTCGCTCTGACGTACCAGATCATCGTAGTAGATGAATTCGTCGCAGTTGGCGATGAGCAGATCGGAGGTCGAGCTCTTCACGCCGACGCCGATGACGGTCTTGTTGTTCTCGCGCAGTTTGCTCACCAGCGGTGAGAAGTCGGAGTCACCGCTGATGATGACGAATGTATCGACGTGCGTTTTTGTGTAGCACAGGTCCAGTGCGTCAACGACCATGCGGATATCCGCAGAATTCTTGCCGGACATTCGCAGATGCGGGATCTCGATCAGTTCGAACGAGGCCTCATGCATCGGTGCCTTGAATTCCTTGTAGCGCTCCCAGTCGCAGTACGCTTTTTTCACAACGATGCTGCCTTTGAGCAGCAGCCGCTCCAGGACCCGGTCGATGTCGAACTTCGCGTACTGCGCGTCGCGGACACCAAGCGCCACGTTCTCGAAATCGCAGAACAGCGCCATGCTGTTGATGGGGTGGGACATGGAGGGAGGTGATCAGCGGACAGCGGACGGCGGACGGTGAAAGACCAGATCCGAAAACATGGACAAACCTCCGAAATGCGGACGGCTGCAGTGGCACATTCTGACACTGTCCGCTGTTCGCTGTCCGCTATTCACTTCTTCTACAGCCATCCTTTTCGTTTGAACACCGCATAGGTGATGCCCATCGACGCCAGCATCAGTCCCAGCGAGAAGAAGAAATTGCTGTGGGTGCCTGGCAGGTCGGGCAGCAGATGGAAGTTCATGCCGTAGATGCTGGCGATCAGCGTGGGCGGCATGAACATGACGGCCGCAACCGAAAAGATCTTGATGATGTTGTTCTGTTCGACGTTGATGAGACCGAGCGTCGCTTCGAGCAGGAACGATACCTTGGTGCCGAGGAAACTCGCGTGGTCCGACAGTGCAGTGACGTCGCGGCTGACGGACTTGAAGCGGTTGCGCTGCTCCGAGGTCATTTGCAGCAACCCGGTCTGCTGCACGAACATGACGAGGCGGCCCACGCTGACGAGACTCTCGCGCGCTTTGGAGTTCAGTTCGCCGTTGAAGCCGATGCGTTCGATCATGCCGCGCAGGTCGCGGCTGTTGGGTGTGCCGCTGCTTCCCGGCCCGACGAAGATGGTGTTCGACACCAGGTCGAGATCTCCCCCGGTGCGTTCGAGAATATCGGCAATGCGCTCGATCAATGACTCGATGAGTCCGGCCAGCACCGCAATGGCCGATTGGCAGGCATGCGGATGCGTCTGCGCGTAGGCGGCAAACTGCTGAAACGGTTTGGTATCGATATAGCGCGAGGTGATGAGCCGGCCGTTCGCCAGAATGAATGTGACGGCGGCAATTTCCGGTCGGGAAGTATCGAGGCGCGCCGCGACGGTAATCGTCATGTAGAGCGCGCCCTTGTCCTCGTAGAGACGACTGGAGGTTTCGATCTCCTTCATCTCTTCGCGACTGGGGATGTCGATACCCAGGCTGGCTTCGACGGCCTTTTCCTCGTCGATGGTGGGCTCGAGCAGATCGAGCCACAGCGCTTCGGCCGGGATGTGCGCCCGTTCGGTGATGTCGGCGCGAACCAGTCCCTGCGGACGTTGAACGTACGCAGTCAGCATGCGCCGCCTTGTTGCGTCAGGAGCGCGTCAGGGCGGCAGCGCGGTTTCGCGATCATCAGCCGCCGTGTTCGGAGGCGGCCAGTTCGCCGATCAGCGTAAACAGCTGTTCCTCGCCGCCGGCCATGCCGACGTCCGTACGGTATTTGCCATTGATGAGAATGGTGGGCACGGATTCGATGCGATAACGTCGATTGAGGAAATCGGCCCGTTGCAGCTTGTTCTCCACTGCAAACGAGGAGAAGGCCTGCTGAAAATCATCGGCGCTGACGCCGTGAGCAACGAAGAACGAGGAGATCCGTTCGACGGTGTTGAGCGCATCGCCCTTGATGTGAATCTGGCGGAAGATGTCGCTGTGCAACGCATCCAGCTTGCCGAGTGCTTCGGCGGTGTAGAAGACACGCGCATGCATGCGCAGGGCGTCATTCCACATCGCCGGCACCCGGACGAATTCCACGTACTCCGGTTTGTTTTTGGTGCGCCATGACTCGAGTGCCGGGTCCAGTGCGAAGCAGTGACCGCAGCCGTACCAGAACACTTCGATGACTTCGACTTTGCCTGGCGCCACGGAGGTGGGCTGAGCCGGCACGACCCTGACGTAGTTCGTGCCCTCCTTGAACCTGGAGGACGCGGGCGTCGCTGCCGGCGCAGAACCCAGGCGCAGCGAGGGTTGCGTGGTGGAGCGCGGAGCGTCCGCAGTGGCAGCCGAGTCTGCTTCATCCGTTTCGCTGATGTCTTCGGCGGGCGTTGCCGGCGCACCGGCCTCTGCGGCAGGCTGCTCCGTTGCCGGCGGTTCAGCCGCAGGCTGCTGCGGCGAAGGAAGCTCTGGCTGAGGTGCCGACGGTTGCGCCGGGGCAGGTTGCTGCTTGTTGCAACCGGAGACTGCGAGCAGCAAACCAAGCAACAGCGATGTGAAAACGGTACCGGATCTGGTCACTGACGATATCTCCACTCGCTGTGTCGACACTGGAGGCTGCGCCGATCAGCGCAGTCCCTGCACATAGGCCGCAACGGCGGCGATCTGCTCGTCGGTCATCGACTGCGTGACGCCACGCATCATCTGATTCTGATCGGTCTGACGCGTTCCGCTGCGGTAAGCCTTGAGCTGCGCTTCCACATAGGTCGAGTGCTGACCGCGGATCGAAGGATAAAGTGCTGCGGGATTGCCGTGACCGTTGGGACCATGGCACGAAGCGCAAGCCGCGACACCGTGTTCGGGGTCGCCGCCACGGAACAGGCGCTGTCCGGCGTCGACCTTGTCGGCCGCGGCTTCCAGGCCGTTGGCGGTCTGCGAGGAGAAGTAGGCCGCCAGATCCTCCATGTCCTGATCCGACAGGCCCGCGGCCATCGGTGTCATGAGCGGGTTCTGACGAGCACCCGACTTGAAGGCCTGGAGCTGCTTGACGATGTATTCGGGGTGCTGACCGGCGAGAGTCGGCCATTCCGGATTCACGCTGTTGCCATCGACGCCGTGACACGCAACGCAGGTGGTGGATTTCGCCTGACCGGCTTCGGCCGTCCCATCCGCCAGAACGACGGTGCTCAAACCAAGGCCGCACAATGCGGACAGCAGCGCAATCGACTCAAACTTCATCGCTCAGACTCCAGGTCTAATTATTCGCCCACACCTTCCAGGCCACGTGCGGCTGGTCAGGCAGCGCCGACTTTTGCGATGTCGACACGGCAGCGGCAGACGGAACGCGCAAAAGGCGCGGAATTGTACACTACGCTTCGCGCCGGCCAACGCAGGCGGCGAGTGGCCGCAGCACAGCTCCTTCTGTTTCCATGGATTCCGATGCCGCAATTTCCCGAAGCTCAGTTCCTGACCAGTTCCTGGCAGCCGCACCAGTTTCCGCCCGATGAGGGTCGCGAGGTGGCGTTCGTCGGACGCTCAAATGCGGGCAAGTCGAGCGCGCTGAACGCGATTACCGGGCGCCGGGATCTGGCCCGGACCAGCAAAACGCCCGGCCGCACGCAGCTCATCAACTTCTTCGATCTGAAGTCCGGTCAGCGGCTGGTGGATCTGCCGGGCTACGGTTATGCCAAGGTGCCGGCCGAGATGCAGCGGCACTGGCAGCATCTCATGACCTCGTACATGGAGAAGCGCGCGGCGCTGGCTGCGCTGGTCATCGTCATGGATGCGCGCCGCGGCCTCACTGAATTCGATGAGCAGATGCTGGCGTGGGTCGGGGGGCGGTCCCTGGACGCGCGCGTGTTGCTCACCAAATCGGACAAGCTCAATCGATCGGAATCCACCCGCGCGCTCCGGGAGGTGCAGGCTGCGGCAGGCGAGGCGGCATCGGTGCAGCTGTTTTCGGCCGTCAGCAAGACGGGCGTTGAAGAGGCGCGCGGCTGGATTCTGGCGGCGCTGGCGGGGTGAGTCAGGGACGGTTGTGCCGGAAAAAAAGAACCCCGATGGCCTGACGGCCACCGGGGCAGTTGTACCCGGCATGGGGATGGACCGGGCTACCGTTCACTCAGGGAGGTCAGCGAACGGGAGCGTCCTGGCCGACGCTCGATAGTTCAGACGCCTGCGATTCCCGAAAGTTCCGGCACCGCGGCGGGCCCGATCGATTAATAAAGGTTTAATTTTTCAAGTGGTTGGGCGTATTCCGGTCGCCACGCGACAGACCTGTCTTTATGGCCTCGCGGCGCTGTTCGTGGCATGGAAGCAACGCGCCGCGCGCCCGGCAGGTCAAAGGAACGTATAGGTGAGTCCGAACGACAGCAGGTTCAGATCCTTCACATTGTCTACGTCGTAGACCTCGTACTCGACGCGGGCGCTCAGGCTGAGCAGACGGAACTGCACGCCGGCCCCGTAGCTGAAGTCCGTGCCATCGCTCTTGAATGCTTCCCCCACACTGCCTTTGAGCGAAGTATCCGAATTCACCAGACCGGCCTTGGCGAACAGATCCACGGGTCCTACCGGCATGAATCCCACGGCATAGGCCGACAGTGCATCGCTCTCGGCCTTGAAGGCGCCGTCGCTGACTTCGCCGAGGTCCACGTAATTGACCTCCACGCCGAAATGATCGAGCGGGCGGATACCGGCGATGATCTTGAACCCGGTGTCGTCCCCATCCACGTGCGAACCGCCGGAGCTGATATCGACATTGGATTGACCGATGCTTGCCCCGAGATAGAAGCCATTGTCCGCGGCGAACGTCGTGCCGCTCACGAGGGCTCCGAGCAATAGAGATGTAAAGAGAGTGCGATTGCGCATGTCGTCTCCGTTGACGCGATGAAATTGATGACAGATCAGAATGCGCAGACCCGCGGAAGGTTGCATGAATAACAGTTGCCGCATGGCGACAACGGGACGGGTTCAGTGAGCCTCATCCCAGTTCAGGCCGGAGCCTGCATCGACCTTCAGCGGCACGCGCAGATCGGCCGCGGCACTCATGAGTTCGCGGGCCCTGGCGATGAGCGTGTCGCGCTGTGACTGCCGTACTTCGAAAACCAGCTCGTCGTGCACCTGCATGATGAGCTGCGCATCGAGCTTCGATTCGCTGAGCCAGCGATCCACTTCGATCATTGCGCGCTTGATGATGTCGGCTGCGGTGCCCTGCATCGGCGCATTGATCGCTGCGCGTTCCGCGCCCTGCCGCAGGGCCGCGTTGCGCGAAGTGATCTCGTTCAGGTACAGGCGACGACCGAAGACCGTTTCGACATAGCCACGCGAGCGTGCCTGCTGCCGCGTTTCTTCCATGTAACGGCGCACACCCGGATAGCGTTCGAAATAACGTTCGACGTACTTCTGCGCATCGCCGCGCGGAATACCCAGGCGCGATGCGAGGCCGAATGCCGACATGCCATAGATGAGTCCGAAATTGACCATCTTCGCGGAACGACGCTGTTCGGCGCTCACTTCCTCGAGCGGAATGCCGATCACTTCGGCGGCCGTTGCCTGATGGATGTCACGGTCTTCTGCAAAGGCAGCCAGCAGACCTTCATCGCCCGACAAATGCGCCATGATGCGCAACTCGATCTGCGAGTAGTCGGCAGCGACGATGCAGTAATCGGGGCGCGCGATGAATGCCTGCCGGATACGCCGGCCTTCGGGCGAGCGAATGGGAATGTTCTGGAGATTGGGATCGGTCGATGACAGGCGACCGGTCGCCGCCACCGCCTGCTGATAGCTGGTGTGAACGCGGCCTGTGTTGCGATTGATCTGCAGCGGCAGCTTGTCCGTATAGGTCGACTTCAGCTTGGTGAAGCCCCGGTAGTCGAGAATCAGGCGCGGCAGTTCGTGACTGGCTGCAAGTTCTTCGAGCACGGACTCTGCCGTCGATGGTTGTCCGGTCTGTGTCTTGCCGAGCACCGGAAGGCCGAGCTGCTTGTACAGCACGTCCTGCAATTGCTTGGGGGAGTCGAGCGAAAACTGCGTGCCTGCGACGGCGTGTGCCCGCGCTTCCAGCTCGCGCATGCGTGCAGCGAGTTCGCCGCTTTGTTGTTTGAGCAGTGCGCCGTCGATCAGTACGCCGGTCTGTTCCATGCGTACCAGCACTCCGACCAGCGGCTGTTCGATCTGTTCGTACAGGCTTTGCAGCGCGCGCTCCGCGGTGACGCGCGGCCACAGACTATCGTGCAGTTGCAACGCAATGTCGGCAGTCTGCGCAGCGTATGTCGATGCAGCATCGATGGGTGCCTGATTGAATCCGATCTGTTTGGCACCCTTGCCCGTGATCGACTCGTACGTGATTGTTTCCATGCCGAGATAGCGGCGCGCGAGCGGTTCGATGTCGTGTCGCGTCGCCGTGCTGTTCCACACGTACGACTCGAGCATGGTGTCGAATCGGGCACCGTGCAGCTCGACCGAATAGCGCTTCAATACGTGCGTGACAAATTTCGTGTCGTGACAGATCTTGGCAGGCCGTTCGCTCTCGAGCAGCGGCTTGAGTTGTGACAGCACGTCCTGGCAGGTGAGCTGTGTCGGTGCGCCGGCATAGTCATGAGCCACCGGCACGTAGGCGGCCTTGCCCGGTTCGATCGCGAGCGCAAAACCGATGATGTCGGCCTGCATGTAGTCCTGAGCCGTGGTCAGCAGCGCCATGCTGACTCGTTCGGCCTGAGCGATATGCTTCAGCCAGCGTTGCAGCGCTTCCTGCGTCGTGACCGTTTCGTACTCGCGCGCAACCTGCGGCGCAGTCGGCAGCTCCATCTGCATCGAGCCGGCGGAAGCCGGTGCGGGTGTGGCCGATGTTTCCGGCTCGCCGAGCGCGCGCAGCAACGAGCGCAGCTCCAGACGCGTGTACAGTTCACGCAGGCGCTCGCGGTCGGCTTCGCGCGCCACCAGCGTCTCCGGCGTGAATTCCAGTTTCACTTCGCAATCCAGCGTCGCGAGTTTGCGTGACAGTTCCAGATCCGCAAGGCTTGCTCGCAGGCTCTCGCCGACCTTGCCGGTGATGTCTGCGGCATGGCTCACCAGCGAATCCAGCGTCTGGTATTCGTTGAGCCATTTGGCAGCCGTCTTGGGCCCGACCTTGGGCACGCCCGGGATGTTGTCCACGGTATCGCCCACGAGCGCGAGATAGTCGACGATCTGTTCCGGGAACACGTCGAACTTCGTCTTGACGCCGGCGCGATCGAGCCTTGAGCCCGTCATGGTGTTGACCAGCATGATGCGGTCGTCGACCAGCTGCGCCATGTCCTTGTCGCCGGTCGAAATCAGCACGTCGATGCCTTGCTGCGCGGCCTGCTTCGCCAGCGTGGCGATGACGTCGTCGGCTTCCACACCTTCGATACGCAGCAATGGCAATCCCATCGCCTGCACGCAATCGAGCAGCGGCTGCAGTTGCGAGCGCAATTCATCGGGCATGGGCTGCCGTGTCGCCTTGTACTGTTCGAACAGTGCGTCGCGGAAAGTGCGGCCCGGCGCGTCGACGATCACTGCAATCAGTTCAGGCGATTCTTCCTTCAGCAGCTTCTGCAGCATGTTCAGCACGCCGAAGACTGCACCGGTCGGTTCGCCGCGCGAATTGGTCAGCGGCGGCAATGCATGAAATGCGCGGTACAGATAGGACGAGCCGTCCACCAGGACGAGCTTGCGGGGTGCGCTCACGGTCAGGTTCCCGGAGACGGCGAAGCAGGTCTGTCGGGATCTGCGGCCGGCGGTTCGGTTGCGCTGGGGCTCTGCCTGGAGTTGTTCCGCGAGCGCCGTTCCTTCTGTGCCTGCGGTGCCGGGAAGGTCGGCCCGTCTTTGCCGACGCTGGTGTTTTCCACCTTGTCGGCAGGTTCATCCGGGCGATAGAGAGCGCCCTTCTGCCCGCAACCCGACAGCACTGCCAGGAGCAGCGCGGGAACAATGCCTACACGCAGGAGCCGGAAATAACGCATGCCGCAGTATAACCAATGGGCTGCGTTCGTCCGTCGCGAACCGCCGCAGTGGACGAACGAAGCGGCCGTCAGGCGCGTTCGATGATTGCCACGGTGAGGCGCGAAATGCAGACCAGCCTGTCCTGCTCGTCGACGATGCGGATGTCCCAGACGTGGCTGCGGCGGCCGAGATGGATCGGACGGGCCGTGCCGATCACGAATCCTTCCTTCACGCCGCGGATGTGATTCGCATTGATCTCCTGACCGACGCACTGGAATTTCTCACGATCGACCACCAGCGCAGCACCGATGCTGCCGAGCGACTCCGCCAGTGCCACCGACGCACCGCCATGCAACAGTCCGAAGGGCTGACGCGTGCGATCGTCCACGGGCATGCGCGCGCGCAGAAAATCCTCGCCGATTTCCACGAACTCGATGCCCAGATGCGAAGCCAGAGTGGGATGGCGCGGCAGATCACCGAGAGCGGCGGGGCGATGCCAGATGGACATGGTGTTAAGTGACTACCTGACGAGAGTGACGATAGTGACGTGGGTCACCTGGTCTTCTTCAGGTTTTCGCCCACGCGTCGATACGCCTCGCGGAACGGGATGCCTTCCCTCACGACCATGTCGTTGGCCTGCGCCGCGGCATGGATGGACGGATCGAGCCTGATGCGTTCGCGGCGGAAGCTGACGCCCGCCAGTGCGGCAGGCAGGATGGCGAGCGTATCGAGACACACGTCGATACCGCGGAACAGGGGAATCTTGATGAGCTGCAGATCGCGCTGATAGCCCGAGGGCAGTTTCGCAACGATGCCCATGACTTCCTGCAGACAGGACTGCGCGGTGGCGGTCCGACCGCGAATCAGTTCGAACACATCCGGGTTGCGCTTCTGCGGCATGATCGACGAACCGGTCGTGAAAGCGTCCGGCAATGACACGAAGGAGAATTCCTGCGTGTAGAACAGCATGAGATCGGCAGAGAGCCGGCCCACGTCCTGCATTACCAGCGCGATTTCAAACAACAGTTGCGATTCGGCCTTGCCGCGCGAGAGCTGCACGGCAGTGACCGGTTCATGGACGCCCGCAAATCCGAGGCGCTGGCAGGTGTCTTTGCGATCGATGGGCAGATTCGGCGAACCGTATCCCGCGGCAGATCCCAGCGGACTCTTGTCGATACGCCGTTTCACCTGCGCCAGCGCGGCAGCGTCGTCACGCAATTCGGCAGCAAAGCCTCCGGCCCACAGTGCCACCGAGCTGGGCATCGCCTGCTGCATGTGCGTGTAGCCGGGCAGCTCGATATCGCCCTCACGCTGTGTGAGCTGATCCAGTGCATCGGCCACCGACCCCGTCCGGCCAGCAAGCTCATCGACCGCGTCCTTCAGATACAGACGCAGCGCCGTGAGCACCTGATCGTTGCGCGAGCGTCCGAGGTGCACGCGCTTGCCGGCCTCGCCGATGCGTTGGGTCAGAAGGGTTTCGAGGGCAGTCTGGCCATCTTCGTGTTCGAGCCGGACCTGCCATTCACCTCGTGCATGTTCCGCTGCGATCTCGAGCAGGCCCTGACGGATCGCATCCAGATCCTGCGACGACAGCAGGCCGTTCGCGTTCAGCATTTCGGCGTGAGCGATCGACGCGCGCACATCGTAGGCAACGAGTCGATTGTCGAGCGCGTGATCTTCCCCCGCGGTGTAACGCAGTACGCGCTCATCGAGCGGGGCGCCTTTGTCCCAGAGTCGGCTCATGGAGAAATTCTCTGAGCAGAGGCGACAGGCGACAGGCGACAGGCGACAGGCCGGAACGTGGAACTCATGATCTGCTCGATTGCCATGCGTTGTATCAGACTGCGGTGCATTGTCTCAGCGAGATTCCTGACTTCTGGCTACAGCCTACAGCCTTCCCGGCGCGTCAGGCGCCGGCCTGTTGCTCGGCCGGGCTCAGCGCGCTGATGTTCTCGACCACGAGCGTACCCGTACCTTCGTTGGTGAACACTTCGGCGAGGATGCCATCGAGCGATTTGTACGAGGTCACATGGACGCGCCGCACACCGCCGCGAATGGCATCTTCGATGGCCTTCGCCTTCGGCAACATGCCGTCCTTGAGGCTGCCCTGATCCTTCAGGCGCTTGAGGCCTGCAAGATCCGTGTACGAAATGATGGAGCGCGGATCATCGAGCGATTCGAGAATGCCCGGAGCGCCGGTGCAGAGCATCAGCTTTTCGGCTTTCAGGGCAGCGCCGATGGCGGCAGCGACTGTGTCGGCATTGATGTTCAGCAGCTGGCCCGAATCGTCCGCCGACACCGGGCTGACCACGGGCATCAGGCCATCGTCGAGCAACTGCTGCAGAACCTTGGCGTCAATGAGGTCGATGTCGCCCACATAACCGTAGTCGATCAACTGGCCTTCGACCGTCACGGGCGGGCGCTTGTGTGCGCGCACGAGACCGGCATCGACACCGCTGACGCCCACGGCGGCAATGTCCAGCTCGCGGCAGATCCCGAGGATCTGTGTATTCACCAGCCCGTTGAGCACCATGCTGGTGACCTCGATGGACTTCTCATCCGTCACACGCCGGCCGGCAATCATCTGCGCCTTGATGCCGAGCGACTCCTGAATCTGCGTGAGCTGCGGACCGCCGCCATGTACCAGCACGACCCGGATTCCGACCTGATGCAGAATCGCGACCTGCTCGATCAACGCGCGCGTGGATTCGGCATCCGCGAACACGCCGCCGCTCGCCTTGATGACGAACACCTTGCCCTTGTACATGCGGATGTAGGGCGCGGCGCTGCGCAGCGCACGAACGGCAACGGAAGGATCGGTACGGAGCACGGAAGTTACCCTCACAACAAATAGACAGGACGCAAGACAGTCTGCTGGCCAACTGGTCTGTCGGTCGGCTGGCCAGAGCCAGAACGGACAGAAAGCAGGCCAGTCAGTCAGCCTCGCAGGAGGCGATACAACACCGCCATCTGCACGACCATCCGGTTGAACGCTTCGCGGATCACGACGCTGCGTGAGCCGTCGAGCACTTCATCGGCAACCGCGACATTACGCCGCACGGGCAGACAGTGCATGAAATGACAGTCGGGCTGCGCGGTGCGGAACCAGCTGTCCTTCACACACCAGTCGCTCAGGTATTCGCGCAGACGCGTTTCTGCCTCGCTGTCCCCGTAGTGCTGCGGCGAACCCCATTCCTTGGCGTAAATCACATGCGCGCCCTGCAGTGCCTCGGTGCGATCGGTGGTTTCGTGCACCGAGCCGCCGGACAGCCTGGCGGCCTGCCGCGCCTTTTCCATGATGGGTTCAGGCAGCGCATACCCTTCGGGACGCAGGACGACGACTTCCATGCCGCGCATGGCAGCCATATGCACCGTCGAGGAAGGTACAGCGAGCGGCAGGGCGCGCGGATGATGTGCCCAGGTGAGGACGAATTTGCCGCGCTCGGGCACGCGCAGTTCATCCATCGTGTGCCAGTCGGCCAGTGCCTGACACGGATGGTTCATGGCCGATTCCATGTTGACCAGCGGCTTGTCGCACAGGTCGGCCATCATCTTGAACTGCGTTTCGGCCATGTCGGCGGCGAGATTGCGACCTTCAGCGAACAGGCGAATGCCGATGGCATCGCAATAGGAAGCCAGCACCGGCACTGCTTCGCGCACGTGCTCGGCTGCCGCACCGTTCATGATCGCCCCCAGCCGCGTCTCCATCTGCCACGTGCCCTGACCCGGCGTGATCACGACCGAGGAGCCACCGAGCCGCATCATCGCGCTCTGAAAAGATGCGAGCGTTCGCAGCGATGGATTGAGGAACAGCAGGCCGAGCACCTTGCCCGCCAATGCCTGCGGCTGCGGATGTTGCTGCAGACGCGAAGCCAGGCCCAGCAGGTCCTTGGCGTGTTCCCGGGAAAAATCAGCGAGATCGAGGAAGCGGTTCATAGACGTGATGGAAGTGATGCAGGTGGTGGATGTGATGTACGTTCGGCAGCTTTGTCGGATTTTTAGTGGTGCGTAGACGCAAGAGTGTTAAGGGTTCGGGCCTGTATCACCTTCATCACTTCCATCACCTCTATCACTTCCCGATTTTCTTCAGCGCCTCGGCCAGTTGTTCAACGTGCTCACTGCCCAGCGTGAAGGGCGCGAGGATTCGCACCACGTTGGGATCGCCGCTGGTGCCGGTGAGAATGTCGAGTTTGAGCAGATCGGCCTGCACGTCCTTTGCTGGACGTGAGGTGCGCAGACCGAGCAGCAAGCCAGCACCCTGAGCGCCGATCACCGGACCTACGATGCACTTCTCACGGATCTCCGCGGAGCGGGCGCGGACGTTCTCGAGCAGGTTTTCGGTTTCGATGATATCGATGACTGCTTCGACCACGGCGCAGGCCATCGGGCCAGCGCCGAAAGTGGTGCCGAGCGAGTCGACCTTCAGATATGCAGCGACGTGATCGGCGATCAGCACGGCCGAGACCGGAAATCCCGCGCCCAGTGCTTTCGCCGTGGTGATGATGTCGGGCGTGATGCCATACATGTTCGCCGCGAATGGATAGCCGGTGCGGCCGACACCACACTGCACTTCATCGAAGATGAGAATGGAGCCGTTCTCGCTGCAGCGCGTGCGCAGCGCTTGCAGGAATTCCTTCGGCAGGTCGACAGCGCCCGCCACGCCCTGGACCGGTTCGACGATCACGGCTGCGGTGCGATCGTTGATGACGGTGGCCAGCCGGTCGATTTCGGTCGGCTTGAT
Organism: Povalibacter sp.; assembly: GCA_035761425.1. Classification (GTDB taxonomy): domain Bacteria; phylum Pseudomonadota; class Gammaproteobacteria; order Steroidobacterales; family Steroidobacteraceae; genus Steroidobacter. Next base: position 42,522 of record DASTRD010000194.1, read on the forward strand.
GAATTTGACGTCGAAGGGTTTGTTGGGAAAGCCATACCACTTCTTTTCGGCTCCCCAGGTGATCGCACCCGCGCCTGCGGTACGGCCATGGAAGCCACCTTCCACTGCCACGACTTCACTGCCGCCGGTCGCCTTGAATGCGAGCTTGAGCGCGTTCTCGTTGGCTTCCGCACCCGAGTTCACGAAGAAAATCGTGTCGAGACCCAGGCCGCAGAACTTCGCCAGCTTCGCCGCGGCACGACGGCGCACATCGAGCGGTACTGCATTGCTCTGAAAGCACAGCTTGCGGGCCTGCGCCGTCAGCGCTTCGACCCAGCGCGGATGGTTGTAACCGAGCGCTGCGACAGCATGCCCGCCGTAGAGATCCAGCACCTTGCGACCATCCGGGGTATGCAGATACACACCCTGCGCATCGGCGATCTCCAGCGGAAATTGCGCGAAGACCGGGGCCAGATGGTCGGTGAGCGGCGCCTCAGGTGCCCGGGGCGTCCGCAGTTGCACAACCTTGTTTGCCGAATCTTTCATGTCAGGTCCACCCGGAAGCAGGGGTCAGCAGGCCGGCTGTCTCCTCGAAGCCGAACATCCGGTTCAGCCACTGAATGCCGCCTCCCGCTGCGCCCTTGGTCAGATTGTCGATGGCGCACATCGCCACCACAGTATTGCCGTTCGCGGCGCCGCTCAGAAAAGCGTAGTTGCTGGTCGCCACGTCCTTGATGTGCGGCATGTCGGAGTTCACGCGCACGAACGGTTTGCCGCGATAAAACTCCTGCAGCGCGTTCTGCACCTCTGCGGTCGTGAGCGAACGCTTCGCGGGTGCCTGCACCGTGACGTGAATGCCACGCGCAAACGGACCGGAATGCGGCACGAAACTGAAGACCGCCTGCACGCCAGTGGCCGCCTGTGTGAGTGCCGCGATCTCCGGCGTGTGCCGGTGCGACAACGGGTTGTAGGCGTACAGATCGCTGTGACGCTGCGGATGATGAGTGCCGGCAACGGGTGAGCGGCCCGAGCCCGTGCTGCCGGTGATGCCGCTGACGAACAGTCGCGGCTCGACGAGTCCGAGTTTGACCAGTGGCACGCTGGCGAGCAGCACTGCCGTGGCGAAGCAGCCCGGATGTGCGACGTGCGGTGTCGCGATCGCATCGAGGTGTTCGGGCACCGCGCACGTGAACTGCGCTATGCGATCCGGCGCGCCATGCGCATGCTTGTACACGGCTTCATAGGCGCCGGCAGTCGTGTAGCGATAGTCGGCGGAAATATCGATGACGCGCGGCCGCGTCCCCCTGGCTTCGGCCACTTTCAGCAGATCGTCGATGAGCCTGGCGGCCACGCCGTGCGGTGCGGCTGACAGCAGCGCGCACGTCGGCAGGGAACCGACGAGTTCCTTGACCTGATCGAGGCTGGCGAACGTGAGTTCGGGATACACGGGCGCAAGATGCGCAAACCACTTCGCCACCGGTTCGCCGGGCTGGCTGTCGGACAGAATGGCGCGCAGTTCAAGATGCGGGTGTGCGGCGATCAGGCGCAGCAGTTCGCCCGATACGTAGCCGGTACCGCCAAGAATGATCGCCGGGAGCTTGCTCTGATTCATCTGACTTACTCGTCCGAAACTTTCGCGGCCGGAAATTTCTCCGCGAGATTCACTGATTCGATCACCCGATCGCCGAGCGCAGCACCATCGGTGATGGCGTTGAATGCCGGGACGCCGAACTTGTCACGGATGATGTTCACGCCGACGGCGTTGTCGGTCGCAGGACCGGTGACAACCGACGGCTCGATGCCGAACTGCTCGCGCAGCAGCTTCACACCGCCCCATGCAGCGACCGGATCGTTCGCCGACAGCACCACTGAGGTGAGGTTTTTGCGGATGTCTTCCGCAGAGAGGATCGCTTCCACGCCGTACGCACCGAGGATGCCGTCGCCCAGCTCGAACACGATCACGTCCGGTTCGCCCTGCGACATTTCGGTCAGCAATGCGCGCGTGATGGCCGGGCCGCATTTGACCGTGGTGGTGACGACGCCCAGGTCGGTGAAGATCATGCTTCTGCGGGCGCCGGCGTCCTCCATCGCGAGAATGTCACGACGCAGCGATACACCCGTCGCCTTGAACGCATGCACCTTCAGACCGCGATGCCGCATGCGCGAGACGATGGCACAGGCGGCGGCTGTCTTGCCGGCCTCCATGCAGGTGCCGGCCAGTGCGACGACGGGCACATTGTGTGTATTGACGGTCGCGTTGTAGTCGAGCCGCTTGTAGCCGACACGCGCCGGCACGCCGATGCGCTCGCCGAGATACGGAAACTGCAGCACCACGCCGATGACGCGCGCATCGAAAGGGCGACCCTTTTCCGGATTGACCGATTCGACGACGCCCAGCACGCCGCCGATGTTCAGCACCTGAATGATGTCGCCGGCCTTCACGGACTGCGGCAGATGGCCCGAATAGCCGAACAATGCCTGCCGATGGCCGAGCGCGCCGACGATGATGTCGCCCTTGGCGAGTTTGGCCATGCGTCCGCTGGTCAGTTCGAGGGTGTTGTAGGTCGACTTGTTGGTCAGGATTTCCGCGACCAGCACCACGCCTTCCTCGCAGGGAATGTCCGTGGTGGCCACGCGCAGTTCGTGACCCAGGTTCAGTGCCTGCGTAATGGAGGCAATCTTGTCGACGACGACGGTTTTCATTTCAACGCTTCGCTCGTGATGAAGGTGATGTAAGTGATGTGGGTGATGGCGGGATGAAGGATTGGAAGCCGTAATTCCTGGGCCTGTATCACTTCCCTCACTTGTATCACTCGTTCTTCCCGGCCCTGTTCCAGAACATTCCCGGCAGGCCGACCATCTTCGAGAAGCCGAGCGCGTCGGCGGCGGTCCATTCACCCGCGGCTTCGCCGTAGACACCGCGGGAGGCGGCCATGATGGAGAACGGCGAGGTGACGCCTTCGATGAAGGCATTGCCGGGGCGATACAGCACCTTGACCTCACCCGTGACGCGGGCCTGTGAATTCACGAACAGCGCTTCGATGTCCCGGCACACCGGATCGAGATGCTGGCCTTCGTGCACCAGATCGCCGTAAGGGCCTGCGAGCATTTCCTTGATGCGCTGCTGGCGGCCGGTCATCACGAGCTTCTCGAGTTCGCGATGTGCGCTGATCAGCACTTCCGCGGCAGGTGCTTCGAAAGCAACCCGACCCTTGGTGCCAATGATGGTATCGCCCAGGTGAATGCCGCGGCCCACGCCGAACCTGGCGCCGATGGTCTCGAGCCGTTCGATGATGCTCACCGGATCGAGCCGCGCGCCATCCAGGCTGCACGGCACACCCTGATCGAAGCCGATCGTGTGGGTCTCGGGCCCGGCCGGCTTTGCAAAGGCGTCTTTGGAGAGCACCCAGGCGTGGTCGGGAATGCTGCCTTCGGAAGTAAGCGTTTCCTTGCCACCGATGGTCACGCCCCACAGGCCGCGATTCACCGAGTACGCAGCGCCGTACGGCGGCACGGTCAGGTGACGATCCTGCAGATATCTGAGCTGATCGGGACGCTTGAACGCCTTGTCGCGTACCGGAGCCAGAATGGTCAGCTCGGGAGCCAGGGTGCGCAGCGCAACTTCGAAACGCACCTGATCGTTGCCGGCGGCTGTACAACCGTGCGCGATGACTTTCGTGCCGATCGTGCGCGCGTATTCCGCAATGGTCTGCGCCTGCATGACGCGCTCGGCGCCGACGCACAGCGGATACATCTGGCCGCGCTTGATGTTGCCGATGATCAGATAGCGCAGGACCTGGTCGAAATAGCCCTGTTTTGCTTCCACCAGCACATGGTCCTGCGCGCCAAGCGCGCGTGCGCGCTGATCCAGCACCTTCGCCGCATCCGCGTCGATGCCGCCGGTATCGACCGTCACCGTGATGATGGGGCGGCCATAGGTTTCCTTCAGCCATGGCACCAGAAACGACGTGTCGAGACCGCCGGAGAAGGCCAGCAGGATGGGATCGTTACCAGGAGGAAGAGTGTCGGTCATGAGTAGCTGCGATGACGATGATGAATTTGTTGTCGGCGACCGGGCGCAGGAGCGGCATCGCTGCCGTCACCGTCGCCGCATCACCTGTTGTTCAGAGGCGGAAAATCTCGCGCAGGCGCTCGCGCAGTTTGCGCTGCGCTCGTGAATCTTCGGTGGCGATGAAAATGGTGTCGTCGCCCGAAATGGTGCCGACGACTTCGGGCCAGTCCGAGGCATCGACGGCGACAGCCACGCTGTTGGCCGTGCCCGCTGTCGTCTTCACCACGGTGAGCGAGTCTCCCGCGGTGCGCACGCCGGTCACGAAATTGGCGACCGCGGCGAAATGGTTGGCCGGCAGCTGTTCTTCGCCCGGTGCGAGGATGTAGTGATCGCCCGCCTTGGCCACGCCGAGTTCGCGCAGATCGCGGCTCACACTCGACTGAGTGGCTTCAAATCCCTGCTTGTGCAGCGCCTTCACCAGTTCGTCCTGATTGCGCACGGTCGACTCCCGGATGATCCGGACGATCGCAGCGCGGCGGGAAACGGACTGGCGGATCTCGGCGGCCATGACGGTCAGAGGTGCAGGAATGCTCTATGCATAAAAACGCGCGCATCTTGCATAAATATGCAATGCCTGTCAACAGCGAACGAATGGCTGCGACAGGCACTCCGAACGCACAGGAGGTGCGAAAAATCCCCCTGCGTTTCGTTTGCTTCTTGCGGCTATTGGTTATGCAGGCAGTGCCTTGCGCGAGCGCCACAGGCCGTCGATGGCGTAAATGGCGAGGGCGGTCCAGATCAGCGCGAAGCCGATCAGGCGCGGGCGGCTGAAGGGTTCGTGGAAAGCGAAGACGCCCAGCAGCAGCTGCAAGGTGGGGCCGATGTATTGCAGCAGTCCGACCGTCGAATAAGGAATGCGGCGGGCGCCGTAAGCGAACAGCACCAGAGGAATGGCCGTGACCGGGCCCCCCAGCAGCAGGAGCAGGTCGATTCCCAGGTTCGTATGTCCGAACGAGCCGGAGCCCGCCGTCTCGCACCAGATCAGATATCCGATGCCGAGCGGCAGCAGCAACAGCGTCTCGGCGCCGAGGCCGGCCAGCGCATCGACCCGGATGATCTTGCGCACGAAACCGTACAGGCCGAACGTGCCCGCGAGGATCAGCGAGATCCATGGCGGGTGGCCTGCAATCCAGGTCAGCCAGGCGACGCCGAGCCCGGCAATGCCGACAGCGGTCCACTGCGCCCGGTTGAGTCTTTCCGACAGCAGGACCACGCCCAGCAACACGTTGAACAGCGGATTGATGAAATAGCCGAGGCTGGTTTCGACCACGCGGTCGTTGGCCACGCCCCAGACATAGACGACCCAGTTGATGCTGATCAGGGCTGCGCTTGCGAACAGGCGCAGACGAGTGGCCGGATCCGCCAGTGCGATGCGGACATTCTGCAGTTCGCCCCGCAGACCCAGCCAGGCCAGTGCGAACACACATCCCCAGGTGAGTCGATGTGCCGTGACCTGCAGCACCGGCACGGCTTGCAGCCATTTCAGATACAGCGGCAGCAAACCCCAGATGAAGAAGGCGCCGCACGCCGCCGCAAGACCGCGTGAATCGGTTTGCGGGACGGGCAGCGCAGCAGCGCGGGTGCTCATGATCAGATTGTCGGAAGCGGCGGGCAGCAGGGGCAGCGAATGATAGTGGGACTGCCGCTGCGCGTCCTCGGTCAGTTGTACAGATAGACGGCAATACAGCATTGCCTGCGGCGACGTGAGCGGCGAAGCTTCACCGAATATTTCATCGCGCCTCGCCTGCACATGACCACGACTCTGGATATCGCGCGCCGCATGCTGGCGCTGTCACAAAGCGGTTTGCACTTCACCCGCGAGGAATACGACCGCGAGCGGTATCGGGAGATTGCAGACATGGCCGCACAGCTGCTGGCGGCGGAATCCGCGCACACTGCGGATGCGCTGAAAAGCACCTGGTTCGTCGAAGACGGTTATGCGACACCGAAGATGGACGTGCGCGGGGCCATCTTCCGCGACGATCGGGTGCTGCTGGTACGCGAAGTGGTCGATGGCAGATGGACGCTGCCGGGCGGCTGGGCCGACGTCAACGATTCCCCTTCGCATGCCGTCGAAAAGGAAATCGAACAGGAATCCGGCTTCACCGCCCGCGCCGTGAAGCTCGCCGCGCTGTACGACCGCCATCGTCACGACCATCCCAGATATCTGTTTCACGCCTGGAAGGCGTTCTTCATCTGCGAAATCACCGGCGGCGCGCCACGGCTCAGCAACGAGACGGACGGTGTGGACTTCTTCGCACTGGATTCATTGCCGGAGCTGTCGCTGGGACGCTCCACCGCACCGCAGATACGACGCATGTACGAGCATTACAGGAATCCGCAGTGGGCGACGGAGTTTGATTGAAACCGGCGTGACACTGGTGACGGCGGTGACGAGAGTGACGGAGCCACCGCAGCCTCTCGCTTTCCGTCACCCCGTCACTTTCGTCACTCTCGTCACCGGTGCCTCATCTCTCAATCGTGTACTCCAGATCGCCGCTCTGGACTTCGCCGGCTTCCACTTTCATCAGCCAGCGATCGCTGATGGTGTAGCGCAGCTTGAAGGTATTGATCGATTCGGTGAGCGAGATGCCGTAGCTGATGAACAGGCGCGGCGACAGGAATTTGCCGAGCACCAGCGAGGTGTTGGTCTCGCCTGCAGAATTCCTCGAGCTTTCCACGCCGACTTCCTCGATGCCGAGCCGGCGGCCGAGCTGCGAGGCGAGGAAGCCGCCGCCCTGCACCGTCAATGCGTCGGAAGCTGAGCCGACAGCGGCGGCATCGCTGCTCTGCATGCTGTCGATGCCCTTGCCGACGAGCAGATACGACATGATCTGGGTCTGGGGCATGGACGGATCTGAGAAGAACGACAGCCGCGGCGATTTCAGAGTGCCGCGGACATTCATGCCGACCTTGATGCTTTCGATCTTGCGTTGTGCTTCGATGTCCAGGCCCGGATCTTCCAGCGGCGATGCATCGAACAGCAGTCGGCCGCGCGTGATGTCGAGCTTCTGGCCATACGCTTCGTAGCGACCTTCCTTGACGCTGAGTTCGCCGCGTCCGATGGGCGTTTCGCCGGTGATGACCGTGGTGCCGACGCCGCCGACGATCTGTCCCTGCAGACCGAATGCATCGACGCGCACGTCATCGCCCATCTGGATGCGCACTTCGCTGCGCACGGTCATGCGTCCGGCGCGCTCGGCTTCGGTTTCATCCACATAACGCGCATCTTCCGACGCCTGTACGGCACCGCTGAAATTGGCGGGTTGAAGGCGCGCGCTGGGAATCCGCACATCGCCGGCCACATTCACCTGGCGATCGTCGATGCGAAAGCGCAGATCGGGTGAGGCGATCACGTGATATTCGGGCAGATCGGCCACCAGCAGGTTTTCGCCCTTGAGCTGAAGATCGCCATGCAGCTTGCGTTGTTGCCAGGTGAACCTGCCATCGACACTCAGACGTCCGTCGCCGGCAACGCCCGATCCGGTGAAGTTCACCCCTGTGTTGGCAAGATCGGCAACCAGATTGAGCTGGCGCAGTGCGAGGTTCACGCGATAGGAATCGAATGCGCCATTCGCGAGTTCGACGCGGCCGGTGACTTCTGGCGCGGCCAGCGTGCCGGTGACATTGACATTGGCGGTGAGCAGACCGGCGGCGTTGTCGATCTCGGTGAAAACCAGCGGGAGAATATTGGCGTCCGCAGCGCGTGCGCGGATGTCGCCGGTGAGCGGCTGATGCAGCAGATCGTTGCTGCCGTTGCGCTCGATGTGCGCGTTCGCGTACAGAAACGTGTCTTCGAACGCCTGCACGCCCAGCGAGAAATTGAAGCGTTCCGCTGTGGCGGTGGCAGACAGACCGCCGTTGCCGAGATTGAGCGTTTCGGGTTCGGCGCCGGGCGGGCGATAGACGATGGATGCATCGATGATGCGGCCGCCTGCATCCAGCAGCCATGGCGTTCCCGGGCGACCGGATGCGTGGACGCGTCCTTCGATACGTCCGCCATACTCGGCTTCGGTGCTGGCGGGCGGCAGCACCAGCGCCAGCGGAATTTCGTATCCGGATACGGTGGCCTGCCAGGGTCCGTTGCGTTGCCAGGTGCCATCGGCACAGAACTGCCCGCGCCCCAGCGCGATACACAGCTTGTCGAGTTCCCCCCGATCGCGCCCCACTACAAAGGACGCCGGCTCCGGCATCGCCAGAGTTTCCCTGGTGCGGCGGCCATCGTCGATTTCCGTGGCGCGCAGCGAGCCGCTCCAGATCTGTTTCGCATACTGGCCGTCGATCTGCAGGGTCGTATGCGGCGCGGGTGAAGCCGCATCGCCCACGCCGCTTACCGCGACCGTCAGTCGGTGCGAGCCGGCGGTGCCCGATCCATCGATGCGCAGCGATTCGATGAACGGTTCCGCCTGTCCGGCCGACTGCACTGTCACAGCCACCTGCGAGGGATCGTTTCCGCCCAGATCGAGATTCAGATCTGCGTGCACAGCGCCGACCTGCCATTGCTCGTAACGCAGAGCTTTCGCATCTGCCTGAACCCGGACGCGCGGAGCTTTCATGGGCCCGCTTGCGCTGCCGACAAACTCAACGCTGCCTCGCGCCTGGGGCAGCAGCGTTGCGAGCGACGCCGCATGCAGCGAGGCATCGACATTGAGCATCGCGCCGACGTCACCATTGATCGCGGCGCGAGCATCACCCATCTGCATACTGACCTGTCGCAGATGCCAGCCGGTCTGATCGCGTCGCAGTCCGCCCGAGCCGCGCAGCGGCTGATCGCGCAGCGTGCCATGCAGACGGGAGAGCGACGCATCGAATGTGGCGTGTTGATCGAAACCGACACCGTGCGCTGTGAGGTCAAAGGTGAGGTCACCATCGAACGACGCATTCAGTGCCGAGGGATTCACCGAGTGTGCCTGCGCCGCAAGACTCCAGGGACGGGGCGCGTCAAACTGCAGCGATGCGTTGCCGGTAATCGTGCCATCCAGCGCATTTACCGTGTACTGCGCAATCGTCAGGGCATCGCCGCTGAGTGCACCGCGCGCCTGAGTCTCGCCTGTCAGCGGTTCACGTGTTTTCGTGAGTTCTGCGGGAATGGCAATCTGAGCGTCGACCGCGTAGTCGTATGGCAGTGGGCCGCGCAGCGTGCCGTTGCCGGCAGCGCTCTGAAAATAGGACGCACCATCGAGCGGCCAGCGCAGATCGGTCCAGCGTGCCGCCACATCGAGCGTCGGCGGACCGCCGTCGAAGGTGACATCGCCGCTCGCGTTCAGTCGCACCGGTGTGTCGTTGACTGCAACATCCGCTGCTGCGATGTGCAAGACACGCGCCGCGTAACGCCCGGTCACGTCCACGGTCAGGTCATGCTGCGACCACTGCGGCACACCGAGATTGCCCTGCGCCCGCAATGTGTCGGGGGCTGCCTCGAGGTGCAGTGCGACGTTACGGAACGACAGCGGCGGATGCTCCATCCAGGGCTCGAGTGACACTGCGGGCGCGGTGACATTGCCGACGATCTGCCAGCGGTTGTCGTTGCGCGAAAACACCGCGTCGAGATTTGCTGCATCGGGTTCCCGCGCGGTGGCCTTCAGTTCGAGTCGTTCGATCGTTCCCTGCGCCTGAACCTCGGCGGCGAGTCGCGCACCACGCTCGAGCTGCATGCTGCCGTCGGCACGCAGTTCCAGACCCAGTGGCTGCTGCGCGCGCAGACGGCCGCTGCCCGTGAGGTTGAACTGCGGCGCCTCGATGGTGAAGTTGCGGACCCGCAGCCGCCGCGGCGAGAGTCGGACGCTGCCGCGCAGACGCGTGGCATCCACCGCAGTGCCGTCGATGTTCACATAGCGCAGTCCGTTGAAATCGGCGCCCTTCACATCGACACGCATGAACGAGGGCAGGAACCGCAGCGGCTTGTCGCTGGGAGGTGTCGGCGGTGCCTGGCGAATCTCGACCAGCGTATCGCGTGCGGTCAGGGAATCGACGGCCGCTGTCTGCAGCAACAGTTCGCGTATGCGCAGCGACAGCACGAGGTCGTGCGACACGATGTGAACGTTCGGCTTGCTGAGTTCGAAGCGCGCGATGCGCAGTTCACCGTTCAGGATGCCGGTGACGCCCTCGATATGGACGCCGAAGGCTTCGAGCCGATGCAGCTGCGAGGCCAGCAGGGATACCCCGAGCGGCGTGTACAGCACCGTCACCGCCAGCAGGACCGGCGCGAGAACGACGATGGCAATGACGATGAGGATCCACTTCCGCACGCTCAGGGCCTCATCGCCAGGGCAGAAGGAATCCGGCAGCGGCGGCGGCAGCTCATGTTCAGAACAGCGTCGATATATACAAATGAAGGCGCGGATTGCGCCCGGGCTCCGACAGCGCCTGCGCTACGTCGACGCCAAGACTGGCTACAGCAATATGCCAGCGCACCCCCAGGCCCACGGAATATTCGAGCGGATCGCTGAAATGATCGAACGCATTGCCGAAGTCGTAGAAGGCGGCCACACCGAAATTGCGTGGCAGTCGCCGCTCGACCTCGATAGTGCCGGTGATCAGATTGCGACCGCCGATGCTGTTGCCGGCACTGTCCTTGGGCGAGAGTTCATTCAGGCCGAAGCCGCGCACGCTGCGGTCGCCGCCGGCGAAGAAGCGCTGCGACGCAGGCAGATCCTCGAAGTCGCCCTGCAACCAGCTCGCGCCGAGCTCACCGCGCAGACGCAGGCTCCACAGTTCGGAGAAGGTGAAGATCCGTTCGGCCTGCGCGCGAAACTGCAGAAACGACGAATCGGACCCGAGCGAACTGGGTGAACCGCGCAGTTCCGCATAGATGCTGTAGGGGCGCATGCGCGCGCCGGTCACATAGCTGGGCAGCATTGCGAAGCTGATACCGGGAATGATCAGAAAGGCATTGTTCTTCTGTTCGCGTTCCGTTTCGGTGGCCGGCAGAGTCGTACGCTCTTCGGAGAACGTCACGAACAGCACACGCTGCCAGCGTCCCAGCACCTGTGTGAGTCCTGCGCTCAGTTCCTCGCGCTGGCTGCGGGTCGAGCCAAGCTCCTCGTCGGTGATGCCCGCACCGAATTCGAGTTTCTCCAGCGCCACATCCATCACCGGGATCACGTAGCGGCCGGTGATCGAATTCAGGATGGACGATCCGGTGAGATCGACCCGGGCGCGATGACCGCGGTCGTTGACGCGCCGATCGTCCCAGGTGAACTGTCCGCGCTCGCGCGTGTCGGTGGCATAGCCGATGCTGGCCGAATACTTGTGTCTGCGGTTGGGTGTGGCCTTGATCGTGATCGGCACGGTATGCGTTTCCCGGTCGGCATCGCCGCTTTCGATATCGACGGCTCTGAAGTACTGGCTGTCATCGAGCACGTACTGGGTTCGCAGCAGCGAATCGAGGGTATAGGCATCGCCGGTCTTCATGCGCAGCAAGCGGTGCATGGCGTCATCCGTGATGACGTCCTGGTCGGTGACGATGGTGCCGTAGTAGTAGCGTTTGCCCGTTTCCAGCACGATGTCGACGTTCGCGCGCCGCTCCGTGCGATCGATCAGCAATTCGTTCCGGGTCAGTTGCGCATCCAGATAGCCGTCGTTGCGGGCGACGCGCAGCAACGTGTCCTTGACGCTTTCGTATGCCCCATGATTCAGGCGCAGGCCTGGTTTCAGCGTCTTCGCATCGATGACTTCACGGATCGCATGGGCTCTCGCGCCTTCGCCGGTCACCTCGATGTGCACCTCGGACAGACGCACCGGTCGGCCGGGCGTGACATGCACTGTGACCTTCCAGTCCTCGCCGTTGCGGACAGCCTCGTAAGTGACTTCGGGCTCGTAGTAGCCGAGAGGTTCCAGTGCACTGCGCGTTTCGGACACGATGCGACGCTGCAGCCGTCCCATGACTTCAGGCGTGACGTCCTTGCGTTCGGCATAGCGCGTCAGGCTGAGGAAGGCGCGCACGTTGTTGGCGACTTCGGCGGTCACATCCGGAATGTCGATCTCGATCTTTGCCAACGCTGGCGCGCACGGCAGCGCCAGCAATGCGCCGAGCAGGATGTTGCGCAGACGGCGAGTCGCGACAGCAGGGCGGATCGTCCGGGGCGCGGCGGTGCAGGACGGGCGCGGACGATCCGATGCAATCATTCAGGTGAGGAGTCGAATGACGTATCGGTGATGACGGCGTGGTTCGGATCTTCGGCCTCGAACCACACTTCAGGCACTTCGGCGCTGGTGAATTCGAAACGGCTGGTGCCGGTCTGAATACCGGCGGCATCGAAGCGGCGCTCATGCAACACGGTGCGTCCGGTGCGCTCGACCAGCAGCAGGTTCGAACAGCGCGTGCCATAACGTTCGTTGACGATGAACGGCGCCGACACGACCCGTTCCCAGTCGGCCGGCAATCCGGTCGACGGCAGATTGTCGATGGGCGCCTGCTCGCGATCGGCGAGCATGGCGAAAATGTCTTCGCTGTGAATCTCGGTCCCGGCGAGCAGCTTTGCGAACCGCTCGCGGGTGCGCTCGAGTTTGGGCCACGGCGTATCGAGCAGATGATTGCTCAGGCCGTAGACACCGGGTGCCAGCGCAGTTGGCGCCTTCGGGCCGCGGTTGGAAAAGTAGTACAGCGCCCGCGAGCCGCCCACCAGCAGATTGAAGCCCGAGTAGCGCAGGGCCGCACCACGCAGATCGTCGAGGAATTCCTTGGGTGAGGTGGCACCGGTCAGGAACCTCGGCACCAGATTGCCGCGCGAAGGAGCATTGTCGACGGGGGCCATGAGATCGCGATAGTTGGTCACCACTCCGAATCGTCCGGAACGGGCCACACCGAGCCAGGTTCCGTTGGCCTTCAGATCGCGTCCGCCCAGGATGCGCGGATCGTCCTGCCACCAGTTCAGCGGCGCGGCAGGGCGATCATGAAATTCATCGCGATTGCCGGCCAGAACCAGTCGATAGCGGGGATGGGTTTTCCAGGCGAGAACGAGCAGGCACATGCTTGAGTCGTCGATGAGTCGAGGCAGGCGGTGATGGTATGGGCGATCCCCGCAACGACACCTGAACGGGAAAGGCGCGGCTGGAATCCGAAACGGATTCTACGGTAGGCAGGCACGCCGTGGCAGCGCGCAGATGCGTACGGAATTTGTTGCCGAACCGGCCTGCCGCCCGCTTTATCTGGCTGCGGGGCGATGGCCGCGCGGTGCAAACCACAGACGCACGGCCGGCTCCTCGCGCAGGGGAATGTCGGACCCGGCGTCGTACCAGTCTTCTATCAGGCGGAAGGAAATCGAGACGGGATTGGGCAATGCAATCTCGCCCGCCGCGATTTGCCCGCGCGTGATCCAGCGAACGTCTTCCAGTTCCTCGTCGATGCGATGAATGGCGGTGCTGGCGGCATGCGCCGTGAAGCCCAGCATCAGGGACGACGGAAATGGCCAGGGCTGCGACGAGTGGTATTCGGTACCGGCGATTTCGACGCCGGTTTCTTCCATCACCTCGCGGGCCACTGCGTCCTCCAGGCTTTCGCCGGGCTCGACGAATCCCGCAATGGTGGAGTAACGACCCGCCGCCCAGGACGCCTGTCGTCCGAGCAATGCGCGATCCTCATGCACGACCAGCACGATCACGGCCGGATCGATGCGCGGAAACTGCTGCGTGCCGCAACTTGCGTCGCTGCAGGTCAGCACATGCCCGCCCTGGATGGGCACTGTGCGCGCACCGCAGCGTCCGCAGAAGCGATGACGCTCGCGCCACAGCACCATGGCCCGCGCGTACGCAAGCAGACCCGCTTCATCGGGTCCCAGCTCCCCGGCAATCTGCCGCAGGTCCGAGAACTCGCCGCTGCTGTGCAGGCGTGGCGCCTCGGGCGCCGACAGTTCCACGGCGAAACACAGGTGTCCGTGAAATTCGCCCAGCAGAATGGAATCATGAAGGCTGGCAGGATCCAGATGCTTCCCGGGGACGAACTGCGCAGTCACTGTCGCCTCGGTGCGCACGATCAGACTCTGAGCGCGCCACACCGGCACGAACAGTGTGGCCGGGTCGTCCAGCGCAGCGCGCAGTCTGCCTTCGTCCTTGCGCAACTGCGCCAGACGCTGCAGATACGGACCGGCAAGCGGATTGGGAATCGAACGCGGCGATGCCATGCGCGGCAAGTGTACAGCCGCGCATGACAGCGCCGCGCAGTGGAATCTACGGCCTGAGCAGTGCCGGCACCGACACTGAGGCCGGACCGCGTGCCCGCAACTGCGCATTCGCCTTGCGACAGCGGCGCGAGCGGGTGGGCGCACAGGCCTCCGTGCTGCGCCTCAGTGCCTTCAGTTCGCAGAACGGACAGCGCCGTGCAGTGGCGTGCAGACGGTCCCGCAGGTAGCGACCGCTGCAACGACGGCAGCGAGCCGCCCGCAACGAGGCGCCGCGGTTGAGCAACTGAAGCAGAAACCACGCATGTTCGAACGAGATGCGCGGCTGCTGCACGAGCTGTCGATGAGTTTCGAATGCATCGCAGAAGCGCTGACCGTACTCGAGGCATTCCGCATCCACTTCGGTGCCTTGCCGGCGGACCAGATCGAATGTCGCAAAGACGCCGCTCAGATACGATGCTTCGAACTGCATATGCGGATTGCGCGTGAAATAGGCGATCTGGCGTGGCGACTTGCCGCGGCGCCGCCGTAACGGCGCCGGCGTGTGGCTGCGGAATGTCTTGAACAGGCGCCGGATGCGATCGTCCGTCAGCCCCGTACACGAACGAATGGTATGGGTGCGTGCTTCGTGACGGATCATTCGCAGCGCCAGGTCGTGGCGTTGCCGGTCGCGAAAATAACGATCGTTGCTGATGTGCATGAACTCTTCCTCCCTGTACTCATGGATCGTCCCCGTCGTCCTGTCGGGGTGCTTCGCCCGTCATTCGGGCTGTTCTTTTCCGCGCGTGCGCCCGCGGCGGCGGGTAGTTTGCTGTGCGATTGACCGCGCTGCCAAGCCCTTGCTTTAATCGATTCGTCACGAACACGAGGGATGGTGAATGTCCGATCGCAACATGGAAGTTGTGTCCGGCGCGCGTGCGCCCGTGCTTGCCAGTGCACTGCTGGCGCGTATCCAGGAACTGAATCGGGATTATGTCGAGCTGATGCTCGCCGAGCGTGCCATGCCCTCGCCGGGCGCGGCCATGGACACGCTTTCGCCCAGGCTGCTCGATGTGCTGGCCACGCTCGATGAGCCGGCGCGCAATTCACTCAGCCGCTGTCCGTTCACGTTGTTCTCGCTGGCGTTTGACGACGTACGGTTCTGGCAGACCGTCCTCTGCGATCCGACTGAAATGACCAACGGTTCGGTTGAAGAGCGTTACGGCGCACTGAGCACCGCACCGCTGCAGGCAGCGTTCGGCGAGATCGCCCTGTTTACGGCGGTTCATACGGCACAGGCCAACCGGATCGCAGCACGCGTGCTGTTCGGGTTGCCGGATGGTGTTGCGACGCTCCTGCTGGACGCCGCGCTCTGGCGCGTGCGGCGCGTCGCCATCGACTATCCGGGCATGATCGTGCCGCGCTGGCCTGCCAATCCGGCCTTCTGGCCGGACCTGATCCGCTTTGCAGCCGAAGGCGATGCACTGCGTCTGGAGATGGCGCAGCTGCTCGGCAGTCAGCTCATTGCTGCGGAGATCAATGGCGCCGCGCCACGCAGCCGACGTCGATTCGCCGCACGCGCCCGTTAAAGTTCAATCCGGTTTGTCGGAGTTTCGCAGAGAGCTCGCCCGGGCCACTGCTGCATTCCCGAAGCGGGAACGAATGTCATCGAGCGCGGCATCCAGATTCCGATTGCGCTGCGATCGCGGCATGGAGAACAGATCGAGCTGTACGGCTGCACTGAGATCTCCTGCCCCCACGCCGAGCAGGCGGATTGCGGCGCGCGGCTGTTCCTCCAGCCATTCATCGAGCAGTTGTGCGGCCGTCGCGGCGAGCGGCTGCGTTTCCTGTGTGGCAGGTCGGATCGCACATTGCCGCGTGTAGGTGCGGAAATCCTTGCGACGGATTTTCACGATCACCAGGCCGGCCAGCCAGCCGCTGTCGCGCAAGCGTGCCGAGGTGCGGTCGGCCAGGCGCGCCAGTTCAGCGTGCAATTGACGGCGCTCGGTGATGTCGGTGTCGAAAGTCGATTCGGAACTGATGCGCTTTTCGTCCCAGTCCGCAATCACCGGGCGCTCATCGATCCCGGCCGCGCGCGCCTTGAGGTTGGGTGTGTGGCGGCCGAAGACCGGGCGCAGCACGGCATCCGGCGCCAGCCGCAGATCGCGCAGCGTACGGATGCCGAGATGTTCGATCTGCGGTGCCGTCTTGTTACCGATGCCGAACAATTTGCGTATCGGCAGCGGGTCAAGCAGTGCAGTGACTTCCTCTGGCGCCACCACGACCAGCGCATCGGGTTTGCGCAGATCGGATGCAATCTTGGCGATGAGCTTGTTCGGTGCCACACCGACTGAAGCGGTGAGTCCCGTGCGCTCGCGGATGCGCTGGCGGATGACCGCGGCGATGTCTGCTGCAGGGCCGAACGCGCTCTGGCTGGCAGTCACGTCCAGAAAGGCCTCATCCAGCGACAGTCCTTCGACCAGCGGCGTGAATTCATGAAAGATTCCGAACACGACGTTCGAGACCGCCTTGTACCGCTCGAACCGCGGCGCAACGCAGATTGCATGTGGGCAGCGGCGCATGGCCTCGCGGGTCGGCATGGCCGAATGCACGCCGAAAGCACGCACTTCGTAGCTGGCGGCAGCGACCACGCCGCGATTGCCGCTGCCGCCGACGATGACGGGCTTGCCGCGCAGCTGCGGATTGTCGAGCTGTTCTACCGACGCGTAGAACGCATCCATGTCGACGTGAAGGATGGAACGCGGAACGTGCACGGTGGGCAAAACGTCGTAGCGACGCGAGGCGGGCGATGCCGGGATTCTAGTGCCCCAGGGTCAGGGCGGTGTAAATGGTGAGCCCGAGCAGTGAGATCATCAGACTGACGAAGTAGGCGCCGCACAGCAGCACGAACTTCACGAACGTGACCAGACGACCTTGCCCGTACGTCACCCGCAATGAGCGATACAGGTACCAGGGCGCATAAAAGACGATGAGCGTCGTCAGCAGCCCCGGGATCACGCCGGCCCAACCGCCGGAGAAAAATCCGAACAGCCATTCGACGATATTGCGCGAGGCGGTCGCAAGAAAGGCAAAGGCGTGGAAGTGCACCAGGAACAGGATGTGCTCGGCGTAAAAACGGCGAGAACCGAGATAGAGCACTTTCATCGACAGCGCGAGCAGCGGCAGGAAGAAAAACATCATCTTCGGCACGTGATGCCACAGTTCGCGACCGAAGTTCTGTCCGCTGTCGGCCGTGACGCTCCGGCATACGTTGAGCAGCGTCTTGTTCGCGGCGAGTTCGGGCGGCAGCGCCGTGCCGAGCGTGGCTGGGGAGCACACGTTGATCATCTGCGTGACGGTCCGACGCTGTTCGTCGGGCGTCATGGTGCTCAGCGAGCGAGTCAGCCGTTCGAGCGCTTCTTCGCGCTCATCCTCGGGCATTCGCTGGACCAGTACGTTCAGATCCGCCGCCAGCGCGGGATCGAGCTGCGAGGTCGCTGCGCTCTGTTGTGTCGGTCTCTCGGCCTGCGGCGCCTGATGCGACGGCAGAGACATGCTGATGAAGAAGAACAGCGACAGCACGATGTAGAGCCGAAACGGCGGCGTGTAATAAACGCGCCGGCCGCGCAGATATTCGACCGTGAGCCAGCCGGGTCTGAGCAGCAGGGGCTTGAGGGTGCGCCACACACGACGGTCTGCGTGGATGAGATCTTCGATGAGTTCGCCGAACAGTTCGCGGGTTGAGTGCACGTGATGCTTCACGTGCTGGCCGCACTGGGCGCAGTACTCGCCGCCCAGCACGGCACTGCAGTTCAGGCAGCGTGGCTCATCCGCCGCCGGCAGGCGCAATTCGCCTGCCACGGCAGGTGCCTCCTGCGCACCTGCGACCAGGGGAAGTGACGAAGACGACTCGCTCAAGCGTTGCCGACACGTGCCATGCGAACATCCTCATGGGCGTGGTCTGCCGCCAGTTCGCTGGTATCGAAATCGTCCACGTGAATGATGTCCATGACGCGCCGATCGTAGTCGCGCAGCATCGCTGCTTCTGTTTCCGACAGGATACCCGCTGCAAGCGCCTGCTGAATCTGTCCGGGCAGATCCAGCGCCGTGATGCGACCCGTCTTCACACCTTCGACGCGCACGCGCTTTTCCAGCGGTTCCGCAGTGTCGGCCAGCACCAGCGCTTCGTGCAACTGGCCCAGCGCATTGGTGGGTTCGAGCGTGCGATAGACGCCGTGGGTCACCCGATCGCGCACCGGGGTCGTGCGCAGCATTTCATCCACGACTCGCTGACCCAGCGGATCGCTCGGCGCGTGATACGTCTGGCCCCGCGGGAAAATGAAGAGCCGCATGAAGGCTGCCAGCCACCGGATCGGGAAGTTGCGCAGAAAACTGTGGAGCTGTTCCTGCGCCTTGTACAGCAGGCTGCGACAGGCCCACTCGACCATCGGCAGGTCCTCTTCCTGCTCGCCCTGATTGTGATAGTGCTTGAGCACCATCGAGGCCAGGTACATGCACGACAGCACATCGCCTAGGCGCGCCGAGAGGCTTTCCTTCTTTTTCAGATAGCCGCCGAGCGACAGCATGGCCACGTCGGTGGCGAAGGCGAACGATGCGCTGAATCTGTTGATGTGCTGGAAGTACCGTTGCGTGGCGCCGGTCTCGGGTACCCGTGAGAAGCGCGCCAGCGTCAGCGCCATGATGAAGGAACGGATGGCATTGCTGATCGTGAAGCCGATGTGGCCGAACAGCGCCCGATCGAACTCCTTCACGCCCTTGCGTTTGTCCTTCTCGCGCGCCGCCTCCATTTCCTTCAGCACGAACGGATGGCAGCGAATGGCACCCTGGCCGAAGATGATCAGATTGCGCGTCAGCAGGTTCGCGCCTTCCACGGTGATGGCGACTGGCGCCATTTCATAACCGCGGCCGAGATAGTTCTTCGGCCCCAGGCAGATGCCTTTGCCGCCGTGAATGTCCATGGCGTCGTTGCCGACGCTGCGCGCCATTTCCGTGGCGTGATACTTCAGCATGGCCGCAGGGACGGACGGTTTTTCGCCACCGTCGATCGCCCCGGTCGTGACCGAGCGCGCTGCGTCCATGATGTAGGTGTAGCTGGTCATGCGCGCCAGCACCTCGGCGACGCCTTCGAAGTTGCCCACCGAGGTATTGAACTGTTTGCGGATGCGCGCGTAAGCGCCGGTCGCAAATACGGCGGCTTTCGCTGCACCCGTGGCACTGGACGGCAGCGAAATGCAGCGTCCCACCGAGAGCTGCTCGACAAGCATGCGCCAGCCCTGACCCGCCATCTTCACGCCGCCGATCAGATAGTCGAGCGGCACGAAGACATCCTTGCCCTGGATCGGTCCGTTCTGGAATGGATTGTTGAGCGGGAAATGGCGCCGGCCGATGGTGATGCCGGGCGTGTTGCGCGGGATCAGCGCACACGTGATGCCGTAATCCGTCTTCTCTTCGCCCAGCAGCCGGTCCGGATCGAACAGCTTGAAGGCGAGACCGACTACGGTGGCAATCGGTGCGAGCGTGATGTATCGCTTGGAGAAGTTGAGTCGCACGCCGATGATTTCGCGTCCCTCGAACATGCCCTTGCAGACGATGCCCGTGTCCGGAATGGATCCGGCATCGGAACCGGCGCGCGGACCGGTCAGCGCAAAACACGGCACTTCCTCCCCTCGCGCGAGTCGCGGCAGGTAATGATCGCGCTGTTCCTCGGTACCGTAATGCAGCAGCAGCTCCGCAGGTCCGAGCGAATTGGGCACAGCGACCGTCGAAGCCAGCACACCTGAACGGCTCGACAGCTTCACCAGTACGCACGAGTGCGCGTACGCCGAGAACTGCAGGCCGCCATATTTCTTCGGAATGATCATCGCGAAGAAACCCTTCGACTTGAGGTAGTCCCAGACCTGCGGCGACAGATCGGCGCGACGATGCGTGACGTCCCAGTCATCGACCATGCGGCACAACTCTTCGCAGGGCCCGTCGATGAACGCCTGCTCTTCGGAGGACAGCCGCGGTGGCGCAGCGGACATGAGCTTTTCCCAGTCCGGGCCGCCGGTGAACAGTTCGCCGTCCCACCATACGGTACCGGCTTCGAGCGCGTCCTTTTCCGTCTGCGACATCGACGGCAGCATGCGGCGATAGGTGCGCAGGAACGGGCGTGTGATGAAGCGGATGCGGAATGCATCGATGTTCAGCAGCACCAGGCCCACCAGCACGATCCACAACATCACCAGCCACACGGGGCTCGCTGCACCGAACCAGGTGTAGAGCAAGAGTCCCGCTGCGTACGCGCAGGTGGCGGTGAGCAGCGATGCGCGTTGATACGCAAGCACCAGCGCGCCGAAGGCGAATGCAAGAAACCACAGAACGCTGCTCACGGCTGAAACCTCGATTGGAAATGCGGGTGCGGACGCTGAAAGAACCGCTGAAATATCGTCTCGACACTAGCTCGCCGCCCACGCCACTTCAAGCCGCGACAGACCGCAGTAATTGTCGGACAGTCGGGCAGAGCAACGAAGGGCCGGATTTGCGGCAGGCGCAGGGCGGATTTCACACGCCCGGACACATGCATCTGCGGCGGGAAAATGAAGAGTTGTCATTTCCGGGCACGACTTTGACGTTTGCTCTGTGGATCGGGCCTTCAGCGTGAATCGACGCGCTCAAAGAAAAACGGCGAAGTGATCGCTCACCTCGCCGTTCGCTTCTGACCTGCCAGGTGTCCGCACGCGGTACCCGGCGGTTATCTTCAGATCAGGTCCTTTACCCCATCGCGCTCTTCCAGCAATTCCTTGTGTGTGGCGTCCATACGGGCGCGGCTGAAGTCGTTGATCGCAAGGCCCTGGACGATCTGGTAGTCACCGTTCTTGCACGTGACCGGATACCCATAGATCACGCCGGCAGGAATGCCATAGCTGCCGTCCGAAGGCACGCCCATGCTGACCCAATCGCCCTCCGGTGTGCCGTTGACCCAGTCGCGGATGTGATCGATGGCGGCGGATGCGGCGGAGGCGGCGGATGACTGACCGCGCGCCTTGATGATCGCTGCACCGCGCTGCTGCACGACGGGAATGAATGTGTCCGCATACCACTGCTGATCGACCAGCGACAACGCCGCCTTGCCGTTGACGGTGGCGTGATGCAGATCGGGATACTGCGTCGCCGAGTGGTTGCCCCAGATGATCGCCTTCCTGATGTTGTTGAAGTGCACGCCGGTCTTCTCGGCGAGCTGCGACAACGCACGGTTGTGATCGAGGCGGACCATTGCCGTGAAGTTGCGCGGATTCAGACCGGGAGCATTGCGCTGTGCGATCAGCGAATTCGTGTTCGCCGGGTTGCCGACCACCAGCACGCGTACGTTGCGATTGGCGACTGCATCGAGTGCCTTGCCCTGGGCCGAAAAGATCTGGGCGTTGGCGAGCAGCAGATCCTTGCGCTCCATGCCGGGGCCGCGCGGCCGGGCGCCCACCAGCATCGCCACATCGCAATCCTTGAAGGCCACTTTCGCATCGTCGGTGGCGACGATCTTGTTGAGCGTCGGGAAGGCGCAATCGTTCAGTTCCATCACCACGCCCTGCAACGCGCCGAGCGCCGGCGTGATTTCGAGCAGATGCAGATTGATGGGCTGATCCGCACCGAGCATCTGCCCGGAAGCAACGCGGAAGGCAAGCGCATAGCCGATCTGGCCAGCGGCGCCCGTGATGGCGACATTGACGGGACTCTTCATGGGATTCGAATCTCCAAACGACGTGGTGCACGCAGCGAAACGGGCGCGGATTCTAGCAAGCGTCTGCGCGTCCGCCGTGCTGCCTGCGCGCTCAGTGCGAATCTGCAGATGCACGGAGCCGGGAAATCCGCTCCAGACTCAGCGTAAATAATTGAACCAAAAGACAAAAAAGGCGTATTGCCGGAAACTGCGATTCTCTTATAAGAAAGAGTGATGTGGCGAAAGGAACAATTCGAGCGCGTGACCCCTTAATCTCTGTTCACTCAAGCCCGCACGGCGTTCGCCGCATGGAGGTAATGCATAGTGACAAGACTTGTCTGCGTCTCCAATCGAATCAGCCTGCCGCGCAAATCCGCAGCGCCCGGTGGACTCGCGGTGGGAGTGCTCAGTGCACTCAAGCGCACGGGCGGACTCTGGTTCGGTTGGGGTGGCGAGACTATCGACAAGGAACCGGGCGATCCGGCGCTGACAGTCCGTGAAGGCGTCACCTACGCGACCATCGAACTGCGTCGCCGCGAATTCGATCTGTACTACAACGGTTACGCCAACGAAGTTCTCTGGCCGTTGTTTCATTACTTCCTGAAAGGCATGCGCTACAGCACCGAGCAGCACGATGCCTATCAGAGCGTCAACCAGCTGTTCGCCGAGCGTCTGTTGCCGCTGCTGCAGCCCAAGGATCTGATCTGGGTTCACGACTATCACCTGATTCCTCTCGGCCGGCAGCTGCGCGAACGCGGCGTGCGGCGCCCGCTGGGATTCTTTCTGCACATCCCGTTTCCCAATATCGAGATGCTGCGCGTTCTGCCGCCGTACGCCGATCTGCTGCATGACCTGACTCATTACGACGTCGTCGGCTTCCAGACCGAAAACGACCTGACGGCTTTCCACGCCGGCATCACGCATCTGTTCGGCAAGGAAGCAATCCGCTCCGACGGCCGCATTCGCATCGGCGAGCGCACCGTGCGCGCGGAGGTGTTTCCGATCGGTGTGGACGTCAATACCCTGCAGGCCGAAGCATTCCAGGCGATGTCCTCGGATGTCGTGCGCCGCATGTATGACAGCCTGATGGGCCGGCAGCTGATGATGGGCGTGGATCGGCTCGACTACAGCAAGGGTCTGGTCGAACGCTTTTCCGCCTATCAGCATTTCCTCGAGGCCTATCCCCAGTACTCGGGACATATCACCTATCTGCAGATCGCGCCGCTGTCGCGCACGGATGTGCGTGCCTATGCGGAGATCCGCCAGTCGCTGGAGCAGGCAACGGGTCGCACCAACGGGCGCTTCGCCGACACCGACTGGACCCCCATTCGCTACCTGAATCGCAATTTCCCGCACGCCACACTCATGGGCATGCTGCGTGCCGCCAACGTCGGACTCGTGACTCCGCTGCGTGACGGGATGAATCTCGTCGCCAAGGAATTCGTCGCCGCACAGAATCCGGAAGATCCCGGCGTGCTGATCCTGTCGACACTCGCGGGTGCGGCACGCGAACTCGACGCGGCACTGCTGGTGAATCCCTACGATGTTCGCGCCGTGGGCCACGCGATAAAGGTGGCCTTGTCCATGCCGCGCGGCGAGCGGCGCGAACGGCACGCGAACATGCTCGAGGTGCTTCGGCGCAACGATATCGCCACCTGGTCGCGACGCTTCGTCGAAGCACTGGAAAAATCCGTCCCGGCCCCGGTGCGCATCGCCGGCTGACCTGTAGCTGGTGCGGGGCAGCCGGTTCATTGGTCAGCGCCCCATCATGAATGAGCACGAGCCATGGTGAAGCACAGCTCATCCGCGCCTTATTCATCGCTGCGTCAACTGCTACGATGCGCTCTGCCCCGGACGCGACCTGACGCCACGTGCTACTCGAATCGCAACAAACCGGCGATGGGCTGACGCTGCACCTGAGTGGCGACTGGCGCATCGACAACGTCACTGACATCGAGGCTGCGCTCGCCCAGTTGCCCACTTCGGTCGACAAACTGCAGGTCGATTGCAGCGCTCTGGCCTCGCTGGATCTCTCCGCCGCCTGGATGCTGCAGCGACGACTGAACGCTGCGCGGGCGGCAGGCGCACAGGTCGACTTCATCGGCGAGGCGCCGGCGCATTTCCAGTTCCTCAGCGAGATGGAAGGGGAGAGCGGGAGCAAGCGCAAACTCAGGCAGACCGCAGATGGCCTGGACACACCGCTGCATCACGGTCTCGCCTGGATCGGTCGCGGCGCCGTACGTCAGTTCGGCGAGCTTCGCGATGCGGTGGGATTCTTCGGTCGTATTGCCGTCACCCTGCTGAGCTCACTGCGCAGCATCCGGCATCTGCGCCTGGCTTCGGTCACGCGGCACGTTTTCGAAACCGGCATTCAGGCCATTCCCATCGTCTCGCTGATCGCATTCCTGATCAGTGTCATCGTCGCCTATCTCGGCGCACAGCAGCTGCAACAGTTCGGCGCGGAGATCTACACCGTCGACCTGGTGGCTATTGCCGTGCTGCGCGAAATGGGTGTGCTGCTGACGGCCATCATCGTGGCGGGTCGCTCGGGCAGCGCTTTCGCGGCGGAGATCGGCGTGATGCGTCTCAATGAAGAAATCGATGCGCTGCGTTCGATGGGTGTCGACTCTTTCGAAGTGCTGGTCCTGCCGCGACTGATCGGGCTCGTCATCGCGTTGCCGCTGCTGACCATCGTTGCCGATGCGATGGGCCTGGCGGGCGGCGCGTTGCTGTCCTCGACGCTGCTCGATATCTCGCTGACCCAGTACATTCCGCGCGTGCAGGCAGCGCTTGCGCCCACGACGTTCTGGGCAGGTCTGATCAAGGCGCCTGTCTTTGCGCTGCTGATCGCCATGGTCGGTACCTATCGCGGCATGCAGGTGCGCGATTCATCGCGCGAACTCGGCCGCCTCACGACCGTTGCCGTGGTGCAATCGATCTTCCTGGTCATCTTTGCCGACGCGATCTTTGCGGTGGTGTATGTGCAGCTCGACTTCTGAGCCGGCTGACAGACCGGCCAACCGATCTGCCGGCCAGGCAGCCCGTGGCTGCGGGGTTGCGTGATGGCGTCTGCGTCCGATTCAGAGCAGTTGCCAGTGGCCGGCAAACGTAGTGACCCTCCGGTCATTTCCGTACGCAACGTCGTCAATCGCTTCGGCGAGCAGCTCGTGCACGACGGCGTGAATCTCGATGTGTATCCGCGCGAGGTGCTGGGCATCGTCGGCGGATCGGGCTCAGGCAAGTCAGTGTTGCTGCGGACCATGCTGGGACTGCATCGCCCGCAATCAGGCGTGGTGGAGATCGAGGGCAAGGACATCATGCAGATGTCCGAGCCGGAACTGCTGGCGGTAAAGCGCCGTTATGGCGTCACGTTCCAGCAGGGTGCGTTGTTCAGTTCGCTCACGGTGGCACAGAACATCCAGCTCCCCATTCACGAATACTTCGCCGCATCGGAAGCAACACTGGCGGCGCTGGCAGAGTTGCGTCTGCGCATGGTGGGGCTCGAGCCGGATGCCGGGGCCAAGCTGCCGTCGCAGCTTTCCGGCGGCATGATCAAGCGCGCGGCGCTGGCACGGGCACTGGCGCTGGATCCGACGCTGCTGTTTCTCGACGAGCCGACGGCGGGTCTGGATCCGATCTCCGCTGCCGAATTCGATCAGCTCGTCATGTACCTGCAGCGCGGCCTCAATCTGACGGTGGTCATGATTACCCACGATCTGGATACACTGGTCACCACCTGCGATCGGGTGGCCGTGCTCGTTGACAGGAAAATCGTGGTCGATACGCTCGAAGGCATCATGGCCAACCCGCATCCGTGGATTCAGGAATACTTTCATGGCCCGCGGGCGCGGGCGGTGAATACGACGGAGCAGAGAAAATGAGGAACGGACGGGCGACAGGCGACGGGCGACAGACGCCAGACGGCCGTCAGATCCGGACGGGAACCGCTGGCAGCGGTGTGTTCTGGCCATCGCCTGCAGCCAGTCGCCGGTAGCCTCCCATGGAACGCCAAGCCAATTACGTCGCCGTCGGCGCCTTCATACTGCTGGTTACGGCCATGGCTGTCGGCTTCGTGCTCTGGTACACCGACGCGAGCGATTCGCGCGACTACGAGATGTACGAGATCTATTTCGCGGGCAGCGTCAGCGGTCTGGAGCGGGGCGGTCCGGTGCGCTATCTGGGCGTCGACGTGGGCCGGGTACGTCGTATCGATATCGATCATGACAATCCGGGCCGCGTGATTGTGACCGCGGAAATCGATCGCGAAGCGCCCATCTCCTCGGCCACACGCGCCAGCCTCGGACTGCAGGGCGTGACAGGTCTGCTCTACATCAATCTCAAGGAAGTGCCGGATCTGGACAAGACGGCGAAGCTCGAGCAGGGCAAACGCTATCCGGTCATCGAATCGGTGGCTTCGGATTTCGATGCCTTCATCGCCAGCCTGCCGGAACTGATGTCGAAGGCCAACTCGCTGCTCGAGCGCGTCGGGCGCGTGCTCTCGGACGACAACCTGAAGGCGTTGTCGGGAACGCTTGCCGATATCCGCACCGCGTCCGCCGGTCTGCCGCAGACTTCGCGTGAAGTCACGAAGCTGGTGGAGGAAATGCAGTCCACCGTCGTTGAGATTCACAGTGCGGCACAGGAACTTCGCGGCCTGACCACTGACAGCCGCCCTGAAATCCTCGCGGCGGTGCAGAAGGTCGGCAAAGTAGCGGATGACCTGGCATCGGCCTCGGCACGCATCGATCGCTTCACTCAGAGCAGCGAAGTGCAGCTGGGTCACTTCGCCAACAACGGGCTGTTCGAGCTCGAACGACTGGTGCGCGAAACGCGTTCGGCAGCGCGCGAATTTCGCGACCTGTCGCGCAGCCTCAAGGAAAATCCCTCGCAGATTCTGTATGAGCCACCGGCCGGCGGCGTCGAGATCGCGAAATGACAAAACGGATTACAGGCTACGCACCGCAGGCTGCACGCGGACGCAGCGGTCGCTTCACCATCGTTGTTCTGGCTGCGCTGCTGTCGGCAGGCTGCGGCGGCTCGCTGTTTCAGAGTGAATTGCCGGCACCGACGCGCTATGTCATTGCAGCTCCGCCGCCTGCCACGACGCCATCGACCACCATCGCTGCCGCAGTGGATATCGCCATTGGGCGGCCCGACGTCGCGCCCGGTCTCGACACCGATGCCATTGCCACCATTCGCGGGCATGAACTCGACTATTACCGTGGCGCACTGTGGCGCGGGACGGTGCTCGAGACGGTGCAGGATTTTCTGGTGATCACCTTTCAGGATCAGAAACTGTTCCGCAGCGTCGCCACCGAACAGGCGCGGGTCTCCAGCGATTATCTTCTCGATGTCGAGGTTCGCGATTTCCAGGCGGAGTATGCGAACGGCAGTTCCGCTCCCGTCGCACACGTGACCTTGATCGGTCGCCTGGTACGCATTCGCGATCGCAATCTGATCGAAGTCATGCCGGTCACCGCTTCGCAGCCCGCGCGTGAAAATCGCCTGTCAGCAGTGGCTGCGGCTTTCGAGAACGCCATGCGCGAAGTGTCGCTGGATCTGGCGCGCCGCACCGCCGAACGTGCAGGCCAGGATCAGTCTGCAGCGTCGGCGAACGAATAGCCGCGAA